>NZ_KV788577.1:0-207984 GCF_001807345.1 Dermabacter sp. HMSC06F07
TACGTGTCCACGATTTGCGGGTAACCCCACCGACTTTGCCCCTTCGGGAGACAAGACAGTTCTTGTATCGTTCGGAAAGCATTCGTCGCTGCCGGGGTGAAGTGGCGGTTCCATACGCGGCCGTGATGTGCACCTGTGTTTCGCAGAACGGTGAGTTGTTCGCACCATCGAGCGAGGGGATCTTGGTTGTAGTAGCTCTTCTTCTGCTTAGAGTTCAATCGATCGACGTCGCCAAAGAAACCGAAACTGTGTGCAATACTCCGCTGATCATCAAGAGTGAGGCCATCAAAGAGGATGGAAATATCGGAAAAATCAAGGACATCAGCAAGAACCCAGAATGGGTAATCCCCGTAGTTGACACTGTAGTGATCCACAGCGCGGTTACGTTTTCGCTCGCGATCCACACGCTTCTCAGCAGTCTCTAGCCAGTCTTGATGCCGGAAATCCTCACGAAAGATACCTGGATCTTTGTAAGATAAGGCTCCTTTCGCGACGAGTAGTTCGCCGATCCGTGCACGTAGCGCAACCTCAATCCGCTCAATCCCATCGTAAATAAGTGTGCGCATTTTACGGTCGAATTCGTAGAGAGCGACTATTTCTTCGAACTTCGTGCCTCGCACAAAGCTGTCGGCGCGTTGCGGCTGTTTGGGGTCTTCAGGCTCTGGGAGAATCCGGTAGGCGTACCAATACCCGGACAGCCTGTAGTAAGAGACGCTAGACAGCCACTGCCTTGCTAGGGATTCGTTGAGCTCCATCCCTCGTGAGCGCATGAGGGCAATCTGCACTTCAACCGTGGTGGGATTTTTGATCTTCTTCATCGGGTTTTCATGCCTCGAAAGAAATCCAGCCCGTCTCCAACCTGATGGTCGAAGCGGGCTGAACGATTACCTAAATAATGCCACGGCCCCAGCGCGTTGGGTGGCCTCATTTGGCTACAGGAGCATGACGGCTAGATCGAGAAAAACAAAGACCGGCCCTGGGCTCCCACCAAAATGGGTAGCGGTACCGGTCATGTTGGTATTCAGGCTAGGCGATGACACCTAGCTGTGCAACGGTGAGGGCTCGACAAGCCACTCGATAATGTTTTTGTGTTGGATCCCGTCGCGGCTCATGTCGAACTGGTCCATGCTCAGCACGGTTTTCGGGAAGTTGTCGGTAACCCCGCGAAAGGCACCGAACTCGCGGTCGACGGTGTTTTGGCTGCCGAGCAGGTAACTCACCTGGAAGTACTCAGTGTCGGAACCTTTGCGGGCGATGAAGTCAATCTCGCGCGCGCCGGCTCTTCCGACACTTACCTCGTACCCGCGCGCAAGCAGCTCCACGCACACGATGTTTTCGAGGGTCAGCTCAATGTCGGCCTGGTTCGAAAGGCCGAGCGTTTCACGAAAACCGTGATCCACCGCATAGTACTTCTCAGTTGCCCGAAGCCTCGCCTTCCCCGCAATGTCAAAGCGCGGAACCCGATAAATCAAGAAAGCGTTCACGCAAAACTCAAGGTAGTTCAACACGGTATCAACCGAAACGGTGCGCCCCTCGCTTTTGAAAAAACGCACCAGTGACTGCGCCGAGAAGGTTTTTCCAATATTTGCGAAGCAGTAACCGACGATGCGGTGAAAAATGTCGACGTCGCGGATCTGGTGATACTCAATCACGTCTTTGAGCACAACCGAGTTGTACACCGAGTCAAGGTAGTCGAGCGAGGGTTCCCGGTCGAGGTTGAAGTATTTCAACGCCGGGAAACCGCCGAACTGCACAAAGTGCTGGAAGTGTTCGCTCAGTGTGCGGTCGCTTTGGCGGTGCAGCTCGACAAATTCCGCAAACGAAAACGGTTGGATCAAGAACTCAACGTAGCGACCGGCAAGATGTGTGGCGAGATCACCGGAAAGCATGCGCGAATTCGACCCGGTGACATAGATATCTGCGTCATAGTCGACGCGGATCGCGTTGATGGCTTTCTCCCAGTCGGCGACCTGCTGAATTTCGTCAAAGAAGAAATACGCGCGGGTGTTTTTGTTGAGGTTTTCGGCTTCGATGCGCCGTAGCAGCGCCGCTGCGTCTGTGATGTGAAGCCCGTCAGCGGACTCAAAATTCATCGCAAACACTTGTGGATCAGCGCTGCCCGCGCGAATCACTTCTTGCAGCTGCTGCAGAATCGTAGATTTGCCGCAGCGACGCACACCGGTGAGCACCTTCACGAGGGGTTTGTCGATAAAGGGCTGGATCCGCGAAAAGTATCTCGGGCGTTCAATGATTCTGTCCACCACAAACCTCCCTGTCTTGTCGAGTATAGTCGACAAGCTGCTACTTTGCGGAGGTTTTGTCGATCATAGTCGACAAGAATCGCGCTGGCTCGGGCACAAAACAGCGCACCGCGGGAAGGTTGCCGGCGTGTGCCAGCGTCCAACCCGCGGTGCGCTATTCGGACGGTGCGGCCCGAATCGAGCCGCTGAGCCCTCGAGCCGTTAAGCCCTTGAGCCTAGAAGTCCCAGTCGTCGTCGGTGGTGTCTTCGCCCTTACCGATGATGTAGCTCGATCCTGATCCACTGAAGAAGTCGTGGTTTTCGTTGCTGCCAGGTGACAGCGCCGCGAGAATCTCAGGGTTCACTTCGGTCTCTTCAGCGGTAAACCGCGACGGGTAACCGAGGTTCATCAGCGCCTTGTTCGCGTTGTAACGCACGAACACGGCAACGTCGTCCATCAGGCCGAGCGGCTCGTACAGCTCACCCGAGTACTGCAGCTCAAGCTCGTAGAGCTCTTCCAGCAGGTCGAAGGTGAACTTGCGCATCTCTTCCTGACGCTCTTTGCTCTGCGTCTCGAGTCCGCGCTGGTACTTGTAACCAGAGTAGTAACCATGCACTGCCTTGTCACGCAGAATCAGGCGGATCATGTCTGCGGTGTTCGTCAGCGTCGCGTGCACCGAGAAGTGCAGCGGCAGGTAGAACCCTGCGTACAGCAGCAGCGACGACAGCAGCGTCGAAGACACTTTACGCTTGAGCGGATCATCGCCGTAGTAGTGGTGCAGCACCTTCTTGCAGCGTTCCTGCAGCAGATCGTTGGCAACTGCCCAGCGGTAGGCGTCGTCGATTTCCGGGGTGCTCGTCAGCGTTGAGAACACCGAGGAGTACGAGCGGGCGTGCACCGACTGCATGAACGCAATGTTGGTGTAGACGGCCTCTTCGTGTTCGGTGCGGGAGTCTTGGATCTGCACGATCTCACCGACAGTTGCCTGCACGGTGTCGAGCATGGTCAGACCGGTGAAGACGCGCATCGTGAGGGTGCGCTCTTCCTGGGTCATTTTCTGCCACGCGGGGATGTCGTTTGACAGCGGCACCTTCTCTGGCAGCCAGAAGTTCGCGGTCAGACGGTTCCACACCTCGAGGTCTTTGTCGTCGGTGACGCGGTTCCAGTTAATGGGGCGCAGCCGCGCTGCCGGGTCGTGGCGGTACGACGGCGGGGTGACCGAGATCTCTTGCAGCGGGCGGTCGGTGTTCAACGGATCAGTCATAGTTCAATAAAGCTCTTTCACTAGTGGTGTCTGGTGGTCAGTGCGCGGAGTGCGCGGACGGCGCGCGGTGCGCCCGCGCGCGCAGCACGGGCGCGAACGCGACTACAGCGCGCAGGAAACGCAGCCTTCGATCTCGGTTCCCTCGAGCGCGGGCTGGCGCAGGCGGATGTAGTACAGCGTCTTGATGCCCTTGCGCCACGCGTAGATCTGCGCGCGGTTGATGTCGCGAGTGGTCGCCTCGTCTTTAAAGAATAGCGTGAGCGACAGACCCTGATCCACGTGCTTGGTCGCAGCAGCGTAGGTGTCGATGATCTTCTCGGCGCCGATTTCGTAGGCGTCTTCGAAGAACTCGAGGTTGTCGTTTGTCATGTGCGGAGCCGGGTAGTACACGCGGCCGAGCTTGCCCTCTTTACGAATCTCAATCTTCGAGGCGATCGGGTGGATCGAAGCCGTCGAGTTGTTCACGTAGCTAATCGACCCGGTCGGTGGCACCGCCTGCAGGTACGCGTTGTAGATACCGTGTTCGCGGATCGACTCGCGCAGCTGTTCCCAGTCCGCAACCGTCGGCAGCGCAACTCCAGCCTCGGCGAAGAGCTCACGCACCCGCGCGGTTTCTGGCACCCACTCCTCGGCCGTGTAACGGTCGAAGTAGCTGCCGTCAGCGTAGTCGCTCTTCTCGAAGCCCGCGAAGGTCGCACCGCGGTCAATCGCCAGCTGGTTCGAAGCGCGCAGCGCGTGGTAGGTCACCGTGCGGAAGTACGCGTCGGTGAAGTCAATTCCCTCTTCGCTGCCGTAGTGGATGCGCTGCGAAGCGAGGTAGCCGTGCAGGTTCATCTGGCCGAGGCCGATGGCGTGTGACGCACGGTTACCCTCGGCAATTGACGGCACCGCCTGAATGTCGGTCTGATCCGACACACTCGTCAGCGCCCGCACCGCAATCTCAACGGTTGCGCCGAAGTCCGGGCTGGCCATTGCCTGCGCAATGTTCAGCGAGCCGAGGTTGCACGAAATGTCGTGACCGATCGTCTCGTACCCGATTGCGGCGTCGTACTCAGAGGCGGTGTTCACCTGCAGAATCTCCGAGCACAGGTTCGACATGTTGATGTGCCCCTCGAGCGGGTTCGCACGGTTCACAGTGTCTTCGAACAGCACGTACGGGTAGCCCGACTCGAACTGCAGCTCAGCGAGGGTCTTGAAGAACTCGCGCGCGCTGATCGTGGTCTTGCGGATCCGCGGGTTCGCGACGAACTCGTCGTAGCGCTCGGTGATTGACTGATCCGAAAGCGGAATACCGGTTTCGCGAAGCACATCGTAGGGGCTAAACAGGTGCATATCTTTGTTCTGCTTAGCCAGTTCGAAGGTCACATCCGGAATCACAACCCCAACCGACAGGGTCTTAATGCGGATCTTCTCGTCAGCGTTTTCACGCTTCGTGTCGAGGAACCGCATAATGTCGGGGTGGTGCGCGTGCAGGTACGCAGCGCCTGCGCCCTGGCGAGCGCCGAGCTGGTTCGCGTAGCTGAAGCTGTCTTCGAGGATCTTCATCACGGGAACAACACCGGAAGCCTGGTTCTCGACCTGCTTAATCGGGGCACCCGCCTCGCGGAGGTTTGACAGCAGCAGCGCCACACCGCCGCCGCGCTTGGACAGCTGCAGCGCAGAGTTAACGCTGCGGCCAATCGATTCGAGATTGTCTTCAACGCGCAGCAGGAAGCACGACACGAGCTCGCCGCGCTGTTTCTTACCCGCGTTCAAGAACGTCGGAGTTGCCGGCTGGAAACGGCCCGAGAGGATCTCGGTGACCGTCTTCGAAGCCAGTTCCTCGTCACCCTGACCGAGGAACAGCGCCGTGGCAACAACTCGCTGCTCGAAGTTTTCGAGGAAGAGGCTGCCGTCGAAGGTTTTCAGCGCGTAGGAGGTGAAGAACTTAAACGCACCGAGGAAGGTCTGGAACTTGTGCCCGAAAGCGTCGGCCTGTTCGTGGAGGCGCTCGACGAAGTCCTTGTCGTAGGCGCGCAGGTATTCGGCTTCGTAGTACTCGTTTTCGATCAGCCACTCCAGGCGTTCCCACACCGAAGCGAACTGCTTCGTGTTCGGGATGACCTGCTGGTTCAGGTAGGCCTCCGCCGCTTCGTGATCCTTGTCAAACTGGATCGACCCGTCCGCCGCAAACAGGTTCAGCTGGGCGTTGAGCGCGTGGTAGTCCTTCCGCTCGCCGACCCCGCCAACCCGTGCAGTGTTGGGGGTGGTTGTTTCTGATGGTGTGGCGATCGTCATGCGACGTCCTCCTCATTTGCTTCTGCTTCTAATGTGTTCTGTCGTGCCCAAAATTCGTCTAAACCAGCCTTGACTCGAGCAACGTCGCGGTTGGTGCCAAGAAGTTCAAAGCGGTACAGCTCAGGAACTTTGCACTTGGCTGAGATGATCGGTCCTGCGATGCAGTAGTGCTCACCGAAGTTGGTGTTCCCCGCGGTAATCACGCCGCGGATCAGCGCGCGGTTTGCAGGATCGTTCAGGAACGTAATCACCTGCCGCGGCACCGCCCCGGCCTGCGCTCCGCCGCCGTAGGTCGGAACCACGAGCACGTAGGGCCTGGTCACTCGGATCATTCCCTCTGTGCGCGGTCGGAGTGGGATCCGCACCGCCGGGCGCTCGAGCTTCTCGACGAAGCGGAGGGTGTTCTCCGAAACGCTCGAGAAAAACACCAGGTCAGGTGAATCTTGCCCCTCGAGCACTCGCACCTCCGCGACGCTTCGTGTTCGGCCTTCCCTGCGTTCACTCATCAGCATGTTCTCCTCTCAGCATTTGCACCTCAGCAATCCCACCCCTACATCTAGTCCTGACCCACATTGCGGGCACCACATATAGTGGTTAGCACGAATAATCTCACAAATCTACGACACGCCGAAGTACAGACTACGTCATACCGAACCTGGAGTGCTCTAGGTTTTTAGGTCCAGGTGACTTGAGTGCTGTCCATTGATGCCCTGCCTGTGGGTGGGGAGAATGGATGAATGGTGAAGAAATTCAGCAAGCATACTCCCGAGCAGATTGTTCGTAAGCTCGATAGGGCGCGGGAATTGAAGGAATCGGGATCAACTACAGCTCAGATCCTGACCACGTTGGGGATTAGCGAAGCCACGTTGAACAGGTGGCAGGCTACCTATGGGGCGATGACCAAGAGCGAGGCGAAAGAGCTCCAGCGCCTGCGCGAGGAAAACACGCGCCTCAAACACCTCCTAGGTCAGGCAGAGCTGGAAAAGGCTGCGTGGAAAGAATTGTCGGAGGGAAACTTCTAAGCCCAGCTCGCCGCCATGATGCCGTCTGGCATCTGGTCGGGCTGGGCTACTCCCAAAGACTTGCCTGCCAGATTGTTGGGCTCTCTCGCAGTGCTTACCGGCGCGCTAGGACCCGCGAGAACAAGCCGGATAAGTACGCGGACCTACGGGCGTGGATGCACGACTTCGTTAAGGATCATCGCCGGTGGGGACACCGGCGCGCCTGGAGAAACGCCCTCGCCGAAGGGTACGGGATATGCCGCGAGACTTTCCGCAGGATCTGGCGTGAAGAGGGCTTGCGTGTCTTGCCTAGGAAGAAGCTCAAGCGTCTAGCTGCCGATACCCATCGTGATGTTCCTGCCGGCCAGTACCCGAACAACGTGTGGGCGTTGGACTTCCAGTTCGATTCAACCTGGCACGGCAAGACAATCAAAATCTGTAACATTATCGATGAATACACCCGCGAACACCTCGCCTTCACGGTCGACAAGAACATTAACGCGGTCTCGGTGACCGAACTCCTTGACGTGGCTTGTCTGGAGCACGACGGGCGCCCGCGGGTGATCCGGATGGATAACGGGCCCGAGTTCATCGCTCATGCGCTCCAGGAGTGGGCAGCCGAGGGTGAGACAATCCAGGCATTCATCCCACCAGGCCAGCCCTGGCATAACGGGTTCGTTGAGTCTTTCCATAACCGGATGAGAGACGAACTCTTGGAGGACAACAGTATCGAGAATCTCGAGCATGCCCGCCTACTCGTGGCCCAATGGTCATCACGTTACAATAACTTCCATCCGCATTCCTCACTCGGCTACCTCAGCCCACGGAAATACGCGGAACAATGGAAACAAGAAAACACGGTCAACACTTAAACCGAGTGGGCCTAATTCTTAGGCCACTCCACTCGACGCCCCAGGCATAAGGGCGTTGGTATTCAGGGATGACAAACTCGTAGTCTCCATCATTAAGTAGCCTGCCGACGCTTATTTCCTTTGCATCGAGCTGCCTATTTTCGCCAGTCATTACTTGCCCCTAAGTCGTCGGTTGGATGGCATTCTCTCAAATTGCTCATGGATTGCGGAGTGAACCAGTCAGGCGGCCAAATCGTAGCTCGCGCGCGTTTGTATCCGTCGTGGAATGAAAGTTTCAAGTATGAGGTCTTTGTCGCTGGGGTCCAGCATCTCGACCATCATGTTGCAGACGTTGCGGGGGGTGAAGAACTCTCCTCGGTCCCCGCGAAGGTTCGAACCTACGACCTCTTCATACGCCTTACCCTTGACGTCCACATCGGAGTCAAGCAACGAGAACATCTGAAGCTGCGTGACAATGTATGCCAGAACCTTAGGGTCGAGTTCGATTTGCTCGACTGGTTTGAAAATCTGAGGGTACTGAGTCTTGACGTTCTCGAATAGCTTCCCGATCCGCGAGGAGCACCGCATCAGGCCAGTCATGTTCTGACGTTCCTTAGGTGTTGCGTAAAACTGCGGCGAGCTGGAATCACGTTCATCCTGGATCTTGCAAAATATGAGCTTCAGCAGCTCCCAGAACGCCTCCGGCTTTTGCATCCCCTGATTACCAGCGATATAGCTGTGAGCCCTCCGGAAAGCAAACAGCAAAGAGTCCGATGCAGCCGGGCGCAGTTGGTCGAAACGCGGCGTGCCCGCCTCAGCACTGTCACCACAGTGGGGAATGTCAGGGATCTCAACGGAGACCCGCTGGCCAGACGTCCCCGTTTCAAAGGCGTAGCTCGCCATATCCTCACCGTTGGTCCACATGCCGACTTCGACGTTCGGACATGCGGCCATGTAGCTGAGCATCTGTTCGACACCGTCCTTCTTCATTGAGGGACGGACCTTGGCGCTCTTGCACTCAATGATGAGCCAGGCAGTTGATTGGGTCTGCTCTGACGCCCGAAGGTCGGGCGGGAACACCACGATGTCGACGCGGACCCGTCGACTACCGAACTTGATCGGGAATTCGACCCGAATGTCGCGTTTGTCGTACCCGTACTCGCGCACGAGCGACTTGAGGATCTCCTGACGGACATACTCCTCGGGCGTGTCCTGCCTCAACGTGGCGCCGTCGATGAAGTCGAGCACTTTGCCGGGCGGGACAATCGCAAACCCGCCATGCGGCGCATCGCTCTGGACAACTGGGCGGCTCACCTTCTACCGCCAGACGTTAGTCCTGATCGAAACTCGACCACGTCTCCGTCTTGCATAACGTAATCCTTGCCCTCCATGCGCACCTTGCCGCGGGCCTTCGCTTCTTGCATGGAACCGGCGTCGTCGAGCTCGTCGAAGGAAACGATTTCGGCCTTGATGAAGCCACGCTCGAAGTCGGTGTGAATCACACCTGCGGCTTGGGGCGCAGTCCAGCCCTTGTGGATGGTCCAGGCACGCGATTCCTTGGGTCCAGCCGTGAGGTAGGACTGCAGGTTGAGGGTGTCGTAGCCGACCCGGGCGAGCTGGTCGAGGCCGGATTCCTCCTGGCCCGTCGAGGCGAGCATCTCCGCGGCTTCGTCGGCCTCGAGCTCGATGAGTTCGCTCTCAAACTTCGCGTCGAGGAAGATCGCCTCCGCGGGGGCGACAGCCTTGCGCAGTTCCTCCTGCATCGCGTTATCCGCGAGCCCCTCTTCGTCCGTGTTGAACACGTAGATGAACGGCTTGGCAGTCATGAGCTGCAGCTCTTTGAGGAGCGACACGTCAATTCCAGCGCCGTCGGCCCCCTGGAAAAGGGTGCTTCCGGATTCGAGGAGCTCTTTGGCCTTGAGAACCTCGGGAAGGATCGCGGCATCGATGACCTTGCGCTTCGTGTCTTTCTCGAGGCGCGGAAGGGCGTTATCGATTGTCTGGAGGTCGGCGAGGATGAGCTCGGTCGAAATCGTCTCCATGTCGCCCGCGGGGGTCTCGGAGCCGGGAACGCGCGTGACGTCGGGGTCGCTGAAGGCGCGGGTGACCTGGCAGATTGCGTCGGCCTCGCGGATGTTGGCGAGGAACTTATTGCCGAGGCCTTCGCCTTCGCTCGCGCCCTTCACGATGCCGGCGATGTCCACGAAGCTCACGGTCGCGGGCAGGATCTTCTCGCTGCCAAAGATCTCGGCGAGCCGCGCGAGGCGCGGGTCCGGAAGCGGCACCACACCGACGTTCGGGTCGATCGTCGCGAACGGATAGTTCGCCGCGAGCACCTCCGCACGGGTGAGCGCGTTGAACAGGGTCGATTTACCAACGTTGGGCAGGCCAACGATTCCAATTGTCAAAGCCACGCCCTTCATTCTAGGGGCAGGGCCCGACGCTTGCCTTCCTCAGGGCGTGCCGCACTTTAAATGTCTCACCCCCGTGGTGAGGTAGAAGCATGAACTTTTCGACTCTTGTGACCGTTCTCCTTCCGTTGCTCATCGGGGCTGCTCTCGGAGCAGCGGTCATGTGGATCCTCATGCGCGAGCGGGTTCGTGCTGCTGAAGCCAAGGCCTCGGCGAACGGAACCGACATCGAAGCACTTGCCGCACGCGCGGTTAACGCCTCGAGCACGCAACTGCTGCAGCTCGCTTCGGAACGCTTCGATCGCGATTCGGCTCGGCGCGAAGCAGTCGATGCGGCACGCTCGGAGCAGCTTGCCCGCACGCTCTCCCCCATTTCGGAAACCCTCACGAGTTTGGAGCGCTCGGTTGCGCGCACGGAGGCGGCCCGGCAAAAGGCCGATGGTGACCTGGCTTCGCAGTTGAAGAATCTCTCGGAGCGCACACGCGATCTGGGCATGGGGGCGAACGCCCTCGTCACCGCCCTCAAAGCCCCCACGAGCCGAGGCCAGTGGGGAGAGGTGCAGCTGCGACGCATCGTCGAGGCTGCGGGCATGCTCGAGCACACGGACTTCACCGAACAGCTCAGCGGGAAAAACGTGAGCGGAGAGAAGAACCAGCGCCCCGATCTCGTCGTTCATTTGAGCCACGGGCGCACGATCGTCGTGGACGCAAAGGCTCCCATGGACGCTTACCTGCGTGCTGCCCAAGCCACGGAGAAAAACGAACGGGCGAAATACCTCGCGGACCACGCGCGAGCATTGCGATCGCACGTCACGCACCTCAGCTCGAAGTCGTACTGGGCCTCGCTCGGCGACTCCCCCGAATTCGTGGTGCTGTTTGTGCCGAGCGACGGTCTTCTCGCGGGCGCGCTCGAGGCGGATCCAGGGCTGCTCGATGGTGCCTTCACGCTCGATGTTGTGATCGCCTCTCCCGCCACCCTCATGGCACTTCTTCGAACCGTCGCCCACACGTGGCGCACGGACGCACTGAACCAGGACGCCCTCCGCGTTCTCGAGGCAGGTCGCGAGGTGCATAAGAGGCTCGGCACTCTTGGCGGGCACCTTGCGAAACTCGGCCGTTCGCTCGATTCGTCGGTGCGGGCGTTCAACAACGCGGTGGGCTCGTACGAGGCGCGAGTGGTGCCCGCGGCGCGCTCGATGGAAGAGCTTCACATCGTCGGTGGCGCCCTCGAAGGAGTCGAACCAGTGACGCAGCTCGCACGCGATATCGATCCGTCAAACCTGAATGCCTAATCTCCACTCGTACACGGCGCGTACAGCCAACAGCCCCCATTTCTTCACCAATCCGTTAAACGCCAAGAGCAACGTTGAGGAGCTTCCCCGAAACTCCCAACAGGCACTTAGCGAAAGTGAAGGGTATGACTCCTCAGTCGCGCGGCACGCGCCGCACTCCTGCCATTTACTCCAAATCCCTCGCCGCAGCGGCACTCGGCTTCACTCTTGTCGCGAGCCCCGCAATCGTCCCCGCCGGCATCGCCCCTTCAACGATGAACGCCGCCCAGGCAGCTCCGGCGAGCACCTGGCCGCTCGTCGTCACCGAGATCGCACCGAACAACGCAGGCGACGACCACTACGAATTCGTCGAGGTCACTAACACGACCGACAAACCCCTCACGATCGGTGAGGGCGGCTACTCGCTCGCCTACATCTACGAGGACAGCACTAACACCGCGAAGGACGTCGCCCTCGCATCCGAGAAGCCGATCGAACTGGCCGCCGGGGAGACCGTGACCCTGTGGCTGAGCTACACGAGCGATGACGGCAAGGTCGATTCGGCCGCGCATACCGTCGAAGAGTTCCGCACGCAGTGGGGCATGGATCCGAACGCGCGCGTCGAGCGCATCACCGGCCAAACGGGTATGGCGAACGGCGGCAACCGCGGCATTCGCGTTCTCGACTCGAACGGCGCCGAAGTCTCGCGCTCGTTCTACCCGAAAGGCTCGGTCGCTGAGGACAAGTCCGCACAGTTCCGCACCCCTGCCGATTCGAGCGTGAAGAGTCTCGAGGTTCTCGAAGGCCCGGCTGCTCCCACCGCAGGCAAGGTCGACCCGAAGCAGCTCGAGGACCGCATTGCAGAGCCTCAGCCCGAGAAACCGGCTGAGCCCGCCCCCACCGAAGACGTCCCCGGCCCGGCGGCCGATACGACCGTCGGCCAGCTCCTCATTACCGAGCTCGTTCCCGATTCCACCAACACCGGCGAGGGCGACGGCTACGAATTCATTGAAATCTACAACCCCACTACCAAACCGATCAGCCTCGCTGACTACCAGGTCGCCTATCAATACCCCGGTGAGGGCCGGAAAATGGGCAACCAGGCTGTGTGGCCCATGGAACCTGCCGATAAGGTCGTCAAGCCCGGCGGCACGGTCATCGTATGGATCAAGAACGGCTCTAACGATGCCAAGACCGTCGAAGACTTCGCCAAGAACTACGGTGTTGACCCGAACAGCCTCACCATTGTTGAGTCCTCGGCGGGCGGTATGGCCAACGGCTCGCTTCGCGGTATGGAGATTCAGACCCGCACGGGCCACACCGTAAGCCGCGTCTTCTACAACGAAAACGGCCGCGATGACACCCAGGCGGATCAGGGCATCCACTACGCGGTCAATCCCGAAAACTTCCAGGTGAGCGAGATCGGGGAGATCTCGAAAGCAACGCCGGGTCAGGCGGCTCCCGCGAAGGTTCCCTCGAAGCTCGTGAAGCTCAACGAGGACACCGAAAAGCCAGCTCTGGTGGATCAGACCGCAAAGTCCCTCGACCCGACAAAGGACGCCCAGATCACGATCAAGGCGACCGATAACGTCCAGGTTCGTCGCCTCACCGTCTCCCTCCAGTCGAACACTGACGATAAGCCGATGGCCAAGGACCTCCTCGCGAACGAGGATGGCACCTTCACCCTCACGATCCCCCAGGCGGACCTCACGGGGAAGAAGTACTTCGAGTATTCGGTTGAGGCCTCCGACGGCACCAACATCGCCACCATTCCGCTGACTCGCGTTGAGGTCGAAGGGGCCGAGCAAGGTCCGGTTCGCCTCAACGTCTCGGAAAAGCAGTACGTGAGCGGCACGACCCGCCTCTCGGTTTCGAGCGATCACGAAAACGACACTCGCACGCTTGCCGTCGACGGGACCGAAGTCAACGCGGATATTCCCTCGCTCGAGAAGGAGCCCGTCTTCGCCATCGACGCGACGCAAACCGATGCGTTCTTCCGCAACGGCGTGCTCGTCAAGGACGAGGTCCTCACGATCTTCGACAAGGGTTTCTACGAGAACTGGGAAACCGTGACTGCCGATGTCCCGCTCAAGTACGTCACGAAGGGCGAGTCACTCCAGGTTGACGTCGCGGCGGGCACCAAGGCCAAGCCCGGCATCGACCCGAACGAAAACAACGACGACTTCAACGCCCGCAACGCACGCCTCGTCCTCCCCGACGGGCGCACCTTGCGCGCGGCCGACTACACAGACGCCGAGGGTAAGACGGTCCCGGCCAGCGATCCCACCCAGATCATTAACATGGGCGATTCGAAGGGGAAGGTCGAGATTCTCAACGCGACGTTCTCGATACCGGACGATGCGTTCACCGCGAACGCCTACCAGTGGGACACCACCAAGGTCGCTGACGGCGAGCACAAGGTGAAGGGCACGCTCGTTGGTTCGGGTTCGACGACCAGAATCGCCACTTTCGCTGCCGACTCAATCAGCGACACCTCCGAAGTGGAGACGACCGTCATCGTCGACAACACCGCCCCGGTGATCACCTCCTCGATCGCCGACGGCTCCGAGCAGCGCGGCGAGTTCACCCTGGACTTCGAGGCAACCGACGCCGGCGTCGGCGTCGCGAGCACGTCCGCAACCTTCGACGGCGAGAAGGTCGAATCCGGCACGACGTTCTCCTCGCTTACCCTCGCGGCAGGCACGCACACGCTGACGATCGTCTCGACGGACAAGCTCGGTAACGAGTCGAAGAAGACGATCACGTTCACGACGCCCGTCGAGCAACCGTCGGCCACCCTCGATACGGCGGATGGCGCGGGCCTGAACGTGTGCGTAGACGATTCGCTTTCGGCGACCGCGACCGACCCCAGCAAGGATGACCTCTCGGTCTCCTTCCGTGAGGGCTACTCGACCTCGCTTAGCGAAGGTACGCTCGCGGGCACTGCGGGAAGCGTCCACGACGCCGACCAAGCAGACCGCCAGGGCGATGCGCTCAAGGCCGGTGAGACGACAACCGCGGGTTCGGCACTTCCCTTCCACGAGTTCTCGACCGCCGTGCCCGAGGGCGCAGGCGAAGACTCGGAGATCCGCGTGAGCTGGACCGGTGCTTCCAACAAGGGACAGCGCGTGCGTCTTCTCGTGTGGAACACCGAGAAGAACAGCTGGGAAGAAGTCCAGTCGCTCCTTACGGATAGCGAATCTGGCGAGGCGAAGCTCGAAGCGATCGTCCCGCTCAAGGGTCACAACGTGGATGGCGAGATCAAGGCTCTCGTTCAGCAGGGTGTTGGATACGCCGGTGCAGACCTCTCCGATCGCACAGGAGCGGAGCCCGGCGAGCATGCAGAGGACACCAAGCGCGCGGACTACGACTACACCTTCGCCGTTGAGTCGGACACCCAGTACTACAACGACGCCGCGAACATCTACCACCACCAGGTCGCGATCCACGACTACCTTCTGCGCGTGCGCGAAAAGATGAACCTTCAGTACGTGTTCCACACGGGCGACATCGTCGACAAGATCGACAATGCCGAGGGCTGGGTCCGCGCCGATGAGTCCTACAAAACGCTCGACGACGCGAAGCTCCCCTATGGCGTTCTCGCAGGCAACCACGACGTTGGCCACCACGCCAACGACTATTCGAAGTACGGCGAATACTTCGGAGAGAGCCGTTACAGTGGCAACCCGTGGTACGGCGGTAGCTACAAGGACAATCGTGGCCACTACGACCTCATCAGCGCCGGGGGCCAGGACTACATCGTCCTGTACATGGGATGGGGCCCGGGCGATGAAGAGATCGAGTGGATGAACGAGGTGCTCAAGAAATACCCGGAACGCATCGCCTTCATCGAGCTTCACGAGTACATGCTCACGACCGGCGGCCTCGGCCCGATCCCGCAGCGGATCTACGACGAAGTCATCGCGACCAACCCGAACGTGCGCGCGGTCATGAGCGGCCACTACCACGACGCTCACACGCGCGTGGATAAATTCGATGACAACGGCGACGGCACCCCGGACCGCACCGTGACTCAGATGCTGTTCGACTACCAGGGCCTTGCCGAGGGTGGCCTCGGCTACCTCCGCCTCATGCACTTCGACAACGAGAAGGGCCGCATGATCGTGCGCACCTACTCGCCGTCGCTCAAGGACTATGACTCGGAGGATCCGAGCTTCGAGCCGATCGACCAGGAGTTCGAGGTGAGCTACGCCGATCTTGGCCTCACGCCCGAGAAGAAGCCCCTCACGACCGCCGAAGCTCGCATCGACGTGCTCACGACCAAGGAATTCGGCCACAAAGACGGCGTTGCCTCCGGCGACACCGTGAGCGTCCCCGCGAGCGATCTGCCCGAGGGCGAGTTCTCGTGGTACACGCTCACGACCGACCCGTACGGCGCGAAGCACTACAGCGAGGTGCGCAACGCTTCTGTGACCAAGACCGAGTGCGGCCAGGATGGCGGCACGACAGTCGACCCGGACGGCACGGTCGTGCCCGGTGAGGGAGGCAATCCCGGCAAGCCCGGCGAGACTGAAACCGGCAGCACGGGCAACACCTGCAACACCGGCAACGCCGGTTCTGGCAAGGGGCATCCGGGCGAGGGCTCGCACGGGTCCTCCGCCACTGGCGCTAAGGAGCACTCGACAGGGCTCCCTCGCACGGGTGCCGAGGTGATGGGCATTCTCGCGGCGGGTCTCGTGCTCGTCGCGGGTGGCGCCGCGGTTCTCCGCTCGCGCCGCGTCTCGCGCTGATCGTTATAAGCCCCGCGTGAGCGGGCGCTTCCCGAAGGCCGGCGCTACCCGAAAGAGGGTGGCGTCGGCCCTTTGTTGTGCTTTGGTTATCCACAGCGGCGGGCGGAGCCCACGCAAGCCGAGGCTGGTCTGGCACAGTAGAGACATGCAGGAAAGAGGCGTGGACCTACACCACATGACCGCACTCGAGGGAGGAGAGCCCCCAGCGCTGCCGGCGACGGCCGCGGAAACGACCGCGGAGCGCCCTTGGCCCGTGGGGCTGCTCAGCCAGAAGGTGCGCGATTACGTGAACCGCATGAGTGTCGTGTGGGTGCGCGGCGAACTGGTGCAGGTCAGCCGGGGCAAAGGCGCACTGGTATTCATGACTCTTCGCGATACCGACATTGATGCGAGTTTCTCGGTATCGATGCGTGCGAGCGCGTTTGCGCGCCTGCCCCTCGAACCGCAGCAGGGCAGCGAAGTGGTGGTGCAGTGCAAGCCGACGTTCTGGGGGCGGCGTGGAACGCTCCAACTTGAAGCCGCCGATATCCGCGCGGTAGGAATCGGCGATCTGCTCCAGCGCCTCGAGCGTCTCAAGAGGGCGCTCCACGACGAGGGGCTCTTCGCCGCGGACCGCAAAAAACCTCTCCCGTTCCTCCCCCGCACGATCGGGCTCATTTGCGGGCGTAAATCTGCGGCGGAGCGCGACGTCATCGTCAATGCCGAGAAACGCTGGCCGGCGGTGAGGTTCGAGACGCGCGAAGTCGCTGTTCAGGGCACGCGCGCCGTCGGCGAAGTCAGCGAGGCACTGCGCGAACTCGACTCGCGCGAGGACGTAGACGTCATCATCATTTCCCGCGGCGGTGGCTCACTCGAGGATCTTCTCCCGTTCTCGGATGAATCCCTCGTTCGCCTCGCCGCGGCCGCTCGTGCCCCTATCGTGTCGGCCATTGGGCACGAGATCGATACGCCGCTTCTCGATCTCGTCGCCGACTATCGCGCATCGACCCCCACCGACGCCGCGAAGAGCGTTGTTCCCGATATGGCCCTCGAATGCGCACAGTTGGGCGATGCACGCCGTCGCTCGCACGCGGCTCTCTCTTCGCGTCTCGAGCGGGAGCGGGAGGCACTTGCTACTGTCCGAGCCCGCCCCGCATTCGCACAGCCGCACACGATGATCGACAGCCACGCGCAGGTGATCGACGGCGCGATTGCCTCGGCTCGCGCAACCATTGCGATTGCCCTCGACCGCGCCGGTGAGCGCGTGAGGTCCCTCGCCGATCAAGCTCGGGCGCTCTCACCACTGCATACACTCGAGCGCGGCTACGCGGTCGTACAAAACGCGAATGGAGCCGCGCTCACCGACCCGAGCGAAGCACCCGAGGGAACTCGCGTATCAATCAGGCTCGCGGGCGGTCGCCTATCAGCGACCTCCCTCGGCGAGGAATAACGAACTGTGAAGGAAGAGATCATGGAAAGCGAAGGCACGACTAGCGAACCGCAAGAGTTGCCCGAGGACATTCAGGCGCTCGGCTACGAGGAAGCGCGCGACCAACTGTTCTCGATCGTGCAGACCCTCGAGCGCAACCAGAGCGGGCTCGAGGAATCAATCGCGCTGTGGGAGCGCAGCGAGCTTCTCGCACGGCGATGCGAGCAGTGGCTCGACGGAGCACGCGTACGGCTCGACCGCGCGCTCGAGCGCGAGCAGGATGTACCCGAAGAAAGCTCTTCGCAGGACTAACGCTCGCAACGAGGCGTCTCACGCCTGTGCACGGCTCGACGTCACCGTTTTGTAACGACTAGAGTGACTGCGCACACTTACTTACCGTTATGAGAAAGGCTACTCATGGAGTACCTGAAGCTCATCGGCATCGTGATTATCGTGGTGGGCTTCGTGCTCAAACGAGACACGCTTGCCGTCGTGGTCGTAGCCGGTCTGGTTACGGGCCTCGTGGCTGGGCTGAGCCCACTGGAACTGCTGACCCTTCTCGGCCAGTCGTTCACCGATCAGCGCGTTGCTACGTTGTTTATCCTGACCCTGCCCGTCGTGGGCATCTGTGAGCGCTACGGCCTCAAGCAAAAAGCCGTGGACCTCATCGGATCCGTCAAGAATGCGACGACCGGCACTGTCCTGTCGCTCTACCAGCTGATTCGCGCGGTCGCCATCGCGTTCTCGGTCCAACTTGGCGGCCACCCGCAGTTCGTGCGCCCGCTCATTTCACCGATGGCTGAGGGCGCCGCCGAGGCCAAGTTCGGCTCGATTACCGAGAAGCAGCGCGACTCGATTAAGGGCGCCTCCGCCGCCGCCGATAACTTCGGCAACTTCTTCGCACAGAACCTGTTCCTCGGCGCACCGGGCGTACTGCTCATCGTGTCGACAATGGCGGAGCAGGGCTACACCCAGGTCACCCCGCTTGCGGTGGCACTGTGGTCGATCCCTGTCGCGATTGCAACCATGATCTTTGGCGTCGTGCGCAACTTCCTTCTCGACCGCCGTCTTCGCGCCGAATCGACCTCCGGCGCTGCGTCGGCCGGTACCGAAGGGAGCGTGAAGGCATGACTCCCGATATCGTGATCGGCGAATTTTTCTTCATCCTCGTCGGCGTGATCTTCGCGATTACGGGCGGCCTGTGCGGGAAAGATGCCGCACTCAAGAACCGCATCCCGGCGGCGACCTTCTGGTTCATTCTCGCGTTCGCGTTTATCACCGGCCCTTGGGTACCGGCGTGCCTCATCGGCATCTGCGTCATCGCGCTCGCCACGATCACCGCCGTGTGGGGCGTAAAGCCCGCCGCGGTCGATCGCCCCGACCCCGCGCACGTTGAGGAACGCGCTTCGAAGCTCGGCTACAAAGTCTTTATTCCTGCACTGTCGCTCGCTGTTTTCGCGCTCGTCGCGGCAACCGTGTACCAGAAACTCGAGATGCCGACCTACCTCGCGGTGGGGACCGGCGCCGTGCTCGCCACCGTCGTGGGCCTCGTCGTCACGAAGGCGCCCGCAAAATTCGTGGCGGTCGACGGCGCACGCCTCACAATGGACGTCGGACCGGTGGGAATTCTTCCTCAGCTGCTCGCGGCCCTCGGTGCGGTGTTTACCGCCGCGGGCGTGGGCACGGTCATTGCCGACACCGTCGCGAAAGTCATTCCGGCACACAACCCCCTCGTGGGAGTCATCGCCTACTGCGTGGGCATGGCCCTTTTCACCGTGATCATGGGCAACGGCTTCGCAGCGTTCTCCGTGATTACCGTCGGCATCGGTATCCCGTTCGTCGTCGCGCAGGGTGGAAACCCGATCATCGTGGCAGCGCTCGGCCTGACCGCGGGCTACTGCGGCACACTCCTGACCCCTATGGCCGCCAACTTCAACGTGGTTCCCGCGGTCTTGCTCGAGATGAAAGACAAGTACGGGGTCATCAAGTCTCAAGCCGTGACTGCCACGCTGCTTTTGCTTGTGCACATCGTGCTCATGTACACCCTCGCGTTCTAATTGGAGGAACACCATGTCAATCCTTGTGACCGCATTTGATCCGTTTGGCGGGGAGAAGATCAACCCCGCGCTCGAGGCCGTGAAGGCACTTCCCGCCGAAATCGCGGGAGAAGAGGTCATCACGGTCGAAGTGCCCACAGTGTTCGGCAAAGCTATCGAGGCGGCGACGGCAGCGATCGAGAAGCACCAGCCGAGTGCCGTGCTCTGTGTCGGCCAGGCTGGCGGGCGCTTCGACATCACCCCAGAGCGCGTCGCGATCAACATCGACGATGCGCGCATCCCCGATAACGACGGCAATCAGCCCATTGATGAGCCCGTGGTTGACGGGGCACCGTCGGCGTACTTCGCGACCCTGCCGATCAAGGCGATGGCCGCGGCGATTCGCGACGCGGGCGTTCCCGCCTCGGTCTCGAACTCGGCGGGGACCTTCGTGTGCAACCACATCATGTACGGCGTTCTGCACCACCTCGCAACCAAGGGCCCGAAAGACACCCGCGGTGGCTTCGTGCACGTGCCGTTCATCCCCGAGCAGACCGTGGGCAAGCCTGGTCAGCCCTCGCTTTCCACGGAGACGATCACGAAGGGGCTCACCGCAGCGATCCGCGCGATCGCTGAGAACGCGAGCGATGTGGCCACGGTCGAGGGCACGACACACTGAACCCCACGCACACACCGCACTCGGGGCGCTATGGCGCCACGGATACGAGTGCGTATCGCGGCAGCGCGGATCTCTTACCGCGCTGCCGCGCGTGCGTGAAGGTACGTGCCGAGAACGGCCACCACGAGAGCGACGACGGCAACGCCTGAAACCCACATGCCGATCGCCCCGAAGATGAGCGTGCTCGTGACGGCCGCTCCCCCCTGCACAACGATCCACACGAGAAGCGGGGCGAACAGGAGAACAAAGGCGAGGATCCACGCAGTGACGAGGGCGCCCGTTGTTGTGCACGTGCGCACCGCGACGATGCCCGTTAGCGCAAACAGCGCTGCACCTGCGATCACGCACGCGAGCTGGGCGGTCGAGAAAATGCCTCCCCAGGCAAAAATTGCGAGGAGCGCGGAGGCGACGAGGCCAAGCACGATGACGACGGGGGCGGTTGCTGAGCGCGGGCGTTGCCGGCTCTGCCTTTCTGGGGCCTCTACCGGCGTCGAGGCGGCGGTGGTGCCGGGCGCAGACGTGCGCGCGGGCCTCGCGGTGGGCGTTGACGCAGTTGGGTCGGGACTCGCGACAGGCGCGAGGACCTCGGTGGGGTCTGCACCAAGCGGCGCATCGAGCTTTTCGGTGGCGTCGGCACTACCGCGCGACGGACGGTGGGAGTTGTCGTTCATGGTTCCTCACTTGTTGACACGGTCGAGGGCGGCCTTCATAAGCGCGGCGTGCTCATCTTTCTCTCCTGCCCCGTAAACGATGAGCGTCGTCTCTCGAGCGGAGCATACGATTCCCGACACCGGCTTAGCAGCGTCCGCGTTTGTGTCGCTCGAGGGGGATTGAATTTCGAGATTCGCACACTCCGTGCCTCTGATCTCGAAGTAATCGGTCTGCGTCACTTTTCCGCGGATTCGAGGGGCGAGCGTGGAAAAATCTGTTTGCGCCTGAAGGAGAGTTTCCAGCTCACCGGAAGGCGAGGTGTAGCGCACCTCCCAGTTGGCCGGTTCGGTCGTCGACATTTTCGCCTCACGCACCGTAAACCCTTCCGGCTCGACGTCGGCCGCGCGAAATCCGAGTGACTCACTCGCACGCGCCGCGCTTTCGCCCACATTGACATGTGAACGCGCGGAGGAGGCCGTATCACGATCGTTCCGTCCGAGCCCGACGATGACAACCGCGGCAATAGCTACCACAATGAGGTTCAGTCCGATCGCCCACACAAGGTTCCGTACCGAGGTGTTTTTCTTCGTGGGCAGCTCGCGCTTTTTCCGCTGCGGTCTCTCGTGAGATTCGGCCATACCGCCATTGTTCCAAATTCCGAAGCGTCGCGCGCCGTGACTGAGGACCATGCGGCCCCCGCTGTGATCTGAAACAATACTGGCGTGAGTACCTATCTAACGATCGGCGAAGCGCTGACAGACATCGTAATCCGCAAAGACGCTCCCAGGGCCGAGCTCCCGGGTGGGTCCCCCATGAACGTGGCCGTTGCCCTCGGCCGCCTCGGCCACACCTCGCACCTGCTCACCCACATCGGCGATGACGAGCGCGGGCGCGCCATTGTGCAGCATGTTGAATCCTCGAACGTCTCGCTCACCCCCGGTTCGGTAAGGCCTGGGGCTCACACCTCGACTGCGGCCGCGACGATCGGCGAAGGCGGCGCGGCTTCATACGACTTCGACATCACGTGGGACCCCGATCCACGAGGACTGCCCGCGAAGGTCGATGCGGTGCACACCAGCTCGATCGCCGCGACACTCGAGCCAGGCGCCGATACCCTCCGCACGGTCGTGGCTTCGCTCCGCGAGATCGCCCTCATCTCCTACGATCCGAACGCGCGCCCCACCCTCATGGGAGATCCCGCGATCGCGCGCGAACCAATAGAGGAGAACATCGCGCTCGCCGACATCGTGAAGGCCTCAGACGAAGACCTCGAGTGGCTGTATGAAACGACCGACATCGACCAGGCTGCGCAATCATGGCTTCGCAGAGGCGTGAAGCTCGCGGTCATTACGCGCGGCGAGAAGGGCGCGACGGCGTTCACCGCGCAGGGGCGATTCGATATTCCGGGCGTCCGCGTCGACGTCACCGACACGGTTGGAGCGGGAGACACATTCTCGGCCGGCCTCCTCGATGCACTATCACGCAAGGGACTCCTCGGAGCTTCGGGCCGCGAGAAGATCAGCGCGCTCGAGGGGACGGCCATCGAGGACATCCTCGCGCACGCCGCGCTCCTCGCATCCGTGACAGTATCTCGCGCGGGCGCGAATCCGCCGTGGACGCGCGAAATCGCTGATCGCTGCACGCTTACATCCACGGAGGACTGACATGACTGGCACCGAAGATTTCCGCATCGAACACGACACCATGGGTGAGGTGCGAGTTCCCGTTTCGGCGCTCTACGGTGCGCAAACCCAGCGCGCAGTGGAAAACTTCCCCATCTCCCATCGCCCTCTCGCACCGTCGAACATTCACGCGCTCGCGGAGGTCAAGCGCGCCGCTGCCCTAGCGAACGCCGAACTCGGCGTTCTCGACGAGGAGCGCGCCGAGGCCATCGCCCGGGCCGCCGAGCGCGTGAGCGAAGGCGAGTTCGATGCACAGTTCCCGATCGACGTGTACCAAACGGGTTCGGGCACGAGCTCGAACATGAATATGAACGAGGTGCTCGCGCATCTCGCGAGCACGAACGAACGCCCGGTGCACCCGAACGACCACGTCAATGCTTCGCAATCGAGCAACGACACCTTCCCCACAGCCGTGCATCTCGCCGTGACACGCGATGTCACGACTCTCCTCATACCGGCCCTCGAGTCGCTCGCGAGCGCGCTCGAGCGCAAAGAACGCGAATTTGCGGGGGTCGTCAAGAGCGGTCGCACGCACCTGATGGACGCTACCCCCGTCACCCTCGGCCAGGAATTCGGTGGTTTTGCCGCGCAGGTACGCTACGGGATCGAACGTGTCGAGGCCGCAATCGGCCGCACCGCCGAGCTGCCCCTCGGCGGGACCGCCGTGGGCACCGGCATTAATACCCCCGCGGGTTTCGCCTCGCGAGTCATTGAACTCCTCCGCGAGCGCACTGGCCTCCCGCTCACGGAGGCGCGCAATCACTTCGAAGCGCAGTCGGCACGCGACTCCCTCGTCGAAATGAGCGGGGCGATTCGCACACTCGCGGTTTCTCTCACGAAGATCTGCAATGACCTTCGATGGATGGGATCGGGCCCCAACACGGGACTTGGCGAAATCGCGCTACCCGATCTCCAGCCGGGCAGTTCGATCATGCCCGGGAAGGTCAATCCGGTTATTCCCGAGGCGGTGCTCATGGTGTGTGCACGCGTTGTCGGCAATGATGCGGCGATCGCGTGGGGCGGCGCACAGGGGGCGTTCGAACTGAACGTTCAGATCCCTCTCATGGGAACGGCGCTTCTCGAGTCGATCTCTCTCCTATCGAGCTCCATGCGCGTCCTTGCGACGAAGACAATCGAAGGAATCCGTGCGAATGAGGAGCGGGCACGGTTCTTTGCGGAGGCCTCTCCCTCGGTCGTGACGCCTCTCAATAGGCTGATCGGCTACGAGAATGCGGCCGCGATCGCGAAGTATTCGGTTGCGAACCGCGTTTCAGTCCGCGAAGCGGCTATCGCACTCGGTTACGTCGAGCGCGGTGAGCTCACCAAGGAGCAGCTCGATTCCGCGCTCGACGTGTTCACGATGACCGCTCCCCCTGCCCCTCGGGGCGAGTAGGGGCGCCGTTTACGCGATTGGCGCGTCGAGGACTCGCGTGACGAGTTCGGCGACCTTGGAGCGTTCGGAGCGTTGGAGCGTCACGTGCGCGAAGAGCTCGTTGCCTTTGAGGGCTTCGATCACGGAGGCGACTCCGTCGTACCGCCCGACGCGCAGGTTGTCACGCTGCGCAACGTCGTGCGTGAGCACGACCCGGGAGTTCTGGCCGATGCGCGAGAGCATCGTGAGCAGCACGTTGCGCTCGAGCGACTGCGCTTCATCAACAATGACGAAGGCATCGTGGAGGGAGCGGCCGCGGATGTGGGTAAGCGGCAGCACTTCGAGCAGTCCGCGGCCGAGGACTTCGTCGACCACGGCGCCCGAGACCATCGACCCGAGCGTGTCGAACACCGCTTGCGCCCAGGGCCCCATCTTGTCGTCGTGATCCCCGGGAAGGTAGCCGAGTTCCTGACCGCCTACCGCGTACAGGGGCCTGAACACCATGATCTTGCGCTGGTGGCGCTTTTCGAGAACCGCTTCGAGGCCTGCGCATAGCGCGAGGGCGGACTTGCCGGTGCCGGCGCGGCCACCGAGGCTCACGATGGACAGTTCGTCGTCGAGTAGCAAGTCAATCGCGATGCGCTGCTCGGCGCTTCTGCCAGTCACACCGAAAACATTCCCGTCTCCCGGAACGAGACGCACGTTGCCGTTTGGCAGGACGCGCCCGAGGGCCGAGCCGCGCGGGGACGTGAGCTTGAGACCCGTGTGGACGCCGAGATCGGCGAGCTCCGGGATCTCGATGCCCGTATGGCGGGCACCGCCCTCGTCACTCCACAGCGCCGCCATCTGCTCCTCGGTGATGTCGGCGGAGGTGATGCCCGTGTAAGCGCGGTCGCGTGCGAGTTCTGCACGGTACTCCTCAGCCTTGAGCCCCGATGCACTCGCCTTGATCCGCATGGGAAGGTCTTTCGAGACGAGAATGACCTCGGCACCCTCCACCTGCAGGTTTTTCGCGACGGAGAGGATCCTCGTGTCGTTATCGCCGAGGCGGAAGCCGTCGGGCAGGTTTTCGGGGCTTTGATGGTTGAGTTCAACGCGTACCGTGCCGCCCTGGTCCCCGATCGGCAGCGGTTCGGCGAGCGTGCCGTGCTTTTCGCGCAGGTCGTCGAGGATGCGCAGAGATTGGCGGGCGAAATAGCCGAGTTCGGAGTGGTGCCGCTTCCCTTCGAGTTCGGTGATCACGACGATGGGGAGCACAACGTGGTGCTCCGCGAATCGAAAGATCGAGTGTGGGTCCGCCAGTACAACGGACGTATCGAGAACATAGGTAAGCGGCGCATTCATGGTCTCTCGCTTTCGAAGTCCTTCCGGTCGTCCACGACCGGCTACCGCTTCGATCCTTGCAC
The DNA here is from genome assembly GCF_001807345.1 of Dermabacter sp. HMSC06F07. Classification (NCBI taxonomy): domain Bacteria; kingdom Bacillati; phylum Actinomycetota; class Actinomycetes; order Micrococcales; family Dermabacteraceae; genus Dermabacter; species Dermabacter sp. HMSC06F07. The sequence continues at coordinate 25,302 of NZ_KV788577.1, forward strand.
CGCTTTCGGCTTCTTCGATCGGCTGACGCGCCGCTCATCCACGACGGTCACTTAGCCTTCACCCAAGCGTTACCCGGGGCACTCTTTAGGGGACGACGCCGCGACGATCAGGCCCCGAAACGCCGCTCGCGGCGAGCGAATTCCGTGAGCGCTCCATCAAAGTCGGCACGAGTGAAATCGGGCCACAGCGCCTCACAGAACACTAATTCTGAGTGCACGGACTGCCACAGGAGGAATCCTGAAAGGCGTTGTTCTCCGGAGGTGCGAATGAGCAAGTCGGGGGTGCTTTGCCCAGCCGTGTACAGGTGGTTTCCGACGGTAGCTTCACTCACGGCGTCGCGCAGGCTCGCGAGGTCTCCCCCGCGCGCAATTTCCTCGTCGATGAGGGAGTGAACCGCATCGACTATCTCGCGCCTGCCGCCGTAGCCGATCGCGAGATTCACCTCGAACGCCGTGGAGGAAGCCTCAGCAGGTTTCTGCGGCGCATCGAGCGCGGCGAGTCGTGCGGCGAGAGAGTCGGGGAGCACGCTTTCGGCACCGAGGATGCGAAGCGGAAACCCCATGTGTGCCACCGCGCGCGCGAGGTCAACGATGATGTCAAAAAGCTGCGCGAGCTCGGTGTCGGGCCTACGGAAGTTGTCGGTCGACAGGAGCCACAGCGTTAGCGTTTCGATTCCACTTTCGCGCGCCCACTCGATCGCTTCGAGAATAATCGCTGCCCCGGCGCGATGGCCTTCGTAAGTCTCAAGCCCTCTTAGTTTCGCCCAGCGACGATTGCCGTCGAGGATGATGCCGACGTGGCGCGGCACGGACCCCGCGGGAAGTGCGGAGTGCGGCGTGGTGTCGGCAGGTCTCGAGGAATTCACGCCCTCCATTGTGGCAGGAGCGTCCCAGCCGACGCGCGCTTGCCCGGCATTTCCCACGACTCCTTCACAAAAGTTTCGTGGAAGAGTCAAAAAAGTGGACGTCCCGTGACACCTACGCCACCGTAAGTTACGCTACCGTTATGAGCACCGATCAGCGAAACACGCAGCAGAGCGTAGCGAGCGTCGGAACCTCTCCCACCAACGGCGAAGCGGTGCCCACCGCCGCCAACGGGGCGAGCGTTCCCGAGCTCCTTGGCGCGTACGGAATTCACCTGCCCACGCTCCCTAAAAAGCCGAAGCTGCGCGGAATTATCCACCTCGTGGCTTTCCCCTCCGCACTGATCGCGGGCATGCTACTGATCGCGACCGGCTCGTCACTCGCGGTGCGTCTCGCAACCGTCGTCTTCATCGTCACCGCGGGGATGCTCTTTGGCGTCTCAGCGACCTACCACCGCGGAACCTGGTCGGTACAGGGGACTCTCGCGCTGAGACGTTTCGACCACGCGAACATCTTCCTCATCATCGCTGGCACATACACGCCTCTCGCAGTCGCGCTGCTCAACCCCCACGACGCGACCGTGCTACTCACGGTCTGCTGGATCGGCGCGCTCATCGGCGTAGCATTCAGACTCCTGTGGACGAACGCGCCGCGATGGCTCTACGTACCCGCCTACGTCGCCCTCGGCTGGGTTGCCATCTTCTACATGCCTCAGCTCTACGCAGGTGGCGGCGCGGCCGTCATCGCTCTCATCATCGCGGGCGGTATCGCCTACACACTCGGTGCCATCGTCTACGGCACTAAGAAACCCAACCCCTCACCGGCGTGGTTCGGCTTCCACGAAATCTTCCACTCCTTCACCGTCGTGGGTTTCGTGTGCCACCTGATCGCCGTGTGGCTCGCCGTCGTTTAAAGCGCTACACCTCTTCGTGAGGCTCCGCGGCCTCACGTTCCGCACGCTCGGCCTCCTCCATGCGCAGACGCACGTTTTCTCGGGCGCTCGAGCGCCGCACGCGCCTCGACATATCGAGCGCAAGAAGCACAAGCGCAATCGCCATCACGAAAAACACGACAAAGCCCGGCAGACCCGGCGTCACCGTCGCCGTCGTCATGTCTCCCGTGCCAGGAGGCGTAGTCGGAGCACCATCAGCGAGAATACCCACGGCCGAAAGATGCGCGAGAGTCATTGTCGGATCCCTTCGAACAGGTCGGATTCCGGAAGCGTCACGCCAATACGCGAATGACGCAACTGAAAATCCTCGGTAGGCCACGCCTCGCGCTTAATTTCGTTGGAGACAGCGAAGAAGAAACCGTCCGGATCGACCTGAGTCGCATGCGCGAGGAGCGCGGCATCACGCACGTCAAGATACCTCGAAACATTCACTCGCGTCGTGATCGGTCGCTGATCGAGGCCCTCGAAATACTCCATTTGCGCCTCGAACGGGTTGTCGAGCCCATGCTCGCGCATGTAGCGCGCGTACGCGATCATCTGGGCCGGCGGGAACAGAAGCTGGTAGTAAATCTTTGCGACCGCCCACGGCTCACCGAGCTCAGGCATGTAGCTCGGATCAGCTGCAAGCTCATAGGCGAGCATGCTGATCCTGTGCGAGTGGATGTGGTCGGGGTGGGGGTAGCCACCATTTTCGTCGTACGTGAGCATCACGTGCGGTCGCAGCTCACGCACGAGCTTCACGAGGGGGCGCGCTGCCTCTTCGGGATCGATGAGGGCAAAGCAACCGTCGGGAAGTGCGGGCAGCGGATCCCCTTCGGGGAGCCCCGAGTCGACGTAGCCAAGCCACACCTGGTTGATGCCGAGAATCTCGCGTGCGCGATCCATTTCACGATGGCGCACCGCGCTCAGATCCGCATTTGCCTCGGGATCGTCCTTCAGCCGCGGGTTAAGGATGTCTCCGCGCTCACCGCCCGTGCAGGTCACGACGGTCACCTCGGCACCCTCGTCGACATAGCGGGCCATCGTCCCAGCCCCCTTCGACGACTCGTCGTCCGGGTGGGCGTGAACAGCCATGAGCCGCAAGCGGCAGGGATTCTTCTCGACTTCTGCTTCGGGGTGTCCACCGTGATTCAGGAGCGCCTTGAAGGTCTCATCGCTCGGTGCAAGCGCCGCCTTTGGCACCCCCGTGTCCTCGGGCGCCACGCCTGCGCGGTAGCGCCCCGTCGTCATTACGCAAAGTTCACACACGTGGAACAATGTAGGCATGAGTACCCGCGAGCGCACACTTCAAGAACGCTACGGCGTGAGAAATTCCCCCCAGAAACACCGTTTTGCGCTTGTGGGCACGATCGTAATCGCCGTCGGATTCATCGCAACGGTCGTCTGGGTTGCCTTCGCATTCATCTCTTCGCAGCCGATCAAGACCAATACGCTTTCCTACACCCACATCGACGACTCACGAATTTCTGTGAGCTTCTCGGTCAACGCCTCTCCCGGCACCGCGCTCGACTGCTCGCTCGAAGCCCTCAACTCCGTCCGTGCACAGGTGGGCTATACGGTCGTCCATATTCCTGCTCAAACGGAAAGGCTCACGACCCATCGGGCCGAAATCACGACGCAGGCGAAGGCTGTGAGCGCGATCGTAAGGAGGTGCGAGGCCGCAGAGTAGGCGGGAATACCGTCGACTTGTGGCGCGTGCCTCACCCCTTTTTTCTGACGCTCGCGTTATACTCTTATGACCACTCAGACGTGGATTCGGAGCCCATGGAGCCATGGGGTCCGCATTTTTTTGATTCCAAGGAGAACCATGAGCGAACCCAACCAGGGCACCTGGCTCACTCAAGACGCCTACGACCGCCTCGTCAAGGAACTCGAGCACCTCGAGGGCCCCGGGCGCAGCGAGGTCGTTGAGCGCATCGCGGCCGCCCGCGACGAGGGCGACCTCAAAGAGAACGGCGGCTATCACGCCGCACGCGAAGAGCAGGGCAAACTCGAAGCTCGCATTACCGAGCTCAAGGCCCTTCTCAAGACCGCCGTTGTAGGCGAGACCCCGGCAGACGACGGCATCGTCGAGCCAGGCATGCTCGTCACCATCACCATGGCCGGCAAGGAACGCACGTTCGTGCTCGGCAACCGTGAAATCGCCGAAGGCAAGGACATCGAGGTGTACTCGCCCGAGTCCCCGCTCGGCGCCGCCATCGTGAACGCGAAGGCCGGCGACACGGTCGATTACACCGCCCCTAACGGGAAGGCGATCCCGATCGTCATCAAGGCGGCAAAGCCGTACACGGTGTGAGCCTCAAGCTCGATAAGCAAGAAAAGGGCGTGGAGCCTCCCTCTCGGGAGCGCACTCCACGCCCTTTCTCTATACCCCAGTTTGCGCGGCAGCTACCCTGGCCGCGGGGTAACTAGCTACTTTTTCGACAAAAGGCGCTCGCGCTGGGCGAAGGTCTTCTTCTGCTCGCGTTCGCGTGCCTCGAAGTACGCCATTGTCTTGGTGTCTACGCCAAGCGAGGGATCGGGATCGCGCCCATCGAGGTAGCAGTACAGGGCGTTGAGGAAGGCCAGGAGCGGAATCGAGAAAAGCGCACCGGGGATCCCCGCAACGACTGCGCCCGCAGAGACACCGAGGAAGATCGCGAGCGGGTGAAGCTCCACCGCCTTCCCCATGAGAATCGGCTGCAGGATGTTCGATTCAAGCTGCTGCACGAGGATCACGATGCCGAGCATGATGAGCGCGGGGGTCCACCCCTGGAGCACGAAGACAAGAAGCATCGCGATCGCACCCGACACGATCGCGCCCACAAGCGGAATGAAGCTAAAGAGGAACACGATAAGCCAGATCGGCACTGAGTAGGGGGAAAGTGCAATCGCGCTGCGCCCCATCATGCCGCTCACGACGTCGATACCAACCATGCCGAGCGCAATGCCCGTCGCGTCGACGGCCGCGACGAGGATCTGCGTGCGGCAGTACGACGACAGTGCCTTCCAGCCGCGGCGGAACGCCTCGTGCGTCACGGGACGGGAGTGTGCCGGAACAAAGCCGAGGAACCAACGCCAAATATTCCCGCCATCGGCAAGGAGGAAGAACAGGGCAAAGAGGCACACGAGCAGGCCCGTGCCGAGGTCGCCGACGGTGCTCGCAGCACTCGAGGCCCCCGAGATAATACTCGAGGAGTTCTTTTGAAGCTGCTCGATGGCTTCTTTCTGGATCTGCCCCAGATTTCCGAGACTATCGACGTCAATTTTGAAGTAGCCCGTGATGTCGTTCCACAGCTGTGTGAAGCCCGAAACGGCAGCTTTCGAAATCGCGCCCCACGAGTCCACGAGCTGCCTGCCCGCCAGCACGAACATGCCGACGACGACCACGATGAGCCCCACGAGTGCAATCGCCGCCGAGGCCATGCGCGGAAGGAACGTATGCTTCGTGAGCAGTTTGACGAACGGCTGCAGCATCGAGGCGAGAAGGATTGCCACAAGCACGCTGATAAACAGGGTTGACACCATCCCGAGGCCCTTGAAGATGAGCCAAAGTGCCCCGATCACGACCATGAAGCGCCAGCTCCACGACGCTGCCCGGCGAAGGCCCATGGGCAGCTCTTCGACTTCACGAGGGAGCGTGAGGCTCTGCCCCTTGCGTCCGGTGGGCTTGTCGAGAGGAAGATTTACGCGCCTAGGCATTTGCATATGCACTCCAAGAGGTGGGGTCCGGCGCTCACGGCAGCCGAGACGGAAGGTCCACAGCGTATCGTACCGAACGGCCCACCCGGCTCCCCCGCAAAAGTGAGGTGCCGAACGTGACAGTTGAGGACGTTTCCCGCCTCTTCACCGCACGTGGTTCGCACGGTCGTGGGCGCGGGGGCCCTGGCACGGTAGCCCGCCGTCTCTACGCAGAAACTGAAAACGGCCTGCGAAGACACCTGTTAGATTCGAGTCATGACTGCGATTGACCCATCGGTCGATAACTCGGCCGTAACATCAGCACTGTCCATGCGCGGCCTGCGCAAATCCTTCGACGGCACCGAGGTCCTCCACGGCGTCTCACTCGAAGTTCCGCGCGGTTCGTTCTACGCAATCGTCGGCCCCAACGGCGCGGGCAAAACGACAGCCCTATCGATCGCGACAGGTTTGCTCCGCCCCGACGACGGCAGCGCCGAGGTGCTCGGAACCGACGTCTGGACACACCCCAACGAAGCCAAGGCACAGATGGGCGTTCTCGCCGACGGTCTTCCGACGTTTGACCGCCTCACGGGCCGCGAACTCCTGACGTACGTTGGCCTCATCCGCGGCATGGATATCGACACGGTGAACACTCGCGCGCAGTCACTCCTGGAGGCACTCGGTCTCGCCGATAGCGAAGGCAAACTCGTCACCGACTACTCAGCCGGCATGACGAAGAAGATCCTGCTCGCGTGCGCGCTCATTCACGCGCCGCGACTGCTCGTGCTCGACGAGCCACTCGAAGCCGTCGACCCGGTCTCAGCCCACGGCATCCGCACCTTCCTCACCTCGTACGTTGAAGGCGGCGGCACCGTCGTGATCTCGAGCCACGTTATGGAGCTCGTCGAGGGCCTGTGCACACACGTTGCGATCATCGCCGAAGGCGAGGTGCGCGCCGAGGGCACGATCGACGAGGTTCGCCGCGGCGGCAGCCTCACGGATCGCTTCATTGAAATCGCCGGTGTCGACGAAGCGCAGGGGGATCTTTCGTGGCTGAACCAGTAGACGATCAGGCCCCGGCAGCCGTCGGAACCAAAGAGTTTTTCGAAAACCTCGACCGAGAAAGCTCGACCACCGCCGACGATGGATCGAAGGCAGCGCCTAAGAAGACGCCGAGCCTCATGCGATTGCTCCCACGGCTTCAATGGACACTGCTTAAGCGCAGCTTCCACAAGAACTGGCCTAAGATCATCGGACTCGGATTTGCGCTTTTGTACGGCGTCGGCGCACTCGTGCTCTTTTCGATCGCAATGTCGGGCATGTTGTTTGTTCCCGCCGACTCGGGACTTTTTGCCCTCGTGATTCGCGCGGTGGGCCTCGGCGCCGTGGTTGTGTGGACCCTCCAGTCGCTCTTCGTGTTCGGCGTGGACGACACGCTTTCCCCCGCTCGCTTCGCGCAGTTTGGGCGAGGACCGAAGGATCTCTTGAAGCCGATCCTCGTGGGCTCGTTCATTTCGGTCGGTTTTCTTTTCACGTCGCTCGCAGCGCTCGTGGCGGTTGTGTTCGAGGCGATTTGGCTCATAGGTGCACTGGTCTCGAATAACGGCGCCGCAATCTCGACGCCGGGGGCCATCGTTGCCCTCGTCTCGCTCGTTCCCATGACCGCGCTCGGGCTTCTCCTTTGCGTGCTCATTCCTCGCGCGATTTTCGCGTGGACCTCGACGATCCGCATCGCGAAGCGTAAGAAGGAACGACTGCAGGCATTCCTGCTCATCGCCGTCCTCGTCATCGCCTACGGCGCAAACATCCTTCTCAACTCGGGCGGTGGGGTCATGGATGGTCTTGCTCGCCTCGCGGGGCCCGTGTACGAATTCCTCCTATGGACGCCTTTCGGCGCGCCCTTCGCAGTACCCATGGACCTCGCCGAAGGACTGTGGCTCGCCGCGCTCATCCGTTTTGTTCTCACAATCGCCACCATTTGGCTGTTGTGGCAGTGGTGGGGCCTGAGCTTTGCCGAAGGGCAGCTCCAGGCACTCAAGGGCGCGAGCCAGGAGCAAGATACCAAGATCAAACCTCTCGTACCGAGGTTCCTCAAGCCGGGCCCGCTCGGAGCTTCGGCGGGGCGCTCGCTCAAGTACTGGCGCCGCGATACTCGTTATTCGACGGCGCTCATCATCGCGCCGATCCTCGCGATTTTCATGCTCGCAATGAGCGTCATTGGGGACGGTAATGCTTTCATGGCGTATTTCGCTGTGGCGCTCGTAGCGTGGCTTGCCGGCATCACGATCAGCAACGAGATCGGCTTCGACGGCCCCTCCTCGTGGGTCAACATCGTCGCGGGGATGGATAACCGCGCCAATTTGCTCGGCAGGTATGTCGCTCTTGGCATTCTGATGCTTCCGCTCGTGGTCATCGTCGCGATCGCGGCTCCGCTTCTCCAGTCTCAGCCTCAGTTCATCGCGCTCACGATTCCGGCCTCGCTCGGGTTCGTGGCAAGTTCGTGGGGTGTTTCCCTTCTCACGACGGCGTTCCTTCCTTCTCCCGCACCAAAGCCGGGGACGATGAAGAATTCCAGTAGCGGTGGTGGCAACGGCAACATGTGGATGACTTTCCTCGCGACGTTTGTTGGCACGTGGCTCCCCCTCGCCCCGAGCATCATCCTCATCGTGGTGGGCCTCAAGCTGATCCCGGGGCTTGAGTACGCGGGAGCGGCGCTTGCGCTCGTGATCGGCGCTATCACGCTTTACCTCGGCCAGAGGTTCGCGGTAAAGCACCTCGACGCTCACTACGCGGATGAGTTCCAGAAGATCAGGCGTTTCTCCAACTAGCCCCTCCCCTTTCCGGATTGCATAGGCCCTTGGGTATTGCATAGGGGTTGTGGGGGTTTGTCCCTGGATTGCATAGGGCTTGTGGGGGGTTTGGTGCCTGGAATTGGCGCACGTTCTCCCTTGCCCTGGCACAGTGCAACGTCTCGTCCTCTCGTGCGATTGGGTAAACGGGTTGGCCGGGGTGCGCTGGCGGGTCAAGCTTCCGTTTGGGAAGCGGGGGAAGGATTCCGACGCTTACTCGCCTCACATTGCGGCCACGTGGCGCATCGAGAACGGGCGACAGCACGGTCGATTAGAGCTTGATCGATCAGGGCGCGGTCTATTGCGACACGGAAAATCAGGCGTTTCCCCCACAACCCCTATGCAATAGATCTGAGGGGCGGGCGGGGTACGGCTTCAAACCCCCACAGCCTCTATGGAATCGGGGAGGGGTGCGGAGCGGTCAGTGTTTCTACTCGCGCATTCGGATTCACGGGACCCAACGTGTCGGGCCCACGCTCCGGGACGTTCCGATACTCTTCGGGAACCTCGTCACCAACAAGGCGCGCCTCGCGAAGATCCGAATAGATCCATCGCTTCTGACTCGCCACCGAGACTGTTCCAGCAATCGGCTGCCACGGGCCACCATTTACCGAATACTCACCACTGAACTGCGTCACAAGCGACACCTCGTACCACCCCTGGTAGGCATATCGCATCGAGACATCTCGCGCAGGATACTCCCGGCCAGGGAACGTTGTCGTCAACACAGTCCCATCCCCGAAGTCCCACACATATTTCACCGGGGTTGCCCGCACCTTCACTGCCTGCCCCAGCATCACCACGTCAAAGGTCTGCTCCTTGGACTCGGCCCACGCAATCATGTCGATCCCTACCGGAATCCAACCACCAGGTGGACCGATGTGTGCGGCAAGAGGCTCGATTCCAAGCGAGCGAAAATCCGACTCCGTCACCACCGGCACCGCAGGCGCCGCGCCAGCACCGCCTGACGACGGTCGCGAACAACCAGACCACCGTTCCGTACCGAAAACGGGAGCACCTGTGGACGAGTCAACGTCCCTTCCAATACTCATCGACGCGCCAGGGATCGCGGTCGAACACACAACACCTATTCCACTGCACCCAAGACCCACAACCTGCGCAGCAAAACTACTTCTATCAGCCCGACAACCCAGATCCGGATCATCAGCCGCAGCCCACACCCTCCGAGGCCCATCCGACACCACGCCACCTCGCGCACGGCCCCTGTCATCAGGCAGTTCAGTGGCGTCACCTTGACCAAAATCGTGAAGATCGGCCTCAACCAGAATCGAGCTATTATCTCCGTCCACATCAAACTGAAAATCTGGATCTTCTCCAGACGCGACCGCGAACGGAGGTAGAAGGAATGCCACCAGTAGGGCACCTAGAAGCCAATGCGCACGGAACTTCAAAAGTTTCATTGTGCTGATATTTTTTCCCAAGAAGCGTTCGAGACGACCCACTTGTCGTCTTGCCATGTAAGTAGCAGTGCCGCTTCGTATGTCATCGGCGGAAAACTCTTTCCTTTGTCTCCCTTATCGAACTCATCGGTTTTCCCCCTCGTAAATTTCAAGGCGACCGGCGTTTTTCCCCCGTACTGTTCACGATCGGGCAATCGATCGACAGCATCAAATGTGAGGGTCGGAGGGGTGAGAAAACGGTGATCGCCTCTCCAGCGATCGATCTCGTCCGACACTTGGCTGCATTTGTCGCAAGTCTTCTGATCGCTGATGCCTTTGAAGGGTGACGAGTCACCGGTCGCATAGCCGTAATACATCGCGTCGAAAAAGTACTTTGCGGCCGCTTGCGCACCCTGGTCCGTTGGATAGGAAATGCCAAGGTAATCAGCTTTGTCAGGAGCTTTCAGCGCCTCATTCTCCGGTGGCAGCCCCTTCGTCCGGACATCTGAATCCGCACCACCGGCATCCGAAGCACCACCGCTTGCGCCGCTTCCGCCAGCATCGCTGCTTGACGAAGCTGCAGTGGTGCGCGCAGGTGACGTCGGACCTCCGTTGGTGTTCTCGCCACCGCAACCCGCCAACGCCACCATCAACATCCCCGCGCCGATAGCACCCATGACACGCGTATACCTGCTGTGCATGCACTCCCCCTCTAGAAAACACCCCACTTCCCCGAGCGAGGCCCACGTCACATAGCCAACCATGCACATCCCCCGCGCGCAACGGGTGTGGCACAAATGTGGAAAAGGGGTCCCCTGGGAGCCGTCAAACCCCCACAAACCCTATGCAATCCGGGGAGGGGCGAGGGAAGGGCGGGAGGGGTACAGCTTCAATCCCCCACAACCACTATGGAATTCAGGTGGGGAGGGGTTTGTGCATGACGAAAGCGTCGACCGGCCCCGCGGGCGTTCGGTAATACCCACGTCGCACGCCAATCTCGGCAAACCCCGCGCGCTCGTAGAGCTCACGCGCGCGGACGTTGTCGCGCCGCACCTCAAGAAACAGACCCTCCGCGCCCTCCTCTCGCGCGCGCTCCTCGCACCACGCGAGCAAGGCGCGACCGATTCCCACGCCTTCGCGCACGGTGCCGATCGTCTGCACATCAGCGGCCTCGCCACCAACGAAAATCCCCGCATAACCGAGTACGCCACCGTGCTCGTCCACAGCCGCGACATAGGCGCGACTGGGGTGCGTAATCTCCTCGAGAACCATCTCGAGGCTCCACGCCTCATCGGGAAAGAGCTCTAGCTCGAGACGCGCCAGCGCGGGCGCATCCCCGCGCGTAACCGGACGAAGATTCCAAGGCCCCGAACCGGGCCGCGCGCGCGAAGGCTCCAAAGGCCTACCTATCGCGGGCACAGCTAAAGCGGGCGATCGCCAAGGCCGAGCGCTGACTTACGGCGCTTCGGCTTTGCCGCATCAGCCTCGCGCAAATAGAGAGGCTCGGTCGACGTGAGATCCTCCCCCCGGGCCTCGGCGCTGAGTGCCGCGCGAATCAAGAAGCCCGCATCCGCGTGACGCACCTCGCCCGTCGGCGGCAGAATCTCCGGATACAGATGCGCACCGCTTCCCACGAGCACATCGGCAGCGGTCAGACTCGACGCGACGTCTGCCGGCGCCGCAACACCCGGTTCAAACGTGCGCACAATATGGCGCGAGGAGGCGTCGGAACCCTCACCGCTCACCTCATACAGCGCCCAGTACACCTCGCGGCGACGCGCATCGAGCGCGACCGCAATCGTTTTTGCCTCCGGGCATCCCTCCGCCGCCTCGAGTGCGATCGCATCGAGGCTCGGCACGCCAATCAGGCGGGCCCCGAGGACCGTCGCGATAGAACGAGCCGTCACGAGCCCCACGCGAAGGCCCGTGAACGGACCGGGGCCACGCCCGCCAACAACGCACGTGAGATCGGACCGCGAGGCGCCCGCCTCAGAAAGGGCCGCATCGATCATCTCGAGAAGCACCTCATCGTGGTGGCGCGCGCGCTCATCCATGCGGCGCGACAGGATGCGACAACCGTCGGAAACCGCCACACTCACCGCACCAGACGTATCAATCCCCAACGTCAGCTCTGCCATGTCACTCACCGCCCTGCTCCGGGTTAAACCCTGCCTCGCGCAGATCAATACCGATGCGCACGAGCTCCTCGCGCGTGTATCGCTCGCCGACGAACGTCACGGTGAGGCTGCGCTCCTCATCGGTGTCGTCCGGGTCATCAAGCGGGCCACTCTGGAGGCTCTCCGCGCGGCGAAGCTCCACAATCGCGTACGAGCTCGCGAGATGCTCAACGCGATCGCGGCCCCACTCCACGAGGGTGATTGACGTGTCGAGATCCGAATCCAGGTCGAGATCCTCGATGTCCCAATCCTCGTCGAGTCGATAGGCATCGACGTGCACGAGATTGGGGCCCTCGGCGTTCGCGGGATGCACGCGCGCGATGACGAAAGTCGGCGATGCGACGTTGCCGCGAACATCGAGCTCCCGCGCAAACCCCTGCGTGAATGTTGTCTTCCCAGCGCCAAGCGGACCATCAAGCACGAACAAGTCGCCTGCCTTCGCATGATGCGCAATGGCACGAGCGGCCCTTCGCGTGTCCTCCGCCCCCGACGTGCGCACCGTAAACGAGCGCGGCGCTGGCCGCTCCCCCTCAACGCTCCACGTGCGCTCGTTTGGGTCCGACGCCAGCGGGAGCACAATGCGCGGAACGCGCGAGGACACCGACGTCAGAATCTCGTACGAGATGGTTCCGGCCTCTCGCGCGAGATCCTGCGCGGTCCACACGCCCGGATATCGCTGCGGGTCGCCGAAAATCACGACGCGGTCGCCGGGCTTCGCATCACTGTCGGGGCCGAGGTCCAGCACGATCTGGTCCATCGAAATTGTGCCCACCTGCGGGACAAGCCTCGATGCCGAGGTCGTCTGCACAAGTACCTGGAGCCGATTCGTCAGCCGACGATCGAGGCCATCCGCATAACCGATCGGCACGAGCGCGAGAGTCGTCGCGCGCTCGGTAACAAACCGCGCGCCATAGCCCACGACTTGCCCCGCCTCGACGCTTTTGACGAGCGAGATGCGGGAGGTCAGCGACATCGCTGGACGAAGATCCAGATCGGTCTCCACCGGCGAGTAGCCGTACAGCGTAATGCCCGGGCGCACCATGTCGTAGCGGAACTCCTCCCCCGCGAGCGCCCCCGCACTCGCCGACAGATGCCGAAGCGGAATGGGACCCGCAGAAGCCTCGAGCCGCTCACACATCGCCTCAAACCGCTCAGCCTGCTCTCGCACGCTCGCATCGCCCGGGACATCCGCATTGAACAGATGACTCATGGCGCCTGCGAGCGACACGTGCGGGCTTTCGAGGATCACCGCTCCGATCTGCTCGACCTCGCTTGCAAAAGCACCTTCGCGGCCCATTCCGGTCTCGAAGGAGACATGCACTCGCGCGCGCCGCTCAATGGAGCGCGCGGCCTCAATCACAGCCTCGAGCTGCGCGAGAGAACTCACGGCGAGATCAACGCCCGCGCCGATCGCGTGGGGAAGCACATTCTTCGCGGACACCGGCTCGTGAAGCCACGCGAGAATCGGCACGTCAAGATCGGCATGCGCGAGGTCAAGAGCGGTCATGGGGTGGGCGACACCGAGCCACGTTGCACCGCCAGCGATCGCCGCGCGGGCCGCTTCCACCATGCCGTGCCCGTATCCGTCGGCCTTCACAACCGCCATGAGAGCGATGTAGTCCGGGATCGCCTCACGAAGCTGCGCGGCATTGTGGGCGATCGCCTTGAGCGAAACCTCAGCGCGGTTCGGGCTCATGAGCGGATCGATTTCGGGTGTCAGGTTCATGCTTGGGGCTCCTCATCCCCGCGCGCCCCGCCTCGCGTGTCGCGGGCCTCCAGGACGACCATTGCGGTCGCAAGGTTGCCATCGTGCGAAAGCGACAGGTGCGCAAAACGTAAGGACTGCGCATTCGCGGTCGCAAGCGCAGCACCGCGCAGCACGAGGTAGGGGCGTCCATGCTCGGTGCGGCGCACGATCACGTCGTGCCACGAAAGGTCGCCCGGATTCCCGAGCGCCTTGCCGAGCGCTTCCTTCGCGGCCACACGAGCAGCGAGAGAGGCAAGGCTCAACTCGCGCTCCTCAGGGGCAAAAAGCCGTTCACGAAGGCGCGGAGACCGCTCGAGGCGATCCCCTAGGCGCTCGATATCAACGATGTCTACTCCGATGCCCGCGAACGCTTCGTTACCGAAAGGCAGGAAGCTTCGCTCACACGCAATCGGAGAGTTCGACATGGCCTCCATTGTAGGTCGGGCCGTAGAGCCCCGCCCGGGCTCGTTACTCGACCGTGACCGACTTCGCGAGGTTTCGGGGCTGATCGACGTCGAGCCCCTTGGCGGTCGCGAGTTCGCACGCGAAAATCTGCAGCGGGATGATCGTGAGCAGCGGCGCAAACAGGGTGCGCGTTTCGGGGTATCGGATCACGACGTCGGCGTACGGCTCAACGTCGGTATCGCCTTCTTCTGCGATCACGAGCGTGAAGGCGCCGCGAGCGCGGACCTCCTGAATATTCGAGACGACCTTCGCGTGCAGGGAGTCGCGCCCGCGGGGGCTCGGCACGACGATAAACACCGGCTGGCCCTCTTCGACGAGCGCGATAGGCCCGTGCTTGAGCTCGCCCGCGGCGAATCCCTCCGCGTGAATATAGGCGATTTCCTTGAGTTTAAGGGCGCCTTCGAGCGCGGTTGGGAAACCCACGTGACGGCCGAGGAACAGCACGCTCGTCGCGTCCACCATGTCTCGCGCAAGCTTCTCGACCTGACCGGAGCGATCGAGCACCTCTTGGATTTTGCCGGGGATTTCCTCGAGATCGCGCATGATCGCCTCAATCTCATCCCCGTAGAGGTTACCGCGCACCTGGGCGAGGAACAGCCCGAGGAGGTAGCACGCCGCGATCTGCCCGAGGTATGCCTTGGTCGAGGCAACCGCGATTTCGGGACCAACGTGAAGGTAAATGGCGGCGTCGGATTCGCGCGGGATGGTCGCGCCTCGCGTGTTACAGATCGCGACAACCTTCGCGCCCTGTTCCTTCGCGTAACGGACCGCCATGAGGGTGTCCATCGTCTCGCCCGATTGCGAGATAGCAACCACGAGCGTGCGCTCGTGGACGATCGGATCGCGGTAGCGGAACTCGTGAGCGAGTTCGACCTCGACGGGGATTCGGCACCAGTGTTCGATGGCGTACTTGACGACCTCACCGGCATTGGCGGCGGTTCCACACGCGACCACGATGATCTTGTCGATCGAGCGCAAGTGCGAGGGGTCGATGCGCATTTCGTCGAGAACAATCTCGTTATTGTCGAGACGCCCGAGGAGGGTGTCGGCGATAGCCTTCGCCTGCTCGTGGATCTCCTTCGCCATGAAGGAGGGGTACCCGGATTTCTGAGCGGAGGCCGCGTCCCACTCAATCGTGTACTGCTTCGGCTCGGGGACGGGGGTGCCGTCGAACTCGATCACGTCGACGCGTTCGGCACTCACGGTGGCAATCTGGTCTTGGCCGATCTCGACGGCGTGCTTCGTGTGGTCGACGAACGCGGCGACATCGGAGCCGAGGAAGTTCTCCCCTTCGCCGAGGCCGACAACGAGCGGGCTGTTGCGGCGAGCTGCGACGATCACGTCCGGATTGTCTTCGTGGATTGCGAGCAGCGTAAAGGCCCCTTCGAGGTGCGCGACGCACGCACGCATGGCCGCCGTGAGGCTCTCGGCGGTCTCACATTCGCGCGCGAGCAGGTGGGCGACGACCTCCGAGTCGGTGTCCGAGAGGAACGCGTAGCCGTCGTCGGCAAGCTCCTTTTTGAGGGCGGCGAAGTTTTCGATGATGCCGTTGTGGACAAGCGCTACCTCGCCGTTTTTACCACCGAGGTGGGGGTGGGCGTTCGTGTCGCTTGGACCGCCGTGAGTCGCCCAGCGGGTGTGCCCGATGGCCGCTCGCGCTTTCGAGGATTCGTGGCCCTCGAGCTTGTCGCGAAGGTTTTGAATTTTTCCGGACGCCTTGAAGAGCTCAATTTCCGTTTCGCCGCAGCGGGCGATCCCTGCCGAGTCATAGCCGCGGTATTCGAGGCGACTCAGTCCCCCAAGAACGACCTCACTCGGTCGCGATGACGTGCCCGCTCCGGCGGGCCCTACGTATCCTACGATTCCACACATGAAACAGAGAGTAATCCTCGCCGCATGAAAAAACGCTGCTTCACACGTGCGCGTCACCATAAACTTGAGGAATGCACGAGCATCAAGACCTCTCCGTTCCTTTCGAGCGCGACCCACACCGGGGACGCACACCGATTGATGACTCGCATCTCACGCCGTTCACGGAGATCAGCCGTGCGGACTGGGCCCGGTTAAGCGACCAAACCCCTCTACCCATGACCCCCGAGGAGGTCACGGAGATTCGCGGCCAGGGAGACCCCCTCGATTACGCCGAGGTCAACGACATTTACCGTCCCATTTCGAGGCTCCTGAACCTCCAGGTCATGACCGCCCAGCATCTGCGTAATCTCCGCCAGAGCTTCCTCCAAGAGCACTTCCGCCGCACGCCCTTCGTGATCGGCGTTGCGGGGTCAGTCGCGGTTGGTAAGTCCACAACCGCGCGGCTTTTGCGCCTGCTGACGGCCCGTTGGCCCGAGACCCCCCGGGCTCAGCTCATCACGACCGATGGTTTTCTCTACCCGACCGCCGAACTCAAGCGCCGCGGCATTCTCGAACGCAAGGGTTTCCCTGAAAGCTACGACCGCCGCGCTCTTTTGCGTTTCATCGCCGACGTCAAGAGCGGCAAGGATCGCGTCGAAGCGCCGGTTTATTCACACATCTCTTACGACCGAGTTCCGGGCGAGCGCATCATCGTGGAGCGCCCCGACGTGCTGATCGTCGAAGGTCTCAATGTTCTCCAACCGGCGCGCCCCCGTGCCGATGGCCGCCTCGGCGTCGCCGTCTCCGACTTCTTCGACTTCTCCATTTACGTCGATGCGAAAGAGGACGACATCCGCCGCTGGTACATCGACCGGTTCCTCACGCTGCGCCAAACGGCCTTCTCGAACCCCGAATCGTACTTCCGCAGCTACGCCGACCTGAGCGACAGCGAGGCAATCGAACGCGCTGGTCACGTGTGGGACACGATCAACGGCCCGAACCTCAAAGAAAACGTGCGGCCCACACGCGGTCGTGCTGATCTCATCCTCCGCAAGGGCTCGAATCACCAGATCCACTCGGTGTTGCTACGCCGCATCTAGCACCCCCGGCAGGTGCTCAGCTCAGCTCCGGCAACTGCCCCAGCCGCTGCTCCAGCCGTCTCTCTCTATGAAAAAAATCAGGGCCCGACGGCCTCCCAACCACCGTCGGCCCCCAAATCTTCACAAAGTAAAACGCTCCAGCTAAACCCCCTCAGCCCCCGAGCACTCGGCCGCTGCCCGCCTGCAGCCCCCGGGAACTGCCCCCAGCTCACCCCCGGCCGCTGCCCCCAGCCGCCTCTCTGCATGAAAAAATCAGGGCCCGACGGCTTCCCAACCACCGTCGGACCCCAAAATCTTCACAAACTGAAACGCTCTCAGCGAAGAATAAGGACCCTTAGCCCCCGAGCGTCAGGCGATCACGCACGATGCCCGCGAGCCGCTCGGCGATGCTGTGGGCTTGGTCGTCATCGGCCGCTTCGACCATGACGCGCACGACGGGCTCGGTGCCCGACGGGCGAAGAAGCACGCGGCCGGTATCACCGAGTTCGGCTTCGGCGTCCTCGACCGCCTTTGTCACGACTGCGTCGATCTGGGCGCGGTTCTTGTCGACGCCCTTGACGTTGATGAGGGCCTGCGGCATGCGGGTCATGACGCTCGCGAGCTCGCGGGCGCTCTTGCCGGTTTCCTTCATGCGCTGGAGAAGGTGCAGGGCCGTGAGTTCGCCGTCGCCCGTCGACGCGTGCTCGAGGAGGATGACGTGGCCGGACTGTTCGCCGCCGAGCGAATAGCCGCCGAGAGTCATTTCCTCGAGGACGTAGCGGTCACCAACGGAGGTCTGCCCGAGCTGAATACCGTGCTCACGCATGGCGAGCTTGAGGCCGAGGTTGCTCATGACGGTCACGACGAGGGTGTCGTCGGCGAGCTTGCCTTCTTCCTTGAGGGCGAGGGCAAGGATCGCCATGATCTGATCGCCGTCGATGACGGCGCCGTCGGCATCAACTGCGAGGCAGCGATCGGCGTCGCCGTCGAAGGCAACGCCAATATCGGCGCTGTGCTCGACCACGGCGCCTTGCAGCTGCTCGAGATGAGTCGAGCCGCAGTCCTCGTTGATCTGGCGGCCGTCGGTTCGGTCGCCGAGCACGTGGATTCGTGCGCCTGCACGCTCGAGGGCCCTGGGACCGGTCTCGAAGGAAGCGCCGTTCGCGCAATCGACGACGACGCTCAGTCCGTCAAGGGAAACGTCGAGGGTCGAGAGAAGGTGATCGACGTAGCTGTCGATCGCGTTGTCGTAGGGGGTGATCGAGCCAACCTTTGCGCCGAGCGGCCGCGACCACTCTTCGTGAAGGCGCGCTTCGATCGCATCTTCGACCTCGTCGGGGAGTTTCACTCCGCCGCGCGCGAAGAATTTGATGCCGTTATCGGGGTGCGGGTTGTGGCTCGCGGAGATCATGACGCCAAGATCGGCTTCGGACTCTTTCACGAGGTAGGCGAGGCCCGGAGTGGGCAGTACGCCTGCATCGAGCACGTCAACGCCAGCGGAAGCGAGACCTGCACAGATCGCCGCGGAAATGAAGTCGCCCGAGGGGCGCGGATCGTGGGCGACGATTGCGCGGGGCTTCGCCCGGCCCTCGCCGCTTTCACTCGGTTCGAATGCGCCGAACTGCCCGAGGACGTGGGCTGCTGCGACGGCAAGTTCGACCGCGAGCTCCGCGGTGATGTCTTTGTTCGCCACTCCGCGAACGCCGTCGGTTCCAAACAAACGTGCCATGTGGTGTCTTCCTTCATTAGGGTGCACGAGGCGTGCACGAAAACTCTTCGAGTGTAACGGGGGCGCTTTAGGTGACCATGAATTGCACGAGTAGGAGCTGCACCACGATGCCGAGCGCGTAGACCGCGGCGTAGCCGGAGGCGGTGCGTTCATCGTCGTGGCCGAGGTTGAGTGCGTGCTCGAGAACGACCGACTGACCGACGAAGGCCGCGACGGCACCCGCCGAGCGCTCGAGGCTCACCCCGAGCAGCGCTCCCGCCACGGGAACGAGGGGAAGCATGAGCATGAGGGAGGCAGCCGCGACAAGAGCAACCTTGAGGCCGTCGAGGGTGAAGGCATTCTCCGCGAACGAGGGCCCAGAGATCACCCCTACCGCCGCCAGAAAGACCGACAGACCGAGTTGGCGAATGGTGAGATTCACGGGTCTTGGCAGAGTCCACAGGATGGGCCCCGTGTGCTCCCACCGGCCGAGGATGAGGCCCACGACAAGCGGTCCCGCGGCGCTGCCAAGCGCGAACGACGCGCCCCCGCCGATGGGGATGCTGACGAGCCCCAGGAGCAGCCCGAAGGAAATCCCGAGGCCGAGCGCGAGAAAGTCCACGCTGTTGATGCGCTTTTCGCTGTCGCCAAGGTATTCGGTGATGCGAACGATTTGTTCGCGTGGCGCAACGACGCGGACACGGTCGCCGAGTTCGAGGCGAGTCCACGGCGACGCGACCATGTCTTCATCCCCACGACGCAGGCGGGTCACGATAGCGCCATAGCGCGAGGCGATCCGGGTTTCGCGAAGGAGTCGCCCTTCGAGTCTTGGGTTGGAGACGAGGATGCGGCGGTAGTCCACGGCGCTGCGGTCATCGAGGAGCCGGTGTTCGGCGCGCTCGCCGATTGTCTCGAGTGCCTGATCGAGCGATTCTGGAAAGCCCACAAGCACAACCTCATCGCCTTCGTGCAAAACGGTGTCGGTCCGCACGATCGTCATCATGCCGCGCCTGAGCAGGTACGACGCCGATACCGTCCCCTCGCGCACACCCGGCACATCCATGAGGGCAATCGTTGAGGTCACGCGCACACTCATGTCTCGAATCTGGGAGCCGCGGGGGCGGCCGGGGTCCCTTCGAGACGCGAACTTCGAGCGCACCCACGTGCTCGACATCATGATCGACACGAGAATCATGGGAATGATGACGCCGAACGGGTATGCAATCGCGTAACCCACGGCGGGGATCGTCGAGCCGCCGGTCGCCCTGCTCGCGGCTGCGAGGGCCGGAGTCGAGGTGAGCGTGCCAGTGAATGTGCCCGCGGTCAGTTCTTTCCCGAGCCCAGCGGCGGAGCCGAGAATGCTGACGCCCACGGCATAGATGGCGAAGAGTCCGACGGCGGCTAGCATGAGCCGGTATTGCTTTCGCATGTCGCGGAAGAAACCATTACCGGCACTGAGCCCGATCATGTAAACGAAGAGGGCAAGCCCGAACGTTTGATACACGCCAAAGCTTTCGCCGAGGCGCGGATCGAGCGCGCCGACGATGAGGCCCACGAAGAGGGCACCCGCCGCACCAAACTGGACGGGGCCAAAGCGCATGCGACCGAGGAGCGTGCCGAGCGCCATGACGAGGAACAGCGCTAGCAGTGGCTGCTCGGTGAGAATTTCGAGGACGACCACGTTTACAACCTTAGGCCTTCACACCGTTAACGACCGAAGGCGCCACCGGTGAGGTGACGCCTTCGATGCAGTGCAAAGTGCTGGCGATCAGCGCTTCGAGAACTGCGGAGCCTTACGGGCCTTCTTGAGGCCGGCCTTCTTACGCTCGATGACGCGGGCATCGCGCGTGAGGAAGCCCGCCTTCTTGAGCGCGGGGCGGTTCGCTTCGGTGTCGATCTCGTTGAGCGCACGCGACACGCCGAGGCGCAGCGCACCGGCCTGGCCCGAGGGGCCACCGCCGGAGATGCGGGCGATCACGTCGAAGCGGCCCTGGAGGTCAAGAAGCTTGAACGGATCGTTCACTTCCTGCTGGTGCACCTTGTTCGGGAAGTACTCCTCGAGGGTGCGGCCATTGACCTTCCACTCGCCGGTGCCGGGCACGAGGCGCACGCGGGCGACAGCCTGCTTGCGGCGGCCGGTGCCGTAGCCGGGAGCGGAGATCGACGAGCCCTTGCCGACGGGCGCGTCGTTCGTAGATTCGGTGGTGTAGTTCGAGGCGTCGCCTTCGAACTCCTCAACTTCGGGGGTGGTTTCTGCCACTTGATTTCCTCAGATCTCGTATCGGCGTAGCCGGGCGGGGCCCGTTACTGCGCCACCTGGTCGATGGTGAACGGGACCGGCTTCTGAGCCTGGTGCGGGTGCTCGGGACCCGCGTACACCTTGAGCTTCTTGAGCTGCTGGGTGGCAAGCTTGTTCTTCGGGAGCATGCCCTTGACAGCCTTCTCGATCGCGCGCTCGGGGTTCTTCTCGAGCAGCTCGGCGTACCGAGTCGCGCGCAGGCCGCCCGGGTAACCCGAGTGGCGGTATGCGAGCTTCTGCTCGAGCTTCTTGCCCGTGAGGGCAACCTTCTCAGCGTTGATGATGATGACGAAGTCGCCCGCATCCACGTGGGGTGCGAAGACCGGCTTGTGCTTGCCGCGCAGGAGCTGAGCGGCGTGGGAAGCGAGCCGGCCGAGGACGACATCAGTTGCGTCAATGACGTACCAGGAACGCTCGACGTCGTCGTGCTTCGGGGTGAACGTACGCACTCGTGCCTTCTTCTCTCGTTTAAGTGCCTCGCGACGCCCCTTGTGGGCGCGCAAGAACACGGTTCGAATGGACCGTGGACACGCTTCCTTTGGTTTAAAGCATGACCAAGAAATGTCGTGCTGAACCGGCTGCCCGGGTTTAGGGGCGGGCGTGGGGCTCAGATGCGTGTGAGGAGCTCTTTCGCGCCGAGCGTGAGAAAGCGGCAGCGGCAAAGCGCGCATCTATGGCACAACAGCCCTCTACTCTAGTGCGGATCCGCAGCGAGGGCAACGGGCCGACGGCTGCTCGCCTCTTGTTTTCCCTCACATTTGCAGGGCGAGGGTTCGCCGGTGTTCGGCAACCGTCGGACTTTAACGGCGTTCAAACGGCGCACCGCGCTTGCCGCGCGTTTGCCGGGCCCGTGCCGCCCATTCGGCTTCTTCCGGGTAGTCGATCCGCTCGAGCGTAAGGCCGGAGGGGGCGAACATGGGGGCGCTGCCGGCTTCGTCGCGCCTGGGAATTGTGATGAGCGCAGCCATCCACTCGGCGTCGAGGCGGTGCTCGCCGACCGCGACGCTCGCGCCGACGATCGAACGGACCATGTGATGGCAGAACGCGTCGGCGGTGACGGTGGCGACAACGAGCCCCTCGTCTTTGCCTGTTTCGGGGCGCTCCCACGTGATCTTGTGGAGCGTGCGGATTGTCGTCGCATCTTCACGGGGTTTGCAGAAGGACAGGAAGTCGTGTTCGCCGACGAGTGCGCGCGCGGCAGTGTTCATCGCCTCTGCGTCGAGCGAGCGCTTGTGGAAGGCGACGTCGCGGCGCAGGGGGTCGCGCCGCGCATGCTTGTCACAAATGCGATAGCGGTAGGTGCGCGCAAGCGCGCTGAAGCGGGCATCAAAATCTTCACTGACGACGCTCGCGCGCCGAACGGCGATGTCGCGGGGCAAAACTGCGGCGAGGCGCTGAACGATTGAGTCCTCGCTCGAGCGGTCACTCCTGCCCGGCATTCGCTGCCACCGCTCGTGGGGAATGTCGACGTGCACGACCTGGCCGCTCGCGTGGACACCAGCGTCGGTGCGACCGGCGACCGTGACTCGAATGTCCTCACGCACGATTTTTGCGAGCCCCGCCTCGAGTTCCCCCTGGACAGTGCGTAGCGCCGGCTGAATTCCCCACCCCTTAAAGTCGGTACCGTCGTAAGCGAGGTCGAGGCGCACTCGCAGCCGCGGCGCTGGCTCGAGCGAGGAGTTGGGGGCTGTGGGCTCGGTGTTCACCCCAGAAGCCTAGCCCGAACCGCTAGGGTTAAGGCGTGAAAATTCTCGTAGTGGGCACCGGCGCGCGCGAGCACGCCCTCGTGCGACGCCTCAGCCAAGATTCCATCCCTCACGATCTCCACGCCGCCCCCGGCAACCCGGGTATGGAGGCCCACGCGGCTATCCACGACGTTTCTCTCGGTGATAGCACGGCCCTCACCGCGCTTGCGCTCGAGCTCGGCATCGAACTCGTCGTCATTGGCCCCGAGGCGCCGCTCGTTGCGGGTCTTGCCGACGACATGCGCGAGGCGGGGCTCACCGTGTTCGGTCCGTCGAAGGCCGCGGCGGAGCTCGAAGGCTCGAAGGACTTCGCGAAGCGCATCATGAGCGAAGCGGGAGTGGCGACCGCACGCTCCATCACCGTGACGGACCCCGCATTACTCGAAGCAGCGCTCGACGACATCAACCCGGGAGGGAGCACCCCCTACGTCGTCAAGGCCGACGGCCTCGCTGCCGGCAAGGGCGTCGTGGTTACGTCCTCGCGCGAGGAGGCACTAGCACACGCCCGCGACTGCCTCGCAAGCGGAGCACACGGCTCGCGTGTCGTTCTCGAGGAGTATCTCGACGGGCCCGAGCTTTCGGTGTTCTGCGTGTGCGACGGCGAGAGGGCCGTTCCGCTCGTTCCAGCCCAGGACTTCAAGCGCGCGTTTAAGGGAGATGAGGGCCCGAATACGGGCGGCATGGGTGCCTATTCACCGCTGCCGTGGCTCGACGAAAACGCCGCGATGAACGCGACCGTCGAGTCGATCGCCGAACCCGTCATACGCGCCATGCGTGAGCGCGGCACTCCGTTCACAGGTCTCCTTTTCTGCGGCCTCGCGGCCACCAGCGAGGGACTCAAGGTCATCGAGTTCAACGTTCGCTTCGGCGACCCTGAGACCCTCGTGGTCCTCGAGCGCCTCGGGAGCGACCTCGGTGAGCTCCTGCAGGCCGCCGCGACCGGGGATCTCGCGAGCGTACCTGACCTCGCGTGGCGCGACGAGAGCGTGGTCGCCGTCGTGCTCGCGAGCGAGGGTTACCCACTCGCTGCCCAGACCGGGCGGGAGATCACGGGTCTTAACGAGGTAGGAAAGGAAGGCTGCACGGTGATCCACGCTGGCACCGCGCGGGATTCCGACGGCACCTTGCGCTCGAGTGGCGGCCGTGTTCTCAGCGTCGTGGCGCGCGAGAACACGCTCGAGGGTGCGCGCGTTCGCGCACAGTCGGCCATCGCGCGGGTCTTGCTCGAAGGCTCCCACTACCGAACCGACATCGCCGAGCGGGCAGCTCTCGGCGCTATCGAAAGGGTGACCCAGCTGTGAACACGAATGTGAATGGCGCGCTGACCGAGGCCCCCGCTCTCGAGGGCTGGGACCACGTCTTGAGTGGAAAGGTGCGCGAGCTGTACGTTCCCCACGGGAGCACGCTTGCCGAGGCGCACGAGGTGCTCGTCGTCGCGACCGATCGAATCAGCGCATTCGATTACTCGCTCACCCCGGGAATCCCCGATAAAGGACGAATTCTGACGGCGATGTCGCTTTTGTGGTTCGACCATCTCAAGGGCGTCACGGACAATCATGTGAAGAGCGCCGTCGACGTTCCCGATGCGGTTCGGGGGCGCGCCCTGCGCTGCGAGGCTCTCGACATGGTCCCGCTCGAATGCGTCGTGCGCGGCTACCTGACCGGCTCGGGGCTCGCGGACTACCTGCGCGACGGCGCGGTGGGCGGTCACGTCCTTCCCGAGGGCCTCGTCGACGGCTCCCGCCTCCCGTCCCCGCTCTTTACCCCCTCGACGAAGGCCGAGCAGGGAGAGCATGACGAGAACATCACCGTTCACGAGGCTCGCGCGAGGCTTGGGAAGGACCTCGTCGACGAGCTCGAGGAGCGCACTGTCTCCGTCTATCGAGCAGCGGAGCATTTTGCGCGAGAGCGGGGCATCATTCTTGCTGATACAAAGCTCGAGTTCGGCCACTCGCGACACACCGATAACATCGTGCTGGGTGACGAAGTTCTCACTCCGGATTCCTCGCGATTTTGGGCCGCTGACCAGTACGAACCCGGGCGCGCGCAGGCCAGTTTCGACAAGCAGTTTGTGCGCGATTGGCTCACGAACGAGAGTGGCTGGAACAAGAACACCCAGGTCGCACCGCCTGTACTCCCCGCAAGCATCGTCGAGGCGACTCGCGAGAAATATATCGAGGCCTACGAGCGCCTTTCGGGCGAGAAATTCTAGCCCTCCCCACCTGCCTTCCAGACCTCGGCGATACCATGTGACCGCCGCCACGGAGCGGGCTCAAAGTCCCCTACACATATAGGCCTCACTCCTACGGTGGAACTACCAGCACACCTCACGAGCATGCGGCTTAGCCCCCGCCATGGAAGGAAGGCTCACATGACTGCTGTGGAAGAAAAGAACGCCGGAGCCCAGGGCGAACAGCTCGACCCGTGGCGCGGTTTTAAGACCGGCGACTGGAACGAGAACATCAACGTTCGCGAGTTCATCCAGCTCAACTACACCCCGTACGAGGGCGATGCCGAGTTCCTCGCGGGTGCGACCGACAAGACTCTTCGCGTGTGGGACACCCTCGAGAAGAAGTACCTCTCGGAGGAGCGCCGCCGCCGCGTCTACGACGTGGATACGAAGACCCCCGCCGACATCGACGCCTTCCCCGCTGGCTACATCAGCGAAGATGACGACGTCATCGTCGGCCTTCAGACCGACGTTCCCCTCAAGCGCGCGATGATGCCCTTCGGTGGCTGGCGCATGGTGGAGACCGCGATCAAGGAAGCCGGTAAGGAACCGGATCCGGAGATCAAGAAGATCTTCACCAGGTACCGCAAGACCCACAACGATGGCGTGTTCGACATCTACACCCCGCGCATCCGCGCAGCACGTAGCTCCCACATCATCACCGGTCTTCCCGATGCCTACGGTCGCGGCCGCATTATTGGCGACTACCGTCGCCTCGCGCTCTACGGCGCGGACTTCCTGATCGCCGAGAAGAAGGCCGCGAAAGACGCGGTTTCGGATCAGCCGTTCAGCGAGCACTGGGCACGCTTCCGCGAAGAGCATGCCGAGCAGATCAAGGCTCTCAACAAGCTCGTCATCCTCGGCGACTCCTACGGCCTTGACCTTCGTCGTCCCGCCGCTACCGCTCAGGAAGCCGTGCAGTGGGTCTACATGGCCTACCTCGCCTCGGTCAAGAGCCAGGACGGCGCCGCCATGTCGATCGGCCGTCTCTCGCCGTTCCTCGACGCGTACATCGAGCGCGACCTGCAGGAGGGCCGCATCACGGAGACAGACGCGCAGGAGATCATCGATGCCCTCGTGATCAAGCTCCGTATCGTGCGCTTCCTCCGCACGATCGACTATGACCAGATCTTCTCGGGCGACCCGTACTGGGCCACCTGGTCGGATGCCGGCCTTGGTGAGGACGGCCGTTCGCTCGTCACGAAGACCTCCTTCCGCCTCCTCCAGACCCTTCGTAATCTCGGTCCGGCGCCCGAGCCGAACATTACGATCTTCTGGGATCCGAAGCTCCCGCAGGGCTACAAGGACTTCTGCTCGGCCATCTCGATCGAGACGAGCTCCGTGCAGTACGAGTCCGATGAGCAGATCCGTAATCGCTGGGGCGACGACGCAGCAATTGCGTGCTGTGTGTCCCCGATGAAGGTCGGCAAGCAGATGCAGTTCTTCGGTGCGCGCGTGAACTCCGCGAAGGCGCTGCTTTACGCGATCAACGGCGGCCGCGACGAAATGAGCGGCAAGCAGGTCACCGAAGAAGGTCTGTTCGCCCCCATCGAGGGCGAGGGCCCGCTCGACTTCGACGAGGTCTGGCAGAAGTACGAAGAGATGCTTGACTGGGTGATCGGCACCTACGTTGAAGCGCTCAACATCATTCACTACTGCCACGACAAGTACGCCTACGAGGCGATCGAGATGGCGCTTCACGATTCGGATATCACGCGCACGATGGGCTGCGGCATCGCTGGCCTCTCGATCGTCGCGGACTCGCTCTCCGCGATCAAGTACGCCAAGGTGTACCCGATCCGCGACGAGTCCGGCCTCGTTGTCGACTACCGCACCGAGGGTGACTTCCCGATCTACGGTAACGACGACGATCGCGCCGACGACATCGCCGCGACCGTTGTGCACACGATCATGTCGAAGATCAAGGCAATCCCGATGTACCGTGACGCGATCCCGACCCAGTCGGTGCTCACGATTACGTCGAACGTCGTGTACGGCAAGGCGACCGGCTCGTTCCCCTCGGGCCACGAGAAGGGCACGCCCTTCGCCCCGGGCGCTAACCCGGAAAACGGCATGGATAGCCACGGCATGGTGGCCTCGATGCTTTCCGTTGGCAAGCTCGACTACAACGACGCGCTGGACGGCATCTCGCTGACCAACACGATCACCCCGCAGGGCCTCGGTCGCACGAAGGACGAGCAGGTCAAGAACCTGGTCGGCATTCTCGACTCCGGCTTCATCATGGACGACGAAGACTGATCGTCTGAACCCCTAAATGTGAATCGGTCGGGCGCGAGCCCCTCGGGCTCGGCCGGTTTTCACCCCCACATTTCCATCACTCTGATTGAGGAGAGAATAATGGCAGTCAAGACTTTCGACGAGCGCCTTGAGTCCATGAAGACCAACCGCGCAGCAAACAACATGGAGTCGGGCCTCTACCACGCGAACATCAACGTGCTCAACAAGGAGACCCTTGTCGACGCGATGGAGAACCCGGAGAAGTACCCGAACCTCACGGTTCGCGTGTCGGGCTACGCCGTGAACTTCGTGAAGCTCACGCGCGAGCAGCAGCTCGACGTTCTCAACCGCACCTTCCACCAGGGCGCCTGAGACATCCCCTTTACACGCATGATGCGCAATAATTGACGCATCGAAGCGTTCACCTGTTGGGCCTGGAAGCTCCGGTTTCCGGGCCCAACTCTTTAGGGCGCATGCCCCCGATCGGCGGCACGTGTGCCCACCACGATTTTCACGAGAGGCGTTTCATGACCGAGTCCGAGGCCAAGAGCATCAGCCAGGTTGACCTTCCGCTTCACAAGAGGCGCCAGGGCGCCGGCATTGAGGGGCTCGAGGAAACGCACCTGGAGCGCCCTGATCGACTCCAGGCGGTACGCGAAGGCGAACTCGCCTCGATTCACTCGTGGGAACTTGTGACGGCAGTCGACGGCCCCGGCACTCGCCTCACGATCTTCTTCAGTGGCTGCCCGCTTCGCTGCCTGTACTGCCACAACCCCGACACGTTCGAGGCGAAGAACGGTCAGGACGTGACCGCTGACGAGATCATTGGGAAGATCCGCCGCTATCGCCGCATTTTCAAGGCCTCGGGCGGCGGCATTACGCTCTCGGGCGGCGAGGTTCTCCAGCAGCCCGCCTTTGCCAAGCGAATCCTCGAGGCTGCCAAGGACATGGGTGTCCACACCGCGATCGATACGTCGGGTTTTCTCGGCCGCAATGCCTCAGACGACCTGCTTGAGTCGGTCGATCTCGTGCTTCTCGACGTTAAGAGCGGCGATCCCGACGTGTATAAGCGCACGACTGGCCGCGACCTGCAGCCGACGATCGATTTTGGCGATCGCTTGAACGCGAAGGGGATCGAGGTGTGGGCGCGTTTCGTGCTCGTTCCTGGACTCACCGACGACTATGACAACGTCGAGAAAGTCGCCGACATCGTTGAGCGGTGGCGCTCGAACGTGAGTCGTATCGAGGTGCTGCCCTTCCACCAGATGGGCACCGACAAATGGGATTCACTCGGCCTCGACTACAAGCTGCGCGATACCCGGCCGCCGGAGAAGGAACTCGTCGAGCGCGTGCGTGAGCAGTTCCGCGCGCGCGGAGGCTTCGAGGTTCATTAATTCCGCCGCGCCGCTGCGCCGCTAAAAACTGAGGGTACGACCCTGCCCGGGTTCGGTACCCACGGGCCAATCTCGCACTTCGCATTCCTTGGGAGCGAAGGCGCGCGACTGTTTCAGATAGATCGCTCGCCCCTCGGCAGAGGCCACGCGATCGTGCACGGGGATCGCCACGGCAGGTTTCACAATTCTGAGGAAATCGATCGTTTCGTGCATTTTCGACCACGGCGCGACGAGGGGAAACGACAGAACGTCAGCCCCGACGATTTCGGGGTGCGGGGCGAGCGAGTCACCGGTGTGCACAAGTGTTTTCTCGCCGGCCGCTTCGACGATAAGCGCCACGTTTCCCACGGGCGGGATAGACGGGTGGATGGTCGCGTGGGCTCCCCCGGCTGCGGTGACGGTGACGGGGAAGGGCCCGACGCTCGCTCGCTGACCTGGCGCGAGAGGCGTGAAGCGCTCCCGAAAGCGTGAGGTCTCGGGGTTGTCGCTTAGAGCCTGCGCGGTTTGAGGCTCGAGAAGGATTGCTGCCTCGGGGTTGTGCGCGAAAAGCTCCGCAAGGAATGGCGGGTGCGCGTGATCGGGATGCTGGTGGCTGATCGCAATCGCGTCAAGATCGGTAAGGTGCGTGAGCGAAGGCTCGCTCAAATTGCCGGGGTCGATGAGGAGCCGGGTGGTGTCGGACTCTCCCGCCCCTCCCTCCCCCGCGCGCGCTCCGGTGCCGCCGCGGTACGAAACGAGCAGAGCGGAATGGCCAAAGTGTGTAATGTCCATGCCGCCACAGTAGGGGCAAAAGATGAGGACAGGCCGCACTGGCCGGTAGAATCATCGTGTGCGCGACGCGCGCAGTTTTCGACGACACTTTCGTGCCTACTGTTTTCTGGAGATGACATGCCCCGCCTCATCGTCGACGTAATGCCGAAACCCGAGATTCTTGACCCACAGGGAAAGGCCGTTCTCGGCGCTCTTGGACGACTCGATTTCGAGAACATCACCTCGGTCCGTCAAGGCAAGCGTTTTGAGCTCGAGGTTGAGGGCGACGTGACCGACGACGTGCTCGAGCGCGTGCGCGAGGCGGCAACCGAGCTGCTCTCGAACCCCGTTATCGAAGATGTCGTGTCGGTGCGCGTCGAGGAGGAGCAGGCCTGATGCCCGCAATCGGTGTGGTGACCTTTCCCGGGACCCTCGACGATCGCGACGCACTTCGCGCCGTCACGATCGCCGGCGGTGAGCCGGTTGCGCTGTGGCACGCGGACGACGACCTGCGTGACGTCGATGCGGTGATCCTTCCGGGCGGCTTCAGCTACGGGGATTATCTGCGGGCGGGCGCTATTTCCCGTTTCGCGCCGATCATGGAACGCGTGGTCGATGCGGCCAAGGGCGGCATGCCCGTGCTCGGGATCTGCAACGGCTTCCAGATCCTCAGCGAGACGCACCTGCTTCCCGGTTCGATGATCAAGAATGCGCACCGGACGTTCGTGTGCCGCGATCAGCCGCTTCGCGTTGAGAACACGCGAACGGCGTGGACAACCGCATACGCCGAGGGCCAGATCATCCGAATCCCTCTGAAGAATCAGGACGGCCTCTACGTCGCTGATGAGAAGACTCTCGACGAGCTCGAGGCCGATAATCGCGTGGTGTTCCGTTACGCCGAGGGCGCCGTCGGCGGCCCCGCTGGTTTCGAGGACAACCCGAACGGCTCCTATCGCG
Source organism: Dermabacter sp. HMSC06F07 (assembly GCF_001807345.1). NCBI lineage: Bacteria > Bacillati > Actinomycetota > Actinomycetes > Micrococcales > Dermabacteraceae > Dermabacter > Dermabacter sp. HMSC06F07. The sequence continues at coordinate 55,667 of NZ_KV788577.1, forward strand.
GGATTGCCGGAATCACGAACAAGTACGGCAACGTCGTGGGGCTTATGCCGCACCCGGAGCACGCCGTCGAGGCAGGCTTCGGCCCGGACATGCCGGGAGAAGGTACCCGCACGGGCGTGGATGGCCTCGGCTTTTTCACCTCGGTCATGAAGTCGATCCTCGCCTAAGGAGCTCCCCAGCGTCCTTACTTTTTCGCGCTGAGCACGGTGAACGTGCGGTCCCGGCTCACCTCTCGGGTGGCGGCAAATCGCCGCTTAAGGAGGGGCCGGTAGCGCAGGTGCGAGTTATGCACGAGGAGCAGTTCTCCGCCCGGCTCGAGAATGCGGTACGCCGCCTCGATGAGCGGCTCGACGAGCGTCGCATCGATACGCGTGCCGTCGTGGAACGGCGGGTTGAGGAGCACGAGGTCGGTCGAGGATTCGGGGTGCTGGGCAGCGGCAGAATCCCACGTGAGAGTGAGAGTGGCGCCGGGTTGTGCCCGGTAGGGCTCTAGCGTGGCGCGCGTCGAGCGAACCGCATCGAGGTCAATATCCGTCGCGGCGAGCGTGAGGGCACAGGCCGTTCGCGCAGCCGCCTCGCATACCGCGAGCGAGAGCATGCCGTTGCCGCAGCCAAGGTCGAGGACGCGCGTGGCGGGCGCCGCATGCTGTGGGCGGGCCGCGAGCCATGAGGCCGCTGCATTCGCGAGCGCCTCTCCCCCGCGGTCAGGCTTAGCGCCCGAGAACACGCCGCCGAAGGCGGTAAGCGTCCCGCCGCCCCACCGCTTCGTGCGCGGGGGCATTACCGTCACGGATTCGCGCGGCGTGGACGCCTCGAGGCACCTAAATTTCCCCTTTCCCAGAAGACCCCGGACTTCGGTGAAGCCGGTCGCGAGCGCATCGTTCATCGAGCGCGTCATGTGCTTCGTGGCGCCACCGAGCACCACGATCATGTCTGTGCCGCTTCGACGCGCGTGCCTCGCGAGCATCCGCGCGTTCTCTTCTAGCGCGGCGAGTGATTTTGGCAGGTGCCCGAGCACAAGTCTCCCCGAGAATCCGTGGGCGGCAAGGAAGGATTCGAGATCGAGCTCGCTTCCGTCGAGACCTGCGATGAGCACTCGATTTCGATCCGCCCGACCCGACGTCGCGGCGGCCTCGTGCGCCGCCGCTTGCACGGTCGATGCATGAGCGCGCGACACCGTGCGCACGAACACCCGCGAATGCGGCCCCACGTGCGCGAGTGCCCATTGAGTCAGTGCGCCGGAGCGGTCATCGAGAACGAGGATGTCTCCATCGCCGCTACCGGGCTGTGCGACGTGCGCGCTCGCATCGTGCATGATGAGGCGGTCGAGGGCGTCGGTACGTGCGTCGGGAAATGTCATGCTCACGAGCCTACGGCACGTGACGAGGGGGCGCGCCAACCTCCACTGGGTTGGCGCGCCCCCTCAGGTGCAAGGAGCGTTCGCGGGTATGAACGCTTCTTTGCCTTACGCGTTCGCGGCGCGCGGCGCCCCGATGCCCGGATCGATCTTCGGCACGTCGCCTGCGCCGGGGCGCACGTCGATGTCGAAGATGGCGGTCGGGATGTACACGGTCGCGCACGAGTTCGGGATGTCAACGACGCCCGAGAAGCGGCCCTCGATCGGCGCGGCACCGAGCAGGAGGAAGATCTGCTCCGGCGTCCAGCCGAAGGTCGTGAGGTAGTCGATCGCGTGGAGGCAGGCGCGCTGGTAGGCAAGCTGCGAATCGAGGTAGCGCTGCTCGCCGTCGAGCGTCACGGACGTACCCGAGAAGGAAATCCACTCGCTGTAGCGCGGCTCGACATTGCCGGGCATGAAGATCGCGTTTTCCTTGACGTTGTACTTGTCCATGCCGCCAGGGATGACATCCACGTGCACGTCGATGAAGCCCGACATCTCGATGCCGCCACAGAAGGTGATCTCGCCATCGCCCTGCGAGAAGTGCAGGTCGCCTACCGAGAAGTGCGCGCCATCCACGTAGACGGGGTAGAACACGCGCGTGCCCTTCGAGAGGTTCTTGATGTCCTGGTTACCGCCGTTTTCGCGCGGCGGAGCGGTGCGTGCACCCTCGGCTGCGACGCGATCGAAATCGTCGCCGGTGAGCGTGCCAAGAACTGCATCCTTCGGTTCGGGCGGGAGCGCGAGCGGAGGCAGGCGGTTCGGGTCCGTGGCGATCAGCGCGGCCTCGCGGTCGTTCCACTTCTTAAGAAGCTCGTGCGAGGGCGCCGTGCCCATGAGGCCCGGATGGATGAGACCCGTAAACGACACGCCAGGCACGTGGCGCGAGGTCGCGGTCTGGCCGTTGAAGTCCCACACAGCCTTGTAGGCATCCGGGAACTGATCCACGAGGAAGCTGCCGCCATTGTTCTTCGCGAAGATGCCGGTGTAGCCCCAGCCCTGACCCGCGAGGGGGCCCTCATCTTCCTGCGGAATCGGGCCAACGTCGAGGATGTCCACGATCAACAGGTCGCCCGGCTTCGCACCCTTAATGTGGAACGGGCCCGAAAGTGCGTGGACCTTGCTCACGGGGGCTTCGAGGATGTCCTGGGCGCTGTCATCGTTCTTGATGTCGCCGTCGAACCACTCGCGGCAGTCGATGCGGAACGTGTCGCCGGGGTTTACCGTGACAGCCGCCGGAATGTCCGGGTGCCAACGGTTGTGGCCAACGATGTCCTGATCTTTGAACGACTTCGTGGAATCAAGCGGGAAAAGATTCTTAGGCATGGCTCTGTGTGCTCCTTTGCTTGCCTACTCGGGGCGTCAGGGACGCGGAAGTGCACGATGGCGCGGATCGTGCGATACAGGGGTTGGCTTGGCGCCTCGCGAAGAGGGAAGCGAAGAATGAACCTGGGGCTCATAGGCGCTGCGCTTCGCTGAATCAATCGCGTTTGTCAGTGCTGGATCGAGCGACCGCACAGCGGGAGCGCTCACGAGGCGCCTCGCGGTGGTGTCGCACTCGGGGCACTGGCGTTCTCGAGTCGTGCTGCTCATCGGCAGCAGTGCTTCGCTGAGGTGACCTTCACCGCACCGAAACTCGTACAGGGGCATGGCACTCCTTCGTCCGCACCTTCGGCGACGCAATTCCCGCGCCACCTTCGTCTTTGCTTAAATCACGCTAACGCCCACCGCATCGAGGTTCCTGAAATCTTCTTGAGTTTACTGAGGCCACGCGGGGCTCTCATGCGCCTCCAAGGACCGTTACGCGGCCAGAAAAGGCACGGTGCGCCGTGCGATCGGCAGGCGTCGGACCCCGCAGGCTGAAGCCTGAGAACGCGACCGAACTGCCCTTCGTTCCTTCCTTCGGCTCCTCTCGCCCGTACCGCACCCACACCGTTGCGGGCAAAGGCGGAAGCGACGGGAACTCGAGTTCCCACAAAAGCGGAGAGTGCGCCCCTACTCCGGCTTCGCTGAGCGCACGCGATCCCAGGAACATGCCGTGGGCGAGCGGCGAAGGGGCACCAAGCGCACGTGCGCTCAGTGCGCTCACGTGAATCGGGTGGACATCGCCGCTCACTCGTGCGAACTCGCGCCCCACACCCGCGGAGAGCTTCCATCGCGACGGAGACGCCGCCGAGGCGAAAGGAGCCGCCTCGGTCTGGAGAGACTTTGCACGCATCGCAGAATTACCGGAGCCACGCAGCAGGTACGTCGAGACGTCGGTCGCGACGATGTCACCCCCGCTCGACAACACCGAGACCACTTCGCACGCGCTCCCCCGTGAAGAGCGTGCGAGGTCCCCAATACGTGTCTCAATGTCGATCCTCTCCCCTATGCACACTGGCCGGTGCAACAAGAGCGAATTCTTGACGTGCACAAGCCCGAGCGCGGGAAGCGGAAAACGCGGAGCCGCCATGAGCGCGAGCCCGAGCGGATGCGCGAGGGCATGCAAGAAACCGGGATGGGCGAGATGCGCATCAGCCCACGCGTCCCTTCCATGAGGCGCAACGACGCGCGAATAGCGCAGGGCGCGCCGCTCCTCAATGGCAACACCGCGCACGCTATAGCGGCGATCGGGAACGTCCTCGGCGCGCGCGACGGGCGCGCGGGTGAGAATCGCTGCCCACGCGGCGGCAGCGTTCGGCACACGCGCAAGAGTCTTCGTGGAAGGCGACATGTCTCTACTCTGTCATTCCGCGTTACCGTGCGCGACGTCGTAAAATACGAGGTGCTGAGAACAACCGACACGGAGGACAGCCGCGAGCATGAACACGCACGAGCCAGACACGATCGAGCGGGCGCGTGAAACCCCGAACGAACAGCAGCCGTGGGCCGATCTGGGCCTCAAGGAAGAGGAGTACGCGAAGATCCGCGAGCTCCTCGGCCGCCGCCCCACGAACGCCGAGCTCGCCATGTACTCCGTTATGTGGTCTGAGCACTGCTCGTACAAGTCCTCCAAGATCCACCTCAAACAGTTCGGCCAGAAACAGACCCCCGCGATGAAGGAAAACCTCCTCGTGGGTATCGGCGAGAACGCTGGCGTCGTTGATATCGGCGACGGCTGGGCCGTGACGTTCAAGGTCGAATCGCACAACCACCCGAGCTACGTCGAGCCTTACCAGGGGGCTGCGACCGGCGTTGGCGGCATCGTCCGCGACATCATCTCGATGGGGGCCCGCCCCGTCGCCGTCATGGATCAGCTCCGATTCGGCGCGATCGACCACCCGGATACTGCACGAGTCGCCACCGGCGTCGTCGCCGGTATCGGCGGATACGGCAACTGCCTCGGTTTGCCCAACATCGGTGGTGAAACCGTGTTCGACCCCGCCTACCAAACCAATCCCCTCGTCAACGCCCTCGCCGTGGGCGTGCTTCGCCACGAGGACATCCACCTGGCCTCCGCGACAGGCGCCGGCAACAAGGTCGTGCTGTTCGGTGCACGCACAGGTGGCGACGGAATCGGCGGCGCGTCGATCCTCGCCTCCGAAACCTTCGAGGACGAGGGCCCGGCGAAACGCCCGAGCGTCCAGGTCGGCGACCCGTTCATGGAGAAGCTGCTCATCGAGTGCTGCCTTGAGCTCTTCGCGAAAGGCACCGTCGAAGGCATCCAGGACCTCGGCGCCGCCGGCATCTCGTGCGCAACGAGCGAACTCGCGTCCAACGGCGGCTCCGGCATGCACATCGACCTCGAAAACGTGCTCCTTCGCGACCCGACGCTGACCGCGGGCGAGATCCTCATGAGCGAATCGCAAGAGCGCATGATGGCCGTCGTCTCCCCCGACAACCTCGAGGAATTCCTCGCCATCACCGACAAGTGGGGTGTTGAAGCCGCCGTCATCGGCGAAGTCACGGGCGAGGGACGGCTCACGATCGACCACTACGGCAAGCGCATCGTCGACGTCGATCCCACGACCGTCGCGCACGAGGGCCCCACCTATGACCGCCCCTACGCGCGCCCGGCATGGCAGGACGCCCTCGAGGCCGACCACGCCGAAGGCCTCCCCCGCCCTGCAAGCACCGACGAACTCGTCACGCAGCTGTGGGCACTCACGACCTCCCCGAACCTCGCGAGCACCGCGTGGGTCACCGACCAATACGACCGCTACGTCGGCGGCAACACCGCGCTCGCGATGCCCGACGACGCAGGTGTGCTCCGCATCGACGAAAAAACGGGCCGCGGCATCGCCATCGCCACCGACGGCAACGGCCGCTTCGCGATGCTGAACCCGAAAGAAGGCGCACGCGCCGCGCTCGCGGAGGCCTACCGCAACGTCGCCACGGCAGGCGCACGCCCTCTCGCCGTGACCGATTGCCTCAACTTCGGCTCGCCCGAAGACCCGGACCGCATGTGGCAGTTCGTCGAAGCAATCACGGGGCTCGCCGACGCCTGCCAGGAGCTCGAAGTTCCCGTGACCGGCGGCAACGTCTCCCTGTACAACTCCACGGGCGAGCCCGGCCGCCTCAACTCGGCAATCCACCCGACCCCCGTCGTCGGCGTCCTCGGCGTGTTTGACAACGTCGCGACGCGGGTGCCCTCCGGATGGCACGAAGAAGGGCTTGCCATCTACCTTCTCGGTGAAACTCGCGAGGAGCTTTCGGGCTCCGCGTGGGCCGACGCCACCCACGCTCACCTCGGCGGCACACCCCCGCGCGTGTCGCTTGCACACGAAAAAGCCCTCGCTACCGTACTCATCGGTGCGGCCGACCAGGGAATCGCACGCGCAAGCCACGACCTCAGCGAAGGCGGCCTCTTCCAGTCACTCGTCGAATCCACCACTCGATTCGACACGGGCGCATCGATCGACCTCACGACCGTGATCGACCGTGACGGCATCGACGCGTTCACAGCCCTCGTCTCCGAGTCGCACGCGCGGGCCATCGTCGCGGTGCGCCCTGACGATGCTCCTGCCCTCGAGGAACTCGCACGCAGTGCGTCGGTCCCCGCGGCTCGCATCGGCACAAGTGGTGGCGACGGCCTGGAGCTGGCTGGCGTCGGAACGTTCCCCCTCGCGGAGCTTCGCGAGCGCCGCGCCCAAACGCTCCCCGAGCATCTCGCTTAACCCGGTCAGATGACGCACGCGGGCCTTCCCAGCGAAGGCCCGCGTGCGCTATGGTAAGGCCGACTTCCCCTCACAAGAAAGCACTTCCCCATGACCTTCGAAAAATCCCCCCTCAATCGTCGCACCCTACTCAAGGTCGGTGCCGTCACCCCCTTCGCCGCAGCCGGAGTGGGCGCTCTCGGAATGGGCCTTGCCCTTGCCGACGACTCCCCCGCCCCCAGCGGTGGTGACACCGCCGTTGTGGATCGCGACCTCGCGCGCACTAACACCGTCGAAACGCAAGGCGCCTCGGAAAACAACCCCGAACTGAACGGTGCTGCGGCAAAGCATGTCGCCGGCTATGTCACCATGGCCGCGGCAACCTGGCCCGCCGATATCGACGCGCCCGACGTGGTGGAGTTCCAGGGCCAAGACATCAACACTGGCGACTGGGGCGATTGGCTCAGCGCAGAGCTGATGACCGACATTGAGGAAAACGCGAGCGAAGCCGTGTGGGTCGGGCCCTCGAGCGCGGTTAATGTCCGCGCCTTCCGCGATGGCATCGACATTTCCGAGCAGCTCACCGCGCACCTCATCACCACGTCGGAATCACGCAGCGACGTGCGCCTCGCCTCAAGCGGTAGCGGTTCCGGCATCACCCGCATTCTGCCTGCTACCGTGACGCCCGGCACCGGCGCGCCAACGTTCATCACCCGTGAGGAATGGAGCGCCGGCACGGTCAACACTTCACGTTTGAGCTACGCGAAGGAACTCAAGGCGATCTGCATCCACCACACGGGCGGCTCCAACACCTACACCGCGGCGCAAAGCCCTCAGGTTGTGCGCGGGATGTTCACCTACCACACTAAAACCCTCGGTTGGGCCGATCTCGGCTACAACGTCGTCGTCGACAAATACGGACAAATCTTTGAGGGGCGCGCGGGTGGCCTGCACCGCAACGTTGCCGGCGCCCACGCCCGCGGCTTCAACACGGGCTCCTGTGGCATCTCCGTCATGGGTGACTACATGGACATTCCCGTGCCCACCGCGGCGCTCAACGCCATCGCAACCGTGGCTGCGTGGAAGCTCGCCAGCACGTTCACTCAGGACGTGTACGGCACCGAGACCTGGACCGTCACCACCTCGAACGTGAAGCGCAGCGGCACCTTCTCCATGCCCCACCTCTTCGCGCACCGCGACGTGAACTACACGGATTGCCCGGGGGACACCTACTACGGCCAGCTTCCGAAGCTGCGCAGCCTCGTGCAGCAAAAGCTCAACGGATTCAAGGAGCGTTACCCCGAGCACCTCGTTGCCTACGTCAACGGCGGCGGGCGCGGTGCGTTCGGAACCGTCACGCACGTTCGCCGGGCAGAAGGGGCCTACGACGTCACTCGCCTCACGGGTGGGCTCATTCTCACGGCAGGTGGTCGCACGAGCGCTCACAAAAGTGCCTTCGGCGCCGACTGGACGTCTGCCTGGGGACGCCCCCTCGAAAGCACGACGGGCACTACCCAGCGCTTCGAGAACGGCACCGCAACACGCGCCAATGGCAGGGTCACTTTCACGCCGCAGAAGAACACGACCTCGCCTTCAGCCGAAGGCGTCACCGGCGCGATCGGGGCTTTCTACGTGAGCAACGGTGGCGCAACGGAATTTGGTGCCCCGCAAGACGCGGAATTCCGCATCGACGGCGGATACCAGCAGAAATTCGCTCGTTCAACCATATCGTGGCACCCTGCGACCGGCGCTTACGATACGCGTAACGCTATCGGCAACAAATGGGATTCCCTTGGCGCAACCGGATCCAGGCTCGGGTTCCCCACGAGCCGCGAGCGAGTTCTGAGCGACGGAGGATTCGCACAATCCTTCCGCAATGGGCAAATTGTCTGGTCCCGCGCTACTGGAGCCGTAACGGTAAGCGAGGCTATCCTCCACTACTGGAACAAGCTCGGCGCCGAAAAAAGCTGGCTAAAGTATCCCGCCCGAGATCCTTTCGCCGGGCTTAGGAATGGCGGCAGCTCGCAATTTTTCCAAGGTGGAATTGTGCTCCACGATGCAAAGAACGGTAAAACCTTCGCCGTCAAGGGCGCGATCCGCGGTGTTTATGTGCGCGAGAACTTCGAGCGCGGAAGTCTCGGTTACCCCGCCAGCGAGGAAGTCGCTGTCAAGGGCGGTGTATACCAAGCGTTCGAGAACGGTCAACGAGTGTATTGGTCGCGTGCAACCGGCGCACGCATTATTAAGAATGGTTTCCTCACCTATTGGCTTCACAGAGGGGGAGAAAAAAGCACACTCGGCTTCCCAACCACGAACGAGTTCAAAGACTCCCGCGGACGCACCGTTCAAGATTTCCAAGGCGGGCGTCTCACGTGGGATCCCAAGAGGCGATCGGTCGCTTTTACTCGACGCAGCTAAGACTCAGCAGTGTGTCGTCCTGCGTGGTTACGGCTGCGCTTAAGGCACGACCGTAGTCGACAACAATAGAGGAAACGGCCCGACACCCCATTCACGGGGGTCGGGCCGTTTCCTCTACGTGAAGAAGAGCCGTGGATCAGGCCTCGGTGTTCTCCGTGGTCTCCTCTGCAGGCGTTTCCTCAGCCGCGGTCTCTTCGACCTTCGTCTCCTCAGCGGGAGCTTCGTCGGCCTTTGCGGATGCCTTGGCAGCGCCTTCGGCTTCCTTCACGACGGCCTGCTTCGGCGAGTACTCTTCCTCCACGAGCTCAAGAAGAGCCATGGGGGCGTTGTCGCCCTTGCGGTTCTCGAGCTTCGTGATGCGGGTGTAACCGCCGGGGCGGTCCGAGAACTTCGGAGCGATCTCAGTCATGAGAACGTGCGCGGCAGTCTTCGTCTTGAGCGTCTGCATCACGCGGCGGCGATTGGCAAGGTCGCCCTTCTTCGCCTGGGTGATGAGGCGCTCAGCGAGGGGCTGAACGCGCTTCGCGCGGGTATGCGTCGTGGTGATGGCACCGTGCTCGAAAAGGGCAGTCGCGAGGTTCGCGAGAATAGCCTTCTCGTGAGCCGGGGACGAGCCGAGTCGAGCGCCCTTAGTGGGTGCAGGCATGTTGTTTCTCCTCGAAGAAAAAGATGGAAATCAGAACTGCTCGCCGAACTCGTCGTCGCCGTACGAGTCAAGAACAGTGGAAGGATCGAAACCGGCCGGGGAATCCTTGAGCGAGAGGCCTAGCTCAGCGAGCTTCGCCTTGACTTCGTCGATGGACTTCTGGCCGAAGTTGCGGATGTCGAGCAGGTCCGCCTCGGAGCGATTGGTGAGCTCACCAACGGTGTACACACCCTCGCGCATAAGGCAGTTGTACGAACGAACCGTGAGGTTGAGGTCGTTGATCGGAAGCGCAAGGTCGGCGGCAAGGGCCTGATCGGTCGGCGAAGGACCAATCTCAATACCCTCTGCCTCGTGGTTGAGCTCCTGTGCGAGACCGAAGAGCTCCACGAGGGTCTTGCCAGCCGAAGCAATGGCATCGCGCGGGGCGATCGCCGGCTTCGTTTCGACATCGATGATGAGTCGATCGAAGTCCGTGCGCTGCTCAACACGAGTGGCTTCAACCTTGTACGTCACCTTGAGAACAGGCGAGTAGATCGAGTCGACCGGAATGCGGCCAATCTCGCTCTCGGCGCCCTTGTTCTGCTGGGCCGAAACGTAGCCGCGGCCACGCTCAACGATCAGCTCGACCTCGAGGCGACCCTTCGAGTTGAGGGTCGCGATGTGAAGGTCGGGGTTGTGAATCTCGACGCCTGCCGGCGGGGGGATGTCGGCGGCGGTCACGACGCCCTCACCCTCCTTACGCAGGTACATTACGACCGGCTCGTCGTTTTCCGACGACACCACGAGGTTCTTGATGTTCAGGATGAGCTCGGTGACATCTTCCTTCACACCCGGAACGGTCGAGAATTCGTGGAGGACGCCGTCGATGCGGATCGACGTCACTGCCGCGCCCGGGATGGACGAGAGCAGTGTGCGGCGCAGCGAGTTGCCGAGCGTGTAGCCGAAGCCCGGCTCGAGCGGCTCGATGACGAACCGTGAGCGGTAGTCAGAAACGACCTCTTCGGTCAGCGTGGGGCGCTGTGCAATGAGCACGTTGTGTCCTTTCTTGGAACGTCCGCTATATGACGTTCGCGGTGGCGGTACGACACTGATGGATGACGGTTATCGTTTCGCGCACCCGAGCAATGCTCAGTTGCGGCGACGCTTCGGCGGGCGAACGCCGTTGTGCGGCTGGGGGGTAACGTCCTGGATCGAACCGACCTCGAGGCCCGCTGCGGTGAGCGAACGGATCGCGGTTTCGCGGCCCGAACCCGGTCCCTTAACGAAGACGTCGACCTTCTTGAGGCCGTGCTCCTGGGCGCGGCGCGCGGCGGCCTCGGCGGCCATCTGCGCAGCGTACGGGGTGGACTTACGCGAGCCCTTGAAGCCGACTTGGCCCGAGGAGGCCCACGAGATCACAGCACCGCTCGGGTCAGTGATCGACACGATGGTGTTGTTGAAGGTGCTCTTAATGTGTGCTTGGCCGTTGACGACGTTCTTCTTGTCCTTGCGGCGAGGCTTACGCGCCGCGGCGGCCTGACGTGACTTGGGAGGCATGTGCCAAAACTCCTTGAGTTCGTGAAAGGTGATCGATACGGGTCAGTGCCGAACACTGCCCGTGGAGTAACTGCCGCTCAGCGAGCAGCCTTCTTCTTGGCGGCCACGGTGCGCTTCGGGCCCTTGCGGGTACGTGCGTTGGTCTTGGTGCGCTGACCACGGACCGGAAGGCCGCGGCGGTGACGCATGCCGGCGTACGAGCCGATCTCGATCTTGCGGCGGATGTCAGCTGCGACCTCGCGTCGCAGGTCGCCCTCGACCTGGTAGTTCTCTTCGATGTAATCGCGCAGCTTGACGAGGTCCTCATCGGAAACCTGGTGGACGCGCTGGTTGCCGTCAACGCCGGTGGCGTTGAGAGCTTCGATTGCGCGGGTGCGACCCACGCCGTAAATGTACGTCAAGGCGACTTCCAGGCGCTTTTCGCGCGGGAGGTCGACGCCAACGAGACGTGCCATGAGCAGTTCTCCTACTGTTTTACTCAGGGGCCTGATCCAGCATGTCGCTCCCGTCTAGGCGGTGCGCCGCGGCCCCTGGCCCGCGGGTGATCCTCGCAATGAGGTTCATGCTGTCTCTTTACTTATAGGTGCGGCGTGAGCCGCGGGGTGCCTCCCGTTGGAGGCGGTGCACTCAGCCCTGGCGCTGCTTGTGGCGCGGGTTCGTGCAGATAACCATGACACGCGAGTGGCGACGAATCACCCTGCAGTTGTCACAGATACGCTTCACGCTGGGGTAAACCTTCATGATGCCCTTCTACAGTTGATCTGCGCTCAGGCCCTGCGGGCCCGAGAGCGTAGCTGACCGCATGCGCGGCCCGGCTTACTTGTATCGGTAAACGATGCGACCCTTTTCAAGGTCGTACGGGCTGAGCTCGACCACAACGCGATCCTCGGGGAGGATCCTGATGTAGTGCTGGCGCATCTTGCCCGAGATATGCGCGAGTACTTTGTGGCCGTTGTCCAGCTCAACGCGGAAGCGCGCGTTTGCGAGCGCTTCGGTCACGGTGCCCTCGACTTCGATCACGCCGTCTTTTTTCGCCATAGTCTCTACTGTCCCTCTGCCCCTTGCGGGGACTGGTTTCGCATGTGCTACCTTCAAGCGCGCACTTTTCAAGCGGCGAACCGCTTAAATTTTCGGGGTTGCCGAAAGAGCGCACTCGACTGTCAATCGTACACGCGCACGCGGGCCGCGATAAGTGGCTTGGCGCGTGCGATCGCTCACCTTCCGTTGACGGTGTGGTCCGACGGTTCCTCAGCGATCGTCACGCCACGCTTTGCAAGTTCAGCTTTGCCGCCGTCTGCGGCACTGAGCACGAAGATTCCCGTGTCGGTCACCGCGACGGAGTGCTCGAAATGGGCTGCGCGCCCACCCTTTGTCGCCACGACGGTCCACTCGTCGTCGAGGATGTCGAATTCACCGTCGCCTTGGATGAGCATGGGTTCGATGCACAGGGCCATACCGGGCACGATTTTCGGGCCGCGATCGCGCGTGCGGAAGTTCATGACGTCGGGCGGCTCATGCATGGCTCGGCCGATGCCGTGCCCTCCGAATTCCTCGAGGTGCTGGATCCGCTCCCCTGCACAGTCGGCGACGTAGTCTTCGATAGCGGCGCCGATCTCTCCCACGCGGCTCGCGGTGGCAAGCGTCGCGATGCCTTCCCACATCGCGCCCCTGGTTACGTCGACGAGCTCGCGATCGGCTTCGCTTCGCGCCGTGCCCACGATATGGGTGCGGGCGGCGTCGGAGTGCCATCCGTCCACGATGCAGCCAGCATCCACGCTCACCACATCACCGTCGCGAATCACCCGGGTGCCGGGGATCCCGTGCACGATTTCCTCATTCACGCTCACGCACACAGTCGCCGGGAAGCCGTGGTAGCCGAGGAAGTTGGACTTCGCACCGGCTTCGGCAATGACGGCACGAGAGATTTGGTCGATGTCTGCCGTCGTCATACCGCTGCGGAGGTTCTTTTCGATCTCATCGTGGATACGGTCAAGCAGAAGCCCCGCGCGGCGCATTGCCCCGAGCTGTTCGGGGGTTTTGAGGCTCACGCGGGGCTTGCGGCGAAAGGACATCCGGGCTCAGACTCCGAGCGCGACGAGGATATCTGCGGTCACAGCGTCGATATCTTTCATGCCGTCGACGCGCTTGACGAGACCTCGCTTGTCGTAGATATCGATGAGGGGCGTGGTCTGCTCGCTGTAAACGTCGATGCGGCGGCGAATGGTCTCTTCGTTGTCGTCGCTGCGGCCCTGCTCTTTTCCGCGCTGAAGAAGCCGCTGCACGATAGCTTCACTCTCAACGTCGAGGAGAATGACGGCGTCGAGCGCCACGCCGAGCTTCTCGAGAATTCCATCGAGAGCCTCCACCTGCGCCACGGTGCGGGGGTAGCCATCGAGGAGGAAGCCGTTCGCGGCATCATCTTCACCAAGGCGGCTCTCCACCATCTCGTTGGTGACCGAGTCGGGAACGTACTCGCCCTTATCCATGTAGGACTTCGCGAGAACACCAAGCTCAGTTTCATTGGAGACGTTCGCACGGAAAATATCGCCCGTGGAAATGGCGGGGACGCCGAGCTTCTCGACAATGCGCTCCGCTTGCGTGCCCTTGCCGGCACCCGGAGGTCCAACAATGAGGAGGCGGCGGGCCGGAGTGGAGGCGGTCATCGGAGAATCCCTTCGTAGTGATGTTGTTGGAGCTTGGAGCTGATCTGCTTCAAGGTATCGAGGCCAACACCGATGATGATGAGGAGCGAGGTTCCGCCGAACGGGAACTTCTGGTCTGCACCAAGAAGCGCGAACGCGATCAGGGGAACAAGCGCCAAGATACCGAGGTACAGGGAGCCCGCGGAGAGCACGCGGTTGATGACGTACTCGAGGTAGCGCGCTGTTGGGCGGCCCGCACGGATACCGGGAACGAAGCCGCCGTACTTCTTCATGTTGTCTGAGATCTCTTCAGCGTTGAAGGTGATCGACACGTAGAAGAACGCAAAGAACACGATGAGGGCGAAATAGACAAGCGAATATATCCACGAGAAGCCCTGGCCGAGCACGAAGTTGGCGTGGATCCACTGCACCCATCCGGACCTCTGGTCGCCAAACGAGGCTATGAGCTGCGGCAGGGCAAGAAGTGAGGATGCGAAGATAATGGGGATAACGCCGGCCTGGTTCACCTTGATCGGGATGTAGGTCGAGGAGCCGCCCACGAGGCGACGGCCCACCTGGCGTTTGGCGTATTGGACGGGGATGCGGCGCTGCGACTGCTCGACGTAGATCACGGCGATCACGATGATCATGCCGATCAGCATGACGATGGAGAAGGTCATCCACCCCTGGAGCTTCAGGATCTGACCGAACGAGGCGGGAAAGCCCGCGGCGATCGACGTGAAGATCAGCAGGGACATGCCATTGCCCACGCCCTTTTCGGTGATGAGCTCGCCGAGCCACATGATAACGAGGGTGCCGGTCGTCATCGTCAGGATCATGAGGACGAGCATCCACCACGACTGATTGGGCACGAGCGGGAGGTTGCAGCCCGCGAAGAAGGCGCCGCTGCGCACGAGGGTGATCACGGTGGTGGACTGCAGGACCGCGAGGCCGATGGTCATGTACCGCGTGTACTGCGTGAGGGTCGCCTGACCTGCTTGGCCGTCCTTGTGCAGCTCCTCGAACTTGGGGATCACGACGCGTAGCAGCTGCACGATAATCGACGCCGTAATGTATGGCATCACGCCGAGCGCAAAGACGGACATCTGCAAGAGCGCCCCGCCGGAGAACAGGTTCACCATGCCGAGCACACCGCCACCGGCACCGTTCAATGCCTGTTCGGTACACGCAGCGATGTTCGTGTAGTCGAATCCGGGGGTCGGCACGAACACGCCGAAGCGGTAGATGGCGAGCATTCCAAGGACAAACAGCAGCTTGTTCCTGAGCTCAGGGGTTCGGAAGGCGCGCACGAAGGCGTTGTCCACCAGGTTCCTCCTGTCGGGCGGCCCGAGGGGTGGGCCTATCATGCACACGGAGCGCATTTGAACTAGGGGCTATTGGCCTATAAAAACAGGCACCGCGCCTCAAAATATCCTGAGTCGCGGTGCCTGGTCAAAGAAGCACTATGAAAATTGCTTCAACTCACGCCACGGTGATCGAGCCGCCAGCGGCGGTGATCTTCTCCTCGGCCGAAGCCGAGAATTTCTGGGCAGTGATGTCGATCTTCACGGTGATGTCGCCAGAGCCGAGCACCTTGACGGGCTGGTTCTTGCGCACGGCACCCTTCGCGACAAGATCCTCGACGGTGACGGTGCCACCCTCGGGGAACAGCGCTTCGATGGTGTCCAGGTTGATGACCTGGAACTCCACACGGAAGGGGTTCTTGAAGCCACGAAGCTTGGGAAGGCGGCGGTGCATCGGGGTCTGACCACCCTCGAAGCCTGCCTTCACCTGGTAGCGCGCCTTCGTACCCTTGGTACCGCGACCCGAGGTCTTACCCTTCGAGCCTTCACCACGGCCCACGCGAATCTTAGCGGTCTTCGCGCCGGGAGCCGGGCGAAGATCGTGGAGCTTAAGCGGGTTTTCGTTCGCCATGGATCAGTCCACCTCTTCAACCGTCACGAGGTGACGGACGGCATTGATCATGCCGCGAATCTCGGGGCGGTCTTCTTTGACGACGACGTCGCCGATGCGCTTGAGACCGAGGCCTCGCACCGTCGAGCGCTGTGCGTCGTTACCGCCGATTACAGACTTGACCTGAGTAACCTTGAGCTGCATCAGGCACCTACCTTCTCTTCACGCGCCTCGCGAGCCGCTGCGCGACCCTCGGCCTGTGCACGAAGCAGGTAGCCGGGGGCGACGTCCTCGAGGGGAAGGCCGCGGCGAGCTGCCACTGCTTCCGGCTCCTCGAGCTGCTTGAGGGCCTTGACGGTCGCGTGCACGATGTTGATCGTGTTCGAGGAACCGAGCGACTTCGACAGAACGTCGGCGACGCCCGCGCACTCGAGAACCGCACGCACCGGACCACCGGCGATTACACCGGTACCGGGAGCAGCCGGGCGGAGGAAGACAACGCCTGCGGCGTCCTCTCCCTGAACCGGATGCACGATCGTGCCCTGGATGCGGGGAACGCGGAAGAAGTTCTTCTTCGCTTCCTCGACACCCTTCGAGATGGCGGCGGGAACTTCCTTCGCCTTGCCGTAGCCGATGCCAACGGTGCCGTCACCGTCGCCAACCACGACGAGCGCGGTGAAGGCGAAGCGGCGACCGCCCTTGACAACCTTCGACACGCGGTTGATTGCTACCACGCGCTCAAGGAAGGCCGACTTCTCTTCCTGACGACCGCCACGGCCCTCGCCGCGACGCCCGCCCTGGTTGCGGTCATTGCCGCGACCGCGGTTGTTACGATCCTCGTTCTCGCCCCTCCGACCGGAGGCCGCGGGACCATTGTTACGCTGCTCAGCAGCCATGTGAATCCTCTTCTCGTCCTATTTCCGGGGGGTGGTCACAGAGTCAGTCCGGCCTCGCGTGCACCGTCAGCGACGGCGGCCACGCGGCCGTGGTACTTGTTGCCGCCACGGTCGAAGACCACGGCGTCGATACCGGCTTCCTTCGCGCGCTGGGCCACGAGCGAGCCGACCTGCTTGGCCTTCTCGGTCTTCGTGGCTTCCGACGAGCGGAGGTCTGCTTCCATGGTCGATGCCGATGCGAGGGTGATGCCCTTCGTATCGTCGATGACCTGAACGTACATGTGGCGCGCCGAACGGGTCACGGCGAGGCGGGGACGCTCAGCGGTACCCGCAACGCGGCGACGGAGGCGCAGGTGACGACGGCCACGTGCGCGGACGCGGCTCTTGCGGTCACCACGAGTGTGCTTTTCAGCGAAACCCATTATCACTTACCAGCCTTTCCGGCCTTGCGCTTCACGGTCTCGTCGGCGTAGCGCACACCCTTGCCCTTGTACGGCTCGGGCTTACGAATCTTGCGAATCTTCGCGGCGGTCTCGCCGACCAGCTGCTTATCAATGCCCGATACCGAGAACTTCGTGGGGCTCTCCACGTTGAACGTGATGCCCATGGGGGCCTTCACGAGCACGGGGTGGGAGAAGCCGAGCGCGAACTCGAGATCGGTTCCCTTCGCGACGACACGGTAGCCGGTGCCCACGATTTCGAGCTTCTTTTCGAAGCCCTCCGTGACACCCTCAACCATGTTCGCGATGAGAGTGCGTGCAAGGCCGTGGAGGGCCTTGTTCTCACGCTCTTCGTTGGGGCGGCGCACGACGATCGAGCCATCCTCAGCGCGCTCAACGCTGAGAGGCTTCGGAACCTCGTACTGAAGCTCGCCCTTGGGGCCAGCGATCTGGACGTGCTGGCCGTCGATAGTCACACCAGTGACGGAAGCCGGTACGGAAACCGGTCGAAGTCCAATGCGGGACATTACGGTTCTCCTTTCCGGTTACCAGACGTAGGCGAGGACTTCCCCACCCACGCCTTTCTTCGTGGCCTGCTTGTCGGTGAGGAGGCCGGAGGACGTGGACAGGATGGCCACGCCGAGGCCGCCGAGCACCTTGGGCAGGTTGGTGGACTTTGCGTACACGCGAAGGCCGGGCTTCGAGACACGGCGGACGCCCGAGATCGCGCGCTCGCGATCGTCGGTGTACTTGAGTTCGATGACGAGGTTCTTTCCAACCTCGGCTTCTTCCTCGCGCCAGTCCTTGATGTACCCCTCGGCCTTCAGAATCTCCGCGATGCGGGACTTAAGGTTCGAGTACGGCATGGTCACGGAATCGTGGAACGCGGTGTTGGCGTTCCGGATTCGCGTGAGCATGTCCGCGATCGGATCAGTCATTGTCATGTCGAATGCTTCTTTCTCACCGTGGTTTCCCTCGCGTAAAGCGGGGACCTGTGGCGATAGTCCTTACCAGCTGCTCTTGGTGACACCGGGCAGTTCACCGCGGTGGGCCATCTCGCGAAGGCACACGCGGCAAAGGCCGAACTTGCGGTACACCGAGTGCGGGCGACCGCACTTCTGGCACCGGGTGTAGGCGCGCACAGCGAACTTGGGCTTGCGCTGCTGCTTGTTCTTAAGCGCTGTCTTGGCCATATCAGTTCTCCTTGAAGGGGAAGCCGAGCGCACGAAGCAGCGCACGTCCCTCGTCATCGGTCTTGGCGGTGGTCACCACGGTGATGTCCATGCCGCGAACGCGGTCGATCTTGTCCGGATCGATCTCATGGAACATGACCTGTTCGGTGAGACCGAAGGTGTAGTTGCCGTTGCCATCGAACTGCTTCGGCGAAAGGCCGCGGAAGTCGCGGATACGCGGAAGCGCGGTCGAGAGCAGGCGGTCGAGGAACTCCCACATGCGGTTGCCGCGCAGGGTCGTGTGGCAGCCAATGGCCTGGCCCTCACGAAGCTTGAACTGCGCGATCGACTTGCGGGCGCGCGTCACCTGAGGCTTCTGGCCGGTGATCGCGGTGAGATCCGCGATGGCACCGTCGATGACCTTCGAGTCACGTGCGGCATCGCCGACACCCATGTTCACAACGACCTTCGTGAGGCCGGGGATGAGCATCGGGTTGGCGTAGTTGAACTCGCTCTGGAGCGAATCCTTAATTTCTTCGCGGTACTTGGTCTTAAGGCGCGGGGTGGTCGTCTCGGTCATCAGATGTCCTTCCCGGTGCGCTTCGAGTAACGCACACGAATGGTCTTCGTGCGGCCGTCCTCGAGCTCGACCTTCTCTTCACGGAAGCCGACGCGGGTCGGCTTGCCGTCGTCAGCCACGAGGGCGACGTTCGAGATGTGGATCGGGGCTTCGACCTGCTCGATGCCACCAGCCTGGCCGTTGTAGCCGGGCTTGTTGTGGCGGGTGATGCGGTTGACGCCCTCGACGAGCACGCGCTGGGTGTCGGGGAACACCTGGAGCACGCGGCCCTGCTTACCCTTGTCGCCAGCGGCGAGCTCGCCCTTGCCCTTTGCGGCGCGGGTCTCGTTGCGCTTGGCGATTTTGTCTGCGTCGCTCGTGCGACCGGTGATGACCTGAACGAGGTCACCCTTCTTAATCTTCATGCTCATGTCACAGCACCTCCGGTGCCAGCGAGATGATCTTCATGAACCGGCGGTCACGCAGCTCGCGGCCCACGGGGCCGAAGATACGCGTGCCACGCGGCTCGCCGTCGTTCTTGAGGATGACGGCTGCGTTCTCATCGAATCGGATGTATGAACCATCGGCACGACGGCGTTCCTTCGTGGTGCGAACCACGACGGCCTTCACAACATCGCCCTTTTTGACGTTTCCGCCAGGGATTGCATCCTTGACGGTCGCAACGATGGTGTCACCAATGCCGGCGTAACGGCGACCGGAGCCACCGAGAACACGGATGCAGAGGATCTCCTTTGCACCGGTGTTGTCGGCGACCTTGAGTCGCGACTCCTGCTGAATCACTAACGTTCTCCTTGCGTCTCGCCGGTTCTCTCGGCGTTCGCCTCAAGCCTTGCGGAACGGATATCGGACTTGTTTTCCACCGCACTCACGTGGGGCGCAGCGGCTTCCAGTTCCCGGGCATCAAAAAACCCCGAGCCGGACTCAGGCACTGCCGAAAGGCGATGCAAGGTCTCCGACTGGGATGGGTCCCACTTGGGGCCCGAGGACCGGGTCCTGTGCTCAGTGGCGCATCCCGCCAACCTCCCGGTTTTTTGGGTGCGTTCACACAGCAACCCGTCTAGTTTACGGCACGCGGGCACCGAACGTAAGGGGGCGAGGGGCCCTGCGCGTGTGTGCTTGGTCTCGCTGCGTTTGGCACCGCCGGTTCAGCGAGTGCGGGGGCGCCGTTTGTCAGGGTCCGACGGTGGACGGCAAGCGTCGGACCTTCTTTTCATACGTGCCCTTAGCCCGACCCGCTCTTTTTCCAGGTGTTTTACCGCGCGGGCCCCGCAAACGGGAGGGTAAGGCTCACGGATGTCCCTTCGCCATGCCACGACGTGAGGGTCGCAGTGCCTCCATGGCGTTCAACGATCGCTTTAACCATGGGCAACCCGAGGCCCGAGCCCTCGATTCCGCGCACCTCGCTCGCGCGTCCGAGCTCTTCCCATACGAGCGGAAGGTCGTCCGGGGAAATCCCGAGTCCGGTGTCGGCGACCTCGAGCACAATGCCGCTTTCGAGCTGGCGCCCCCGCACTTCGATCGCATCGCCCGGCCACGAATACTTCACGGCGTTGCTCAAGACGTTAACGAGGCACAGGAAGAGGAGGTCTTCGTCACCGTTGATCGTCGGCAGAGGGCGCGGAGCCGTGGGAAGCGAGACGCGGATCGAGCGTTCGCTCGCACCGGGCACCTCGCGCGCGGTCTCGATGGCATCGTGGACGAGGCGCGAAGGGTCGATCTGCGTAATCTCGAGCTGGGTGTGCTCGACCTCCCCAATTTTGCGCAGGTCGCTCAGAAGGGAGGTGAGGCGGCGTGATTGGGCGTCGATGCTCGAGCGCTGGCGCTCGGACGGTTCGTCGGCAAGCGCCGCTCGAATGCCCTGGATCGGGTTCTTTATTTCGTGGTCGAGTCGGGCGATGAGCCGACGCCGGCTTGCCGTCTGCTCGGCCACTGTTTCGCGCCGCGCCTTGCTCACGGCGTGGCGCGTGTACCACCACGCGCCAAGGGCTGGGAGCACGGCGAGGGTGAGCACCGCGCCAATCGTGAGCGGGAGCCAGGCGAGCGACATAGAGAAGTAGATGTGCCTCGATTCGCCGAGGACGCTCCATACGAGGGACGCCACCACGCCGATCGCGAGGGGAAGCGCGGCGAAAGCCGAGGCGTAGGCAAGTGGGTGTTTCTTCATGAACGTTCGACCTTCTGGGCGAAGCGATAGCCGAGGCTCGGGACTGTCTCGATGTACGTGGGGGAACCGTCGGCGGAACCAATCACGCGGCGAATCTCGGCGATGCGGTGATCAACGGCTCGCGTGGTCACGATCGCATCGAAACCCCACACGGTCTGCAGGAGCCGCTCACGCGTGAACACTTCGCCGGGGTGCGCCATGAGGTACTCGAGGAGCGCGAACGCCCGCGGCGTGAGCTGGTCTTCCTTGCCACCCACGAAGATCCGCCGGGCCGTGCGATCGATGCGCAGCTCACCGGAGGTGAGTGTCGAGGACGTGCTGAGCGGGGCCGAGCCGCGCGAGCTTCGACGCAGAACTGCCCTGATCCGCGCGAGGAGCTCGTGAGGGTCGAACGGCTTATTGAGGTAATCGTCGGCCCCTTCGTCGAGCGCGGACGCACGCTCGAAGCTCTCCCCCACCTGGGTAAGAAGGATGACGGGTAACCATTCATGGCGTTCCCGGATCCGGCGAAGCGCTTCTCGACCGTCCATGACCGGCATCATGACGTCGAGGATGACGAGATCGGGTTCCTCCTCATCGAGCCTCTCGAGTGCCTCGGCACCGTTCGCTGCCATGCGCACATCAAGCCCGCTGCGTGAGAGCACTCCCCCGAGATGCTCGCGAATCGTCTCATCGTCGTCCACGAGCAGGATGCGCTGACGCGCCGGATCGGCCGGCTCCGCTGAACCGGCCGATCCCGACGCGAATGAAGGAGTCTGGCTACCCGTCATAGCGGATCTCCACGCGCCTGTTCTTAGCGCGCCCTTCAGGGTTGTCCTCGTCGCCGTTCTTGTTCGGCTGCACGGGTTTCGTGTCGCCGTGGCCCGCGACCTCGAGCTTGAGGTCAGGGCGGGCCGCGGAGATCGCGTCGGCCACCGCCTGCGCACGCTCCTTAGAGAGCACGTCGTTGCCGCGATGGTACGGAATGTTGTCAGTGTGACCATCGACCTTCACGGTCGCACCCTGCGGAACGTCTTTGACGAGCTCACCGATGCGCTTTTTCGCGGGGTCCGAAAGCTCGTTGGATCCGTAGTCGAAGAGGATGTCCGAGTTCAAGGTGACGACCTTGGTGTTGCCCTCTTGTGTATCGGTGTTGAGGTCTTCAATATTTTGCTCGAGATCGTAAATGTTTTGGTCGAGCGAGTAGATATTGGACTCGTAAGTTCCGATTTGCGACGGTGGCTCGGGGGCGGGCGTTTCGCCGCCATTGTCCGCGAGGGCTGCTGGCCCCGCAGCGAATACGAAAGCCACGGCCGTGAGGCTTACAAGGTGACGCTTTCTCACTTGATTTCGACCCCCTTCGCGACCTCAGTGCCGTCCATAAGACTCACGTCCATCTGCTTGACGTCCGCCGGCGGCGCGGCAAAGGTTGCGAACGCGTACGTGGTTTGACCGGGCATGAGGTCCACGTCTTCCATAGGAGTCATCGCATAGTGCTGGCTATTCGTCGTCGAAAGTGGCGTGTGCTTCTTCAAGTTCACGTTGTCAATAAGGAATGGCTTCCAGATCAGACTCCCATTGAGGAAAAAGAAGTCCTTAGCCTCTTTCGCCGTCGAGTTGAGTGTGAAAGAGACGTAAGCGGTGACCGTATCACCCTCGCGCTTGAGCTGATGAAGATTGACGGTCAATGTTGCGTTCGGATCTTCTTTCACCTCAACAGGACGCTCGGTCGTGAAAATCGGCGCAGGATAGTTCGCCTTATTCTGACCTCCGCTGGCCGGCTTCCCGTTCTCGCCGCCCTGATCGGAACCTGCCGCAGCGCCGCCGTCATCGCTCGCGCCCTGCGCGGGATTCGCGCCGTCGGACCCGCTTCCCTGATCGCCGCCATTGCCGTTGTCTGCCGGGGCTGCCGCGCTCGTCTGTTCCGTGGGCTTCTCATCGCTGCTACCGAGCACGCCGAACGAGCACCCGCTTGCACCGGCAACAAGAAGAGACGCGGCTGCAAGGGCTGCCGCGAGGCGGCGCTTCGTCATCGTGGTCGTCGTCATGGGATTCACTCCTCAAAGTCACGGGAGCCGCTTCTCGCCTCCTCGTTACCT
Source organism: Dermabacter sp. HMSC06F07 (assembly GCF_001807345.1). NCBI lineage: Bacteria > Bacillati > Actinomycetota > Actinomycetes > Micrococcales > Dermabacteraceae > Dermabacter > Dermabacter sp. HMSC06F07. The sequence continues at coordinate 78,627 of NZ_KV788577.1, forward strand.
CCACGCTATTGCCCGGATATCGCGGCGGCGTTGCGACGCGGTACCTACTCTGCCATGTCGTGTCGCAGATTTGCGACAACTGTCGTCACGCGTATGACCATCGGTCATCGTAACGCCACGAGGGCGTGAACGCCCGCTCAATAGCGGAAGGGGCCGCCCGCTGAGCAGCGGACGACCCCTTCTCGGAGATCTTTCGGGACTGAGCCCGACAGATTTACTTAGCCTTCTCGATGATTTCGACGAGACGCCAGCGCTTCGAAGCACCCAGCGGGTAAGTCTCCATGATGAGAACGCGGTCGATCTTGTCCTGATCGATCTCATGGAACATGACCTGTTCCGTGAGGCCAAAGGTGTAGTTGCCGTTGCCGTCGAACTCCCTCGGCGACAAGGCCACGGTTCCCACGAAGCTCACCGCCAAGAACAAGAAGACCGGAGAGACGGACACAAAGACCTCAACGTTCACCCTCGTCAAGGAAGATGGAAAGTGGGTCATCTCCGACGGCGGAAACATGTTTGAGAATTAACCCTTTTCCACCGAATGTGGGGCCGGCCGCCTTTGGCCGGCCCTACATTGCCTTGCCAATCCTCGTTGTTGTTCGCGCGTCACACGGGCGAGCTTCTCGCCCGTGACCCCAACCGAAGCCCAAGCCCAAGTTGCGCCCTACCTCCCAATCCCCAAGCCTCCGCAACACATGTTTGCACGTGCAAACTCAAGCGCGTATCTTTGCAACTGTAACGCAGGTCATGCGAAAGGTGCACAATGACCTACCCCCACTACTCCCCTGCACCCCCTCCCCCATACGTCCGCCCCCAAGGTTCCAGTAGGGGCGTTTTTTGTGGCATTTGCGGTTGCCTAAGCTTGCTCAGCCTCGCCGGTATCGCCGCCCTCGTTCTCGTCATCGGCGGTGGAGCGGCCCTCATCCATGGGCCCAAGAACACTGTGGACGACATGTTCGCTGCCATTGAGTCCCAGGATTGTTCGGCATTCACGGGCGCTCTCGAGGATCAAGCGGCTGACAGCGTCGATTGCGAGCGTTTCAAGAAAGCCGCAGCGGAAATCGACCGTCGCGGCGGATTCGACTACGACATCACGCACATCAGCACCGAAAACACCAAGGCCCAGGTGGAGGTCACCACCACACTGCACGACCCAGCCGTGAGCGTCCCCGAGACAGACCACGTCTTCGACCTCGAGCTCCAGGATGGCGAATGGAAGATCACTGGAAGCAAGAGCAGCAACAACAGCTGGAAGATGCCGTGACAGCGAAGCCCAAGGCCGCCATTATCCTCACCGCGTGCACCGCCCTCGTTATCGCTGGGCTTTGTGCCGGAACCCTCACATTGTGGCTGCTGCTCACCCCGGACAGCGAAGAAGACACAATCAAGGAATCCGCTCATGCATGAGCCATGAGCGTCCGGCAAGATTCGTGCCCCGGGTTGAAGGCAACCGTCGGCCCCGCTTCCCGCACAGCTGCAGCGAACTCCAGAAGCCGCTCATTGCACCACCCCGCCCCCGAATGCCCGAAGACGGACGCGTTGCGGGTATCGATGTTCGCGGCAGGATTGCCCGGGTCCAGTACGAGTACGGCGACGCGGCACATATGGGCTTCACGCCCGAACTCACCGGGTCCCTCACGTTGGCAAAGCAGGCCGACGGCAGCTGGCGCGTCACGAACCTCGAACGTGGGAAGCACTCGCAACCCACACCACGAAGGCACAAAAGAGAGGCCGGGGTGGATCCGCATTGCGGGTCCACCCCGGCCTCTCTATGTTCAGGCGAACCTGAGAACGGCTTACTTAGCCTTCTCGAGAATCTCCACCAGACGCCAGCGCTTGGAAGCGCTCAGCGGGCGGGTTTCCATGATGCGAACAAGATCGCCGACACCGGCGGTGTTCTCCTCATCGTGGGCCTTGAACTTCTTGTGCTTCTTCATAACCTTGCCGTACAGCGAGTGCTTCACGCGCTCCTCGACCTCGACGACGATGGTCTTATCCATCTTGTCGGAGACGACGTAGCCGCGCTGAGTCTTGCGGTACGGACGCTCTTCAGCGACCTGATTTTCGTTCATTACCTAACCTCGCTCGTTCACTCGGCCGAACCGGGGGCCTGGCGGATCCCCAACTCGCGCTCGCGCAGGATCGTGTAGATCCGTGCGATGTCCTTCTTGACCGAACGCAAGCGAGCGCTCGACTCGAGCTGACCGGTCGCGCCCTGGAAACGGAGCTTGAAAAGCTCGTCCTTGGCCTTCGCGAGTTCTTCGGTGAGCTTCGCGTCATCGAGCTTGTTGAGCTCGTCAGCGGTAAGCTTCGTGGCTGCCATCAGATGTCACCACCCTCTCGGCTGAGGATTCGGCACTTCATGGGGAGCTTGTGCATGGCAAGGCGCAGTGCCTCGCGTGCAGTCGGCTCATCGACACCGGCAACCTCAAACATGACGCGGCCGGGCTTGACGTTCGCTACCCAGAACTCCACCGAACCCTTACCGGAGCCCATGCGGACCTCGGCAGGCTTCTTCGTGAGGGGGCGATCGGGGTAGATGTTGATGTACACCTTGCCGCCACGCTTCATGTAGCGCGTCATGGCGATACGTGCGGCCTCAATCTGACGGTTGGTGACGTAGGCGGGCTCGAGAGCCTGGATACCGTAGTCGCCGAACGCGAGATCGAAGCCACCCTTGGCCATACCGGTACGGGTGGGGCGATGCTGCTTGCGGTGCTTGGTCCTACGCGGAATCAGCATTGGACTCAGGCCTCCGTTCCCTTATCGGCCGGAGCGGCAGCGGGAGCCTCGGTGGCGGCCTGAGCCTGAGCCGAAGCTTCCGCCTTCTCACGGCGGGCGGCGTTGCGCTCGTTGCGGCGGCCACGGGGGCGCTCAGCGCGCGGACCACGGCCCTGGCGCGGAGCCTGGGCGGCCTGCTGTGCAGCGAGTTCCTTGGACGTGATGTCGCCCTTGTAGATCCACACCTTCACGCCAATGCGGCCGAATGCGGTGCGGGCCTCGTAGAAGCCGTAGTCGATGTTCGCGCGAAGCGTGTGCAGGGGCACGCGGCCTTCACGGTAGAACTCGCTGCGGCTCATTTCGGCGCCACCGAGGCGGCCCGAAACGGCGACACGGATACCCTTCGCGCCAGCACGCTGCGCGGACTGAATGCCCTTGCGCATAGCGCGGCGGAAGGACACGCGGCTCGCGAGCTGCTCGGCGATACCCTGAGCAACGAGCTGCGCGTCTGCCTCGGGGTTCTTGACCTCGAGGATGTTGAGCTGAATCTGCTTGCCCGTCAGCTTCTCGAGCTGACCGCGGAGACGCTCGGCCTCCGCGCCACGGCGACCGATCACGATGCCGGGGCGTGCGGTGTGCAGATCAACGCGAACGCGATCGCGGGTGCGCTCGATCTCGACCTTCGACACGCCAGCGCGCTCGAGCCCCTCGGAAAGGAGCTTGCGGATGGCGACGTCTTCCTTCACGTAGTCGCGGTAGCGCTGACCTTCCTTCGTGGAGTCGGCGAACCAGCGGCTCGTGTGGTCGGTCGTAATACCGAGACGGAACCCGTTGGGATTGACCTTCTGGCCCACTAGCGGGTCTCCTTCTTCTTCGACGGGGCAACAACCACGGTGATGTGGCTGGTGCGCTTCTTGATCTGGAATGCGCGACCCTGAGCGCGCGGCTGGAACCGCTTCATGGTCGGGCCTTCGTCGACGAATGCAGCGGACACGACGAGATCCTGCTCATCGAAACGCTCCCCTGCTTGATCTGCCTTCACGCGGGCGTTGGCGATCGCGGACTTTACGAGCTTCGAGACGGGCTCGCTGGCGGCCTGCGGTGCGAACCGCAGAATCTCCAGTGCTTCACCCGTGCTCTTACCACGAATAAGGTCAACGACGCGCCGGGCCTTCATGGGCGAAATACGGATGAACCGCACCTGCGCCTTGGCTTCCATTGCTGTCCTGCTTTCTTTAGTGAATAGCGAGGGAAATCATCACTTCGCCACGTGGGCGATCAGCGACGACGTCCCTTCTTGTCGTCCTTGTCATGGCTGCGGAAAGTGCGCGTGGGAGCGAACTCGCCGAGCTTGTGGCCAACCATCGACTCGGTGACGAACACCGAGACGTGCTTGCGGCCATCGTGCACTGCGAAAGTGTGGCCGAGGAAGTCCGGCGTAATGACCGAACGGCGCGACCAGGTCTTGATGACATTCTTGGTACCGGCTTCGTTCTGAGCGTCGACCTTCTTCTGAAGGTGATCGTCAACGAAGGGGCCCTTAGCAATACTGCGTGGCATAACTGTTTATCCCTCGTCCTATCAGCGCTTTTTGCCGGTACGGCGGCGGCGCACGATGAGCTTGTCGCTTTCCTTGTTCGGCTTGCGGGTACGGCCTTCCGGCTGGCCCCAAGGCGAAACGGGATGACGACCGCCCGACGTGCGGCCCTCACCACCACCATGCGGGTGGTCCACGGGGTTCATCACAACACCACGGACGTGCGGGCGCTTGCCCTTCCAGCGCATACGGCCGGCCTTGCCCCAGTTGATGTTGGCTTGTTCGGCGTTGCCCACCTCACCGATGGTCGCGCGGCAGCGCGCATCGACGTTGCGGATTTCGCCGGACGGCATACGAAGCTGGGCGTACTTGCCTTCCCTCGCGACGAGCTGCACGGAGGCACCCGCCGAGCGGGCGATCTTCGCGCCGCCACCGGGGCGGAGCTCGATTGCGTGCACAACGGTACCCACGGGGATGTTGCGCAGCGGAAGGTTGTTGCCGGGCTTGATGTCGGCGCTCGGGCCGCTTTCGAGCACGTCACCCTGGCGAAGCTTCGCCGGGGCGAGGATGTAGCGCTTCTCGCCGTCCAGGTAGTGGAGCAGAGCGATGCGAGCGGTACGGTTCGGGTCGTACTCGATGTGGGCGACCTTGGCGTTGATGCCGTCCTTGTCGTGACGACGGAAGTCGATCACGCGGTAGGCACGCTTGTGGCCACCGCCGCGGTGACGCGAGGTCACGCGGCCCTTGTTGTTACGGCCACCCGTCTTGGACAGGGGGCGGACCAGCGACTTCTCCGGCTCACTACGAGTGATCTCGACGAAGTCGGCGACGCTCGAGCCGCGGCGGCTCGGCGAGGTCGGCTTGTTCTTACGAATTCCCATCGTGGGTTTCCTCAGACTCTCTCGTTTGTCTTCGGGTCACGACCGCTCAGGCGGTCGCGCCTCCGAAGATGTCGATGGATCCGTCCTTGAGGGTGACAATGGCGCGCTTGGTGTCGTTGCGCTTGCCAATGCCGAAACGCGTGCGACGCGTCTTGCCCTGACGGTTGATGGTGTTCACCGAAGCAACCTTGACGTCGAAGATCTCCTCGACGGCAAGCTTGATTTCGGTCTTGTTTGCGCGGCGATCGACGAGGAAGACGTACTTCCCTTCGTCCATCTGGCCGTAGGACTTCTCGGTGAGGACCGGCGCGAAGAGAATGTCGCGCGGGTTCTTGTTAATCGAGGTCACTTGGCTTCCTCCTCATCGGCCGGGCGAACAGCGTTCACGAAGCCGGCAGCTTCCGCTGCTTCGGGCGTCGCGAACCAGACCTCAGCCTTAGTGCGGCCGTACCACGGCGAATCCTCGGTGTGGTACTTCATGGAGTTGCTGTTGCCCTTGATGGTGAAACCTTCGGGGGCCTTGCCACCGTCGAGCGGAAGGGCGCTGCCTTCGCCGTAGGGAGCCTCAACAGCCGCAGCTTCGCTCTTCACCTCAGCCGTGGCGGCCGCCTTGGGGGTTGCCGCAGCCTCGGGCTGCGCGGGAGCCTTCACAGCGGCGAGAGTCGCGCCTGCCACGAAGTCCTCGAGCGCACCTTCGGTGAAGACGACATGGTCGGATGCCATGACGTCGTAGGTGTTGAGCTGATCGGCGAACAGCACGTGAGCGTTCGAGAGGTTGCGCGAGCTGAGCGCGCCGACCTCGTCGTCGCGACGAACAACCAGGAGGAAGTTCGAGCTGTCCGAGACGGTAGCGATGGTCTTCGCCACGAGCTTCGTCGAGGGCTTGTCGCCATCGAGGAGCGCGGTGAAAACGTGGATGCGGCCGAAACGGGCGCGATCCGAAAGGGCACCGCGGAGCGCAGCAGCCTTCATCTTCTTGGGCACACGCTGCGTGTAGTCGCGCGGAACCGGGCCGTGAACGACGCCACCGCCGGTCCACTGAGGTGCGCGGATCGAGCCCTGGCGAGCACGACCGGTACCCTTCTGCTTCCACGGCTTACGGCCGCCGCCGCTAACCTCGCCGCGAGTCTTGGCCTTGTGCGTGCCCTGACGCGCAGCGTTGAGCTGAGCGGTCACGACCTGGTGGATAAGCGCCACGTTGGTCTGAACATCGAAGATGTGAGCGGGCAGCTCGGCAGTGCCGGTCTTCTTTCCTGCGGGGTCGAGAACGTCGACCGTCAGGTTGTTAGCCATGAAAATCAGGCTCCCTTCTTCGGACCCTTGACGGCCGAGCGAACCAGAACGATGCCACCCTTGGGGCCCGGAACGGCACCCTTGATGAGCACGAGGTTCTTCTCGGCGTCCACCGCCTGAACGGTGAGGTTCTGGACGCTATTGCGGTTACCGCCCATGCGGCCCGCCATGCGCATGCCCTTGAACACGCGAGCGGGGGTCGAAGCGCCACCGATCGAGCCGGGCTTGCGGTGGTTGCGGTGCTGACCGTGCGAGGCGCTCACACCGGCGAAGCCGTGACGCTTCATGACACCAGCGTTGCCCTTACCCTTGGTCGTGCCAACGACGTCGACCTTCTGGCCGGCCTCGAAGATCGAAGCGTCGATCTCCTGGCCGAGCTCGTACTCCGCGGCGTCGTTCGTGCGGAGCTCAACGAGGTGACGGCGCGGCGTCACGCCGGCCTTCTCGAAGTGACCCTTGAGGGGCTTCGTCACCTTACGGGGATCGATCGCGCCGTACGCGATCTGGACAGCGTCGTAGCCGTCAACGTCCTGCGAGCGGACCTGCGTGACGACACACGGGCCGGCCTGAACCACGGTCACGGGGACGATGTTGCCGTCCTCGTCCCACACCTGGGTCATGCCAAGCTTGGTGCCGAGCACGCCGTTGATGACGCGATCGCGCTGCCCTGTCAGTTCGTTACTCATGTGTTCCGATACCTCAGAGCTTGATCTCGATGTTGACGTCCGCAGGCAGGTCGAGGCGCATCAGCGAATCCACAGCCTTGGGCGTGGGGTCGACGATGTCGATGAGGCGCTTGTGGGTGCGCATCTCGAACTGCTCACGGGAATCCTTGTACTTGTGCGGCGACTTGATCACAACGAAAACGTTCTTCTCAGTCGGCAGCGGCACCGGGCCCACGACCGTTGCACCAGCGCGGGTGACAGTGTCGACGATTTTGCGCGCCGAGCTGTCAATCACCTCGTGGTCATACGACTTGAGCCGGATGCGGATCTTCTGTCCCGCCATAGCCTAGGTCTATCTCTTTCTCTAAAACCGCTCTTACATGGAGTGGGCCAGACCGACACCCGCGGTCGGGTGTGTCGCTCTTGCGAGGCGCAAAAAGGCCGCGCGAAACCCTTGTCCTTGCGACTTTTCCCTCGAACGATGCGCCCTCAGCGGAGTATCCACACTGTTCGCATCCTTGGGCTGAGCGTCATCCGGTGGTCATTCCCAGAGACGGGGAACGGAACCGGGCATGGCCGCTCGCGCAAGCAACTCATCTAGTTTGCCACGTATCGCAAACGCGCACCAGGGGTCGTGGCGTGGAACGCCTCACAAGCATTCACCGTCGGACATCGACCGTCGGACTCCCCTGCCACAGGGGCACGCCTTCGCGTCCTCACACCCTGCCGCAAGCTCACACCGTCGGACTCTCCCGCCGCGCACTCTCGCGCCCTCGCACTCTGCCGCAAACTCGCACCCCCGCGCGCTGCCAAGCTCTCACCTTCGCGCAGGCTCCAGCGCCATGCCACAGCCTCCAGCGCCGGGCGCCTCACTGTTTCGAAAAGACGCGCAGGTGAGCATCCTAGAGTGGGCCCATGAGCCAACAGTCGCACAGCCCGCTCCAATCGCAGGCATTTTCACTCGAATTTCCGCAATCGCTCGGCACATATAAGGAGTATGCCGACGTTCAGCGCATGGTCGACATCCTCGCCGACGCCGGTTTTCCAGTACAGAACACCCTCATTGTGGGAACCGACCTGCGCCTCATCGAGCGCGTGACCGGACGCAAGACCTGGGGCCGAGTCATCCTTGGAGGCGCGCTCAGCGGCATGTGGATGGGACTTTTCGTGGGCCTGCTGTTCAGCATGCTTTCCTCGAACTGGCTTTCGACGATCCTCAGCTCCGTTCTCCTCGGCGCCGTGTTCTTCACGGTCTGGGCGGTAATTGGGCACGCCATGAGCGGTGGTCAACGCGACTTCACGTCCATGACCGCAACGGTCCCCATGCACTACGAGCTCCTCGTCGAGCACCGCAACGTCATGGACGCGCGCCGCATCCTCACCGGCGCAGGCATCCGCCTCGGCGACGGCGCCTTTGGGGGCAGCGGCTATGGTGACTCCGCAAAGAATCGACCGACAGGGCCCGGCACACAGTCGCCTGGCACTCAATCGCCTGGCACGCAACCTCTTGGTTCGCCCAGCTACGGCGCGGACGGTCCGTCGTCTGCCCGCTCCAATCGACCCCAGTACGGGCAAAGCGCACCTGAGAGCCGGGATCCGATGGAACCGGCACAAGGTTCGATAGCGTCAGGGGCCACCCGCGACGATGCTCACAGCTTCGGCGATTCCACTTCGCTGAAGAGCGACGATGCCGAAGCTCCGAAGCGACCAACATTCGGGTTGCCGTCGGACCCTGATTCCGCGCGCGGCACCCACGGCGATGACGAGCCGCACCCGCGCGGTTAGACGGAACTGACCTCGGCAGAGCACCGAGCACCCCGACCACCCGGCACCCCGACCCCACCTTCTTCTGAACCAGCAAACTAACCCCAACGTTTGCGGCGGTATCACGCCCAATTCCGCCACAAACGTTGGGTACAGATCCGCGGAAGGGATTCCAGCCCGCCCCGAGCACGAAAGGGACTCCACCCCGCCCCGAGCAGCCGTAGCACCCCGTAGACCTCGGGCGCCCCAAGCCCTCTCCCCTCCCCGCAACACAAAGAGAGGCGCCCCGGACGAATCCGGAGCGCCTCTTCTCTTAACTCTGCAGGCTATGCAGCGCTAGATCACTTGATGATCTTGGTAACGCGGCCCGAGCCAACGGTGCGGCCACCCTCACGGATAGCGAAGCCGAGGCCCTCTTCCATAGCGATCGGCTGGATGAGCTCAACGGTCATCTCGGTCGAGTCGCCAGGCATGACCATCTCGGTGCCCTCGGGGAGGGTGATAACGCCGGTCACGTCCGTGGTACGGAAGTAGAACTGCGGGCGGTAGTTCGAGTAGAACGGGTTGTGGCGGCCACCCTCGTCCTTCGAGAGGATGTAGACCTGAGCCTCGAAGTCGGTGTGCGGGGTGATCGAGCCCGGCTTCACAACAACCTGGCCACGCTCAACGTCTTCACGCTTGGTGCCACGGAGGAGGAGGCCACAGTTCTCGCCTGCCCAAGCCTCGTCCATCTGCTTGTGGAACATCTCGATACCGGTAACGGTGGTCTTCTGAGCCTCGCGGATACCCACGATCTCGATTTCCGAGTTGATGGCAAGCTTGCCACGCTCGACCTTACCGGTCACAACGGTGCCACGGCCGGTGATGGTGAAGACGTCCTCGATCGGCATGAGGAACGGCTTGTCCATGTCGCGAACCGGATCCGGGATCGACTCGTCGACGGCAGCCATGAGGTCCTGAACCGACTTGACCCACTTCTCGTCGCCTTCGAGCGCCTTGAACGCCGAAACGCGAACGACGGGAGCGTCCTCGTCGAACTCCTGCGAAGCGAGGAGCTCACGGACCTCCATCTCGACGAGCTCGAGGATTTCCTCATCGTCGACCATGTCGCACTTGTTGAGTGCAACGAGGAGGTAGGGAACGCCAACCTGGCGAGCAAGAAGAACGTGCTCGCGGGTCTGAGCCATCGGGCCGTCGGTGGCGGCAACCACGAGGATTGCGCCGTCCATCTGAGCAGCGCCGGTAATCATGTTCTTGATGTAGTCGGCGTGGCCCGGAGCGTCGACGTGAGCGTAGTGACGCTTGTCGGTCTGGTACTCGATGTGGGAGATGTTGATCGTGATGCCGCGCTGCTTTTCCTCAGGGGCATTGTCGATCGTATCGAAGTTGCGCTGCTCGTTGAGGTCCGGGTACTGGTCGTACAGAACCTTCGAGATGGCAGCGGTAAGCGTGGTCTTGCCGTGGTCAACGTGACCGATGGTGCCGATGTTGACGTGCGGCTTAGTACGCTCGAACTTGGCCTTAGCCATAGTGTGTCCTCCTAGGACTTTGGTTGGGTGTACTTCTGTTGAACGGGTGGGGCGCCCCCGAAGGGAGGCGACCCAAGCGGTCCGAGAATCAGCGAACAGATCTACTCTACCCGCAAATCCTCGTAAGGCTTACTCGCCCCGCGTCTTCGCGATGATCTCTTCCGAGATGTTCCTCGGGACCTCCGCGTAGCTGTCGAACTGCATCGTGTACATCGCGCGGCCCTGCGTGAAGGAACGCAGGTCGCCAATGTAGCCGAACATTTCGGACAGCGGGACGAGAGCACGGATAATCTTGACCCCGCTCGCGTCCTCCATCGACGAAACCTGACCACGTCGCTTGTTCAGGTCGCCGATGACATCTCCCATGTACTCCTCGGGAGTACGAACCTCGACGCTCATGATCGGCTCGAGGAGAATCGGCTGGGCCTTCTTGAGGGCCTCGCGCGTCGCCATCGAACCGGCAATCTTGAACGCCATTTCCGAGGAGTCCACGTCGTGGTAAGCACCGTCGATAAGCGATGCCTTGACATTCACCACCGGGTAGCCGGCGAGAACGCCGGACTGGAGCGCATCCTGAATACCCGCGTCAACGCTCGGGATGTATTCACGCGGGATGCGGCCACCGGTGACGAGGTTTTCGAACTCGTAGAACACGCCTTCTTCAGCGTCGGTGAGAGGCTCAAAGGTGATCTGAACCTTACCGAACTGACCGGAACCACCGGTCTGCTTCTTGTGCGTGTAGTCGAACTTCTCAACGGTCTTTTTGATCGACTCGCGGTAGGCCACCTGCGGCGAGCCCACGTTCGCTTCGACCTTGAACTCGCGGCGCATACGATCCACGAGCACGTCGAGCTGAAGCTCGCCCATGCCCTTGATGACCGTCTGGCCGGTTTCCTCGTCAAGCTCGACCTGGAAGGTCGGGTCTTCCTTGGCGAGACGCTGAATCGCGATACCGAGCTTCTCCTGGTCACCCTTGGTCTTCGGCTCAATCGCCATCGAGATCACGGGCTCCGGGAAGGTCATCGACTCAAGAGCGATCGGGTGCTGCGCGTCGCACAGCGTGTCGCCGGTGGTCGTGTCCTTCAGACCGATGAACGCGTAGATGTGGCCCGCGAATGCCTCGTCGACAGGGTTCTCCTGGTTCGAGTGCATCTGGAAGAGCTTGCCGACGCGTTCCTTCTTGCCCGTGGTGACGTTGAGCACCTGAGTACCGGTCTCAACGTGGCCCGAGTACACGCGCACGTAGGTGAGCGAGCCGAAGAACGGGTGTGCGGCAACCTTGAACGCGAGCGCGGAGAAAGGCTCGTCAGCGGAGGGCTTACGCGTGAGCTCCTTCTCCTCATCGTTGACGTCGTGGCCCACCATCGGCGGGACGTCGAGCGGCGAGGGAAGGAAGTCAACGACGGCGTTGAGCATGGGCTGCACGCCCTTGTTCTTGAACGCCGAGCCACAGAACACCGGGTAGGCCTGCGAGGAAATCGTGAGTTCGCGAATGCCCTTCTTGAGATCCTCAATTGAGAGTTCGCCCTCTTCGAGGTACTTCTCCATGAGCTCTTCGCTTGCCTCGGCGACGTCCTCGACGAGCTTCTCGCGGTATTCCTCAGCCTTGGCCTGGAGATCCGCGGGGATCGGGATCTCCTTCTGGTACTGACCGAGAGCGGCATCGCCCTTCTTCTTGTTGAACTCGGGGGCGTCCTCTTCGAACTCTTCGGGCCACTCGTAGGCCTTCATCTCGAGGAGGTCGATCACGCCGCGGAAGTCCGCTTCAGCGCCGATCGGCACCTGCATGACGAGCGGCTTCGCCTTGAGTCGGTCAACGATGGTGCCGACGGTGAAGAAGAAGTCCGCACCCATCTTGTCCATCTTGTTGACGAAGCAAATGCGCGGCACGTTGTACTTGTCGGCCTGGCGCCACACGGTCTCCGACTGCGGCTCGACACCTTCCTTGCCGTCGAACACGGCAACAGCGCCATCGAGAACGCGCAGCGAGCGCTCCACCTCAACGGTGAAGTCGACGTGGCCGGGCGTGTCGATGATGTTGATCTGGTTGTCGTGCCAGTAGCAGGTCGTTGCCGCGGACGTAATGGTGATGCCGCGTTCCTTTTCCTGCTCCATCCAGTCCATGGTGCCGGCACCGTCGTGGGTTTCGCCAAGCTTGTAGTTGACGCCGGTGTAGTACAGGATGCGCTCGGTGGTGGTGGTCTTACCAGCATCGATGTGTGCCATGATGCCGATGTTGCGGACCTTGCTGAGGTCCTTAAGCACTGCAAGTGCCACGGGCTATGCCTTTCTGCGCTTCGGTTCGAGTACCGCCGGCGATTACCAGCGGTAGTGAGCGAAGGCCTTGTTGGACTCCGCCATCTTGTGGGTGTCTTCGCGACGCTTCACAGCGGCACCGAGGCCGTTCGAAGCGTCGAGGATCTCGTTCATCAGGCGCTCGGTCATCGTGTGCTCACGGCGAGCACGCGAGTAGCCAACGAGCCAGCGCAGCGCGAGGGTCGTCGAGCGGCCGGCACGCACCTCGACGGGCACCTGGTAGGTGGCACCGCCGACGCGACGGGAACGAACCTCGAGGGACGGACGGATGTTGTCCAGAGCCTTCTTGAGGGTCGCAACCGGGTCCTGACCGTTCTTATCACGGCAGCCTTCGAGAGCGCCGTAAACGATGCGCTCGGCGACGGTCTTCTTACCGTCGAGGAGAACCTTGTTGATGAGCTGAGTGACGATGGGCGAGCCGTAGACCGGGTCGACCACGAGCTGACGCTTGGGAGCTGCACCTTTACGTGGCATTACTTCTTCTCCTTCTTCGCGCCGTACCGCGAGCGTGCCTGCTGGCGACCCTTCACGGCCTGGGTATCGAGCGAACCACGAACGACCTTGTAGCGGACGCCCGGGAGGTCCTTCACACGACCGCCGCGAACGAGGACGATCGAGTGCTCCTGAAGGTTGTGGCCTTCACCGGGGATGTAGGCCGTAACTTCGACACCGGAGGAGAGGCGAACACGTGCAATCTTTCGGAGCGCCGAGTTCGGCTTCTTGGGGGTGGTGGTGTACACACGGGTGCACACGCCGCGGCGCTGGGGCGAGCCCTTGAGCGCGGGCGTGCTCGAGGCGACAGGCTTATCCTGGCGACCCTTGCGCACCAACTGCTGAATAGTAGGCACTTTTTCTCTTTCTGTCGCTAGCCGCGCTCTTCACACGGCCAGATCACCTTCTTTGCCCACAGGCGCCGAAGCACCGGGTCCACGGGTGTGGAGTGGGCCGCGACCCGAGACGACGCCGCGAGGGGTGTCAATCTCGACCCGCACGGACCCCTCATGAGGCCCGGTGACTGCGATACCGTACCCCCGCTCATTGCACTCGCACGAGGCGAGGCCGCGAGAGGGCATAGGGCACCCAGGCACAGTTCATCAGTCTACGTTGCGCGTTTTATTCCGGTCAAAGGACTGGGGCCAGTTCGTCGTACATCACATGCACGGGAACCTGGAAGTGTCGCGCAGGCAACAGCAAAGGAAACGGGCCGACGGTAGCTGAGTACCGTCGGCCCGCTTTTTGTCATGGTGGCTTACTCGACGATCTGCCAGTCGACGCGTGCCACGCCGGAGCTCACGCCGCCGATACTCTTCATCGCCGCGTAGGAAAGGTCGAGGCAGCGACCGCCCACGTACGGGCCACGGTCGTTGATGCGCACGACCACGCTGCGGCCGTTGGCCTTATTGGTCACGCGCACGCGGGTGCCGAACGGCAGGCTCTTGTGGGCCGCGGTGTACGCATGCGTGTTGAAACGCTCGCCGCTTGCCGTGGGGCCGCCGTCAGTGCCGTCGCCGTTGCCGTAGAACGAGGCACCGCACGAACGAACGCCGCTCACAGCCTTGCCGCCTTGAGGCGCGGATTCGCTGCGCTTTTTGCGGCTCTGCTTCGGGGCGTCGCCACTAGCTTTGCTCACGTCCTCGCTCTTCGGTTCCGCGCTCTTCGGTTCCTCAGCGGGGCGCTTCTTGGTGCCCTTGGCGACGACCTCGGTGACGGGTTCCTTCGTGACCTCTTCCTTCACGACTTCCTCGCCCGTCGCTTTTCCGTCGGTCGTCGAAATCTTTTTGACGATGGTCTTTTCGCCCTTTTCGCCCTTCGTGACCACGCGAGTTTCGCCTTCGTAGATCGCGTCATCTTTGCGGGTCTCGGTCTTGTAGTCGATCGCAACCTTCTCGGTCTTTTCCTCGGAGCTGAGGCGCACGAGGTGGATCGTGTCGCCATCCTTGAGGACGGTGTCACGCGAGGGCGTGACGTCGTCGTCGGCGTCAACCGAGTCGGCGAAGTACTTATCGAGGAGATCCTGAACGGTTCGAACGGTCGTGCCCTTGGCAACCCACGAGCCGTTCATGCCGGTCACGGTGATGTCCTTGGGGGTCGTCACGGTCACGGGACCGTCGACATCCTCAAGTTTGGTGTCGGGCTTCGGGGAAACCGCGGCCCCTTCGGCGTCGATTCCGGCCTGCGCGAGTGCATCGGCAACGGTATCGCCCTCGACGAGGACCGACTGCTCTGCGCCGTCGACACTGAGCTTGACCTCTTCGCGTTCTTTCACGACGATCTTGTCACCCGAGTCGACGGTCTCGCCGAGAGCAGGCTTCACGAGATCGGTGTGGGAGACATCCACGCCGTGCGCTTCGAGGATGTCGGCCACCTGCGTGTCGAACGTGCGGAACGTTGCCACGCGGCCGTAGGCGTTCACGGTGACTTCGTTCGACATCGCGTAGGCTGCGCCACCGCCACCGCCCGCGAATACGGTCGCGAGTGCGGCTGCGGCGATAATCGGAGTCTTCTTCTTCACGAGTGTCCTTCGCATTGACGAGTGCACGGGAAGCGTCGCGCACGGTGGGCGCGAGTGCGGATTTCGGATGTCTCCATCTTGTCGCGCACGAAAGCGGGACGGTACCCGCAACACCAAGCCTTAAAACAAGACAAACCGCTATTTTGCCAACGCTTGACGCTCGCCGCGGTTTGCCTCACACATGCGCAGGCGGCGCTGCGATCGGCGCGGCAACAGAGAAAAAAGAGGGCCGGCCCTCCCCCGCTTGGGAAAGGACCGGCCCTCCGGTGACGCCCGAAGGCGCGAAGATCAGCGGAAGTCCGTATTGAACGGATCCGAGTAGCTGAAGTCGTCGAGGTTCAGGCTCGAGCCGGCACCACTGAAGTCGGTGAGACCGAAGTCGTCGTACCCGGGAACCGTGTACATCTGCGCCTTCGCCTCGTCGGTGGGCTCCACCTCAAAGTTACGGAAGCGGGGAAGGCCCGTGCCCGCGGGGATGAGCTTACCGATGATGACGTTCTCCTTGAGGCCCATGAGCTTGTCGCTCTTGGAGCTGAGTGCAGCCTCGGTGAGCACGCGGGTCGTCTCCTGGAACGAGGCGGCCGAAAGCCACGACTCGGTCGCAAGCGACGCCTTCGTGATACCCATGAGCTCGGGGCGGCCCTGAGCGGGCTCCCCACCTTCGGCGAGGGCAGCGCGGTTGGCTTCGATGAACGCGGCGTTCTCGACGAGGTCGCCGGGCAGGAGCTTCGTGTCGCCCGAGGCCACGATCGTCACGCGGCGCAGCATCTGGCGAACGATGACCTCGATGTGCTTGGCGTGAATGTCCACACCCTGGCTGACGTATACCTTCTGGACTTCGTCCACGAGGTGCTTCTGTACGGCGCGCGGGCCGAGGATGCGAAGCACCTGCTTCGGGTCAACCGAGCCCGGGGTGAGCTGCTGGCCGACCTCAACGTGGTCGCCGTCGAAGACGAGCGGAGTCACGCGACGCGAAAGCGTGTAGGTCACGGGTTCGCTGCCGTCATCCGGCGTCACGGTGAGCTTGCGCTGCTTTTCGGATTCGTCGACGCTCACGCGGCCCGCAACCTCGGTGATCGGGGCGAAGCCCGCCGGGGTACGTGCCTCGAAGAGCTCCTGCACACGCGGGAGACCGTGCGTGATGTCGCCCTCAGCCGACGCCACACCACCGGAGTGGAAGGTACGCATCGTGAGCTGGGTACCGGGCTCACCAATCGACTGCGCGGCGACGATGCCAACGGCCTCGCCGATGTCCACGAGCTGGCCGGTCGCAAGCGAACGGCCATAGCACTGCGCACACGTGCCCACAGCGGAGTCACACGTGAGAACGGAGCGGACCTTCACCTCGGTGACACCCGCGGCGAGGAGCTTCTCAATGAGCACATCGCCGACGTCGTCACCGGCGGATGCGAGAACCGTGCCGTCTTCGCCTGCCACGTCCTGCGCGAGCGTACGGCCGTACACCGTGATCTCAACGTTGTCGGCGGGCACGATGACACCGTCGAGGTCCTGACCGATGGCCATCGTGAAGCCCTTCGAGGTTCCACAATCGCCCTCACGCACGATGACGTCCTGGGAGACGTCCACGAGACGACGCGTCAGGTAACCCGACTGCGCGGTCTTGAGTGCGGTATCGGCAAGGCCCTTACGCGAACCGTGCGATGCGATGAAGTACTCGAGCACCGAGAGACCCTCGCGGTAGTTCGAGAGGATCGGGCGGGGAATAATCTCGCCCTTCGGGTTGTTCACGAGGCCACGCATACCGGCGATCTGGCGGATCTGCATCCAGTTACCACGGGCACCGGAATGCACCATGCGGTAAATCGTGTTGTCCACCGGGAAGTTCGCCTTCATCGCCTCGGCAACCTCGTTGGTCGCCTCGGTCCAGATGTCGATGAGCTCGCTGCTGCGCTCAGCTTCGGAGACGAGACCAAGGTCGCGGTTCTCCTCGACCTGCGCGGCCTTCGCTTCGTACTTCGCGATGATCTCCGGCTTGTTCGGCGGCGCCACAACGTCACTGAACGCGAAGGTCACGCCCGAGTAGGTCGACCACGAGAAACCGTAGGACTTGAGTGCGTCGAGCGAAGCCGACACCTGGCCCTTGTCGTAGCGTTCGGCGAGCGCGTTCACGACGCCACCGAGGCGCTTCTTGCCAACCTGGCCTTCAACGTAGGGGAAGTCCTCGGGGAGGGTCTCGTTGAAGTAGTAGGTACCGAGCGTGGTCTCGAGGGTGATCGGGTCACCCTCGCTCCAGCCCTCGGGAGCCTTCCAGTCCGACGGCGGCACGACATCGGTGAAGCGCACCTTGATCGGTGCGTTCAGGTCGATCTCGTTGCTATCGAAAGCCATGATCGCCTCGGCGATCGACGAGAACGAGCGGCCGTGGCCGAGTGCCTCGGGCTTCGGGGTCGTCAGGTGGTAGAGGCCGATGACCATGTCCTGTGCGGGCATCGTCACGGGGCGGCCGTCCGACGGCTTGAGGATGTTGTTCGAGGAGAGCATGAGGATGCGCGCCTCTGCCTGCGCCTCGGGCGAAAGCGGGAGGTGCACGGCCATCTGGTCACCGTCGAAGTCAGCGTTGAAGGCGCCACACACGAGCGGGTGCAGGTGGATGGCCTTGCCCTCGACGAGCTTCGGCTCGAACGCCTGAATACCGAGGCGGTGAAGCGTGGGTGCACGGTTGAGCAGCACGGGGTGCTCGGTGATGACCTCTTCGAGAACGTCCCACACCTCGGGGCGCGAACGCTCGACCATGCGCTTGGCGGCCTTGACGTTCTGCGCGAGGGAGAGATCCACGAGGCGCTTCATGACGAACGGCTTGAACAGCTCGAGAGCCATGCCCTTCGGGAGACCACACTGGTGAAGGTGCAGCTCCGGGCCGTTCACGATAACCGAGCGGCCCGAGTAGTCCACGCGCTTACCGAGCAGGTTCGCACGGAAACGACCCTGCTTGCCCTTGAGCATGTCGGAGAGCGACTTGAGCGGGCGGTTGCCGGGTCCCGTGACGGGGCGGCCGCGGCGGCCGTTGTCGAACAGCGAATCAACCGACTCCTGAAGCATGCGCTTTTCGTTGTTCACGATGATCTCGGGCGCACCGAGGTCGATGAGGCGCTTGAGACGGTTGTTGCGGTTGATGACACGTCGGTACAGGTCGTTGAGGTCGGAGGTCGCGAAGCGGCCACCGTCGAGCTGCACCATGGGGCGAAGATCCGGCGGGATCACGGGGATGCAGTCAAGCACCATGCCGGCGGGCGAGTTGGTCGTCTGCTGGAACGCCGAAACGACCTTGAGGCGCTTGAGGGCGCGAGCCTTCTTCTGCCCCTTGCCGTTCGCGATGACCTCGCGGAGCTTCTCAGCCTCGGAGTCGAGGTCGAAGTCGAGCAGGCGCTGCTGCACGGCCTCGGCACCCATGCCACCTTCGAAGTAGTGGCCGTAGCGGAGCTTCATCGCGCGGTAGAGCTGTTCGTCGCCCTCGAGGTCGGCAACCTCGAGGTTCTTGAAGCGCTCCCACACGTTCTGCACGCGCGTGATCTCAGCGTCATACTTCTTGCGGATCTGTGCCTGCTCGCGCTCCGCGGAATCGCGAACCTTACGCTTCGCGTCGGCCTTCGCGCCTTCTTCCTCGAGCTGAGCGAGGTCCTTCTCGGCAGCTACCGCGCGATCGTTGATCGCGGCATCGCGCTCATTTTCGAGTTCACGGATCTCGAGGTCGTGGCGGCTCTGAAGCTCGGGCATGTCGGTGTGACGGGCCTCGTCATCGACCTTCGTGATCATGTAGGCCGCGAAGTAGATGACCTTCTCGAGATCCTTCGGCGCGAGGTCGAGCAGGTAGCCGAGGCGGCTCGGCACGCCCTTGAAATACCAGATGTGCGTCACGGGAGCCGCAAGCTCGATGTGGGCCATGCGCTCACGGCGCACGGAAGACTTGGTGACCTCTACGCCACAGCGCTCACACACGATTCCCTTGAATCGCACGCGCTTGTACTTGCCGCAGTAGCACTCCCAGTCGCGGGTCGGGCCGAAGATGCGCTCACAGAAGAGGCCGTCCATCTCGGGCTTGAGGGTGCGGTAATTGATGGTTTCGGGCTTTTTAACTTCGCCGTATGACCAGGAACGGATGTCGTCGGCCGTCGCGAGGCCGATCTTGAGCTCGTCAAAGTGGTTGACGTCGAGCACGTGTGTCCTTCTCTCGTCTAAAAAGTCGTCAAGGTCTGAATGGTTGGGGCTGAGATCTTCGGGGGATGAAGGTCCGACGGTCGCTGGGCAATCGTCGGACCCTCCCCCGACGATCGATCAGACCTCTTCGATATTGATCGCGCCCTCGTTCGGGCGGCTCGACAGGTTGATTCCGAGTTCCTCCGCGCTGCGGAAGATGTCGTCGTCGCGGTCGCGCACCTCGAGGTTCTGGCCGTCAGCGCCGAGGACTTCGACGTTCAGGCACAGGGACTGCATTTCCTTGAGGAGCACGCGGAACGACTCGGGAATGCCCGGCTCGGGAATGTTGTCGCCCTTGACGATCGCCTCGTAGACCTTCACGCGGCCCGTGATGTCGTCCGACTTGATCGTGAGGAGCTCCTGAAGGGCGTAGGCGGCGCCGTAGGCCTCGAGTGCCCACACCTCCATCTCGCCGAAGCGCTGACCGCCGAACTGGGCCTTACCACCGAGCGGCTGCTGGGTGATCATCGAGTACGGGCCGGTCGAGCGAGCGTGCAGCTTGTCGTCGACGAGGTGGTGCAGCTTGAGGATGTACATGTAGCCGACCGAAATCTCGTGCGGGAACGGCTCGCCGGTGCGGCCGTCGAGCAGGCGTGCCTTGCCGTTCGAGCGGATCATGCGCTCGCCGTCGCGGTTCGGCCTGTAGTTCTCGACGAGAGCGCCGAGCTCAGTGTCGCTCAGGCCGTCGAACACGGGCACGGCAACCGGGGTGCCGGGCTCGCCGTGCAGGGCGTCCTTCGGGAGATCCTTAGCGGCGGGGTTGGATTCGTCGATGTCCCAACCGGACTTCGCAACCCACCCGAGGTGGGTTTCCATCACCTGGCCGATGTTCATACGACCGGGCACACCCATCGGGTTGAGGATGATGTCCACCGGGGTGCCGTCTTCGAGGAACGGCATGTCCTCGACGGGCAGGATCTTCGCGATGACGCCCTTGTTGCCGTGGCGGCCAGCGAGCTTGTCACCGTCGGTGATCTTGCGCTTCTGCGCGATGTACACGCGCACCATCTCGTTGACGCCGGTCGGGAGGATGTCCGAATCTTCTTCCGAATCGAACACGCGCACGCCGATCACGGTGCCGGATTCACCGTGGGGAACGCGCAGCGACGTGTCGCGCACCTCGCGGGCCTTCTCACCGAAGATCGCGCGCAGGAGGCGCTCCTCGGGTGTCAGCTCAGTTTCACCCTTCGGGGTGACCTTGCCGACGAGGATGTCACCGGGGACAACCTCGGCGCCGATACGGATGATGCCGCGCTCGTCGAGGTCGGCGAGAACGTCTTCGCCAACGTTCGGGATGTCGCGCGTGATCTCTTCCTTACCGAGCTTGGTATCACGGGCATCGACTTCGTGCTCCTCGATGTGGATCGACGTGAGCACGTCGTCCTGGACGAGGCGCGAGGACAGGATGATGCCGTCCTCGTAGTTGTGGCCGTGCCACGACATGAACGCCACGAGGAGGTTCTTGCCGAGCGAAAGCTCGCCGTCTTCGGTCGAGGGGCCATCGGCGAGGACCGAGCCGGCCTCAACGCGGTCACCTTCGTCGAAGAGAACGCGGTGGTTGTAGCAGTTACCGGCGTTCGAACGCTGGAACTTGTCAATGCGGTAGGTCTGGTTCGTGCCGTCATCCGCCGCAACGGTGATGAGGTCGGCGGAAAGCTCGGTGATCACACCGGCCTTCTCCGCAACAATCACATCGCCGGCGTCAACAGCTGCACGACGCTCCATACCCGTACCCACGAGAGGCATCTCGGTGCGCAGGAGCGGGACGGCCTGGCGCTGCATGTTCGAGCCCATGAGAGCACGGTTCGCGTCGTCGTGCTCGAGGAACGGAATCATCGCGGTTGCGACCGACACCATCTGTCGAGCCGAAACGTCCATGTAGGTGACGTCGCTCGGGTCGATCAGCTCGGGCTCGCCACCGGGCATACGCGAGAGCACCTGGTCTTCGAGGAACTTTCCGTTCTCATCGATCTTGGCGTTTGCCTGAGCGATGATGTGGCGATCCTCGTCGTCAGCCGTCAGGTAGACGATTTCGTCGGTCACGACACCGTCAACAACCTTGCGGTACGGGGTCTCGACGAAACCGAACGGATTGATGCGCGCGAAGGTTGCGAGCGAACCGATAAGACCGATGTTCGGGCCTTCCGGCGTCTCGATCGGGCACATGCGGCCGTAGTGCGAGGGGTGCACGTCTCGAACTTCCATGCCGGCACGGTCGCGCGACAGGCCGCCCGGGCCGAGCGCCGAGAGGCGGCGCTTGTGGGTGAGGCCCGAAAGCGGGTTGTTCTGGTCCATGAACTGCGAGAGCTGCGAGGTTCCGAAGAACTCTTTGATCGCCGCGGTCACGGGACGGATGTTGATGAGCGTGAGCGGCGTGATCGCTTCGACGTCCTGGGTCGTCATGCGCTCGCGAACGACGCGCTCCATGCGGGACAGGCCCGTGCGAACCTGGTTCTGGATGAGCTCGCCTACGGCGCGAATACGACGGTTGCCGAAGTGGTCGATGTCGTCCGTTTCCACGCGGATCTCGGTGCCGAAGCTGTTCTCCATGCTGTCCATGCCAGCGTGGAGGGCAACGATGTACTTGATCGTCGCGATGACATCCTCGAGGTTGAGCACGCTCTCGCTGAGCGGGCCTTCGAGACCAAGCTTCTTGTTGATCTTATAGCGGCCGACCTTCGCGAGGTCGTAGCGCTTGTCGTTGAAGTAGAGGTTGTTGAGCATCGTCTCGCCGGCATCGCGGCTGGGCGGTTCGCCCGGGCGCTGCTTGCGGTAGATGTCCATGAGGGCCTCGTCCTGAGACTCGACCTTGTCCTTTTCGAGCGTGGCGCGCATCGATTCGAACTCGCCGAACTCCTCGAGGATGTCGCTCTTGGACATGCCGAGCGCCTGGAGGAGGGTCGTCACGGACTGCTTGCGCTTACGGTCGATGCGCACACCGACCTGGTCGCGCTTGTCGACCTCGAATTCGAGCCATGCGCCGCGCGAGGGGATGACCTTCGCGCTAAAGACGTGCTTGTCGCTCGTCTTGTCGATGCTCTCTTCGAAGTACACGCCGGGCGAGCGCACGAGCTGCGAGACAACGACGCGCTCGGTGCCGTTGATGATGAACGTGCCCTTGTCGGTCATGAGCGGGAAATCGCCCATGAACACGGTCTGGGTCTTGATCTCACCGGTCTCGTTGTTCATGAACTCCGCCGTCACGTACAGCGGGGCGGCGTAGGTGAGGTCCTTTTCCTTGCACTCCTCGACCGAGTAGTTCGGCTCTTCGAAGGAGTGGTTCCTGAAGGAGAGCGACATATTTCCGGCGAGATCCTCAATGGGCGAGATCTCTTCGAAAATGTCGGCGAGGCCAGAGGTCTGCGGGACGTCTTCGCGTCCGGCCGCTTCTGCTTCGGCCGCGCGCTCCTGCCAGCGCTCGTTACCGAGCAGCCAGTCAAACGAGCTCGTCTGGAGCGAAAGAAGATCGGGAACTTCGATGGGATCGCCAAGCTTCGCGAAGGTGACGCGGGGCGAGGCGGTGCGCAGTGCAGTGGTGTGAGAATCGGTGCTCGAGGCAGCCAAGGGTTATCCTTCCACGGGATGAGGACTCGTACACGCTTCGATAGACTCGATGTGCTTCGGCCCCTCATTCACGACCAACCCCGCTATATGAGTCGAATGAGTTGAAAAAGGGCGCACGAAACACGGGCGCTAAGTTTCAAGAGTATGCGAGAGCGGCTCTCCCCTCAAGACCTCGCACGAAAAAACTGGCGAGACTGTGGTCACGTCAGCAGTCGAGCCGTCCCGCGTGGGCCGGTCGTATCGACTCAACAGCCGCGCACGTCGCCTCGGTGGGAAGTTCGCGCCTGGATGCACGTGCGGGGGTTCCTCACGCCGCTTCACGCTTGAATTTTTCGATCTGCGCTTTGATGAACGGGGCACTGGTCGGAGCGTCGATGTTGTCCACCTGGATGAAAATATGGTTCTTTCCTCGGGACACTACGCCGAAGTAGGAGGTCGAATACATGCCTTCACCGTCGGAAAAGTGCATGTACACAAACGTGTCCATATCTTCGCCGCCCGGGGTGATGTATTCGTAGAAGCTCGGCTTCTCCCCTCGCTCGTCGGGGCACGTTCCCCACGGGAGACGAAAGACCTCCATGATATTGACGTCCTCGTCGGTCTGGAACGCGATGACCCGAGCCTTCGGGGGTTCACCCACACTCCCCTGCCAGTCGGGGTCTTCCGTGTATTCAGCCGTCACGACTGTGTGCACGCCGGATTGCGGTGTCTGCATCGCTTCCACTGCCGCTTTGCATTCTTTTCTGTAGTCCGCCTCAAGGTAGCTTGGGTCGGGGATTTCAATAGGGAAAGATATCTGCTTATTGGCTGGTCGCTCCGTTGTGATGTCGACCTCGCTAAGGATCAGCAACTCGCCCGAGTCCTCTGGCGTGAGAAGCCACTTTGCGGGCTCGCCCACCGGCTCTTCGGGGGAATCTTGGTCCGACGGCTGCTCGCTCGGCACAGCGCTCGTGGGTGCGGGTTGTCCACCCGCGCCCACGCTCTTCAGTGCTCCACAGCCTGATGCAGACAGCGTCAGGGCGAGTACGGCAAGCGCTACGGAAAACCTCCGAACCGTGAGAAGACCAGGTTCGTTCACGACAACGCACTTCACGACACCTACGTCCTTTCCAAGCGCACACCCGGCCTCGGCGCTACAAATGTCTACCCGGCAGAGTCCACTGATCGATCGAAAAGGTCTACTTGAGCTTTGATGAAGGCGACCGCTTGGGATTCTTCGACGCCCTGAACATAGAGGAAAAGTTGCGCCTTGCCGGCGGAGCGCCCACCAATATAGAAGTGCTTTCCATCAGCCATGATGTGAACAACGTCAAGGTCGTCGACCTGCTCGACGCTCACGTCGAATTTCCCGCCGATATCGCCACATGCCTTCGCCGCCTGGCTATAGAGCGTTATCACGTCAGTTTCCTCGTCAAGGATGACCGTCGCAGCATTGATGCTCACGTCCTCGCCGGGTGTCACAGGTGCGATATCACCTTTATACGTCGCAATCGCACCTTGAGCGATAGTGCCGTGAAAGCTCTCGATCTTCTGCGAAACCTCGGCGCACTCGGGAATCTGTGCGGCTTCGGCGCCGAGTGTAAATTGCAGTGTGAAGTCTCGATCGCTTGAGTCCTCAATCGAGGTCTTGAGGTCGTAATCCTCGACGCCATCGATGAGGGTATTCTCGGGCTTCAGAATCCACGTCGCCGGGTCGTTCACGTCGCCCGCCTCTTGCTCACCAACTCCACCGGCTGAGGTTTTGCCCGTTCCGCCCTTGCTTGAGGATCCGGAGTTTTCTGCGCCCGCCGAAGAGTCAGCGGAAGTGGAGGAGGCGTCGTACTTTTCCTGTTCCCTCGCACTGAGCGCGCCACACCCGCCCAGAGCGCCCACAAGGGCAAGTGCGGCGAGGGCTGAAACCCACGCGCGCGGGCGCAAGAGAGCAGTGGGAAAGATCGTCTGAGTCATGGGGAGCACCTCGCCATTACGTTGCGTTACCTACGGAGCGTTCAAAAAGGTCGATCTGGGCATCGATCACGGCCTTGGCCTCGTCATCACCGACATCGGACATGACGACAAAGATATGGCGCTTGCCGCTGGACTTTCCAGCGAGGAAGAACTCTTCGTCGGGAAGCTTGACGTGCACCCCTTCACCACCAAAAGGTTTTTCAACGGTGACCGGGGGCGCGCCCTGGATATTTCCGCACTTTTGCACAACATCGTTGTAGAAGTCCATGACGTTCATGTCGTCGGGGGTCGTCAGCGCGACAATCTTAATCATCGACTCCGCATTGACGGAGCCCGGAGCGGGCTGCCCTCGAAGCACACTGGTCGCAACAGCCTCGGACGTAAACGTTGCATTGTCGAGCGTGGTGACTGCGTCTGTGCATTCTGCTGAAATATTCGGGTGCTCGAGTGAGAAGCTCAGCTCGAAGTCCCCCTCCTCTTTGTCGACTTCTACCTCGCTGGGTTTCATGCCGTCCACCGGCAGATGCTCCTCGGTAAGAAGCCATGACTTCACATCATCGGGATTGCCCGCGGGCTGCTTTTTCCGGTCGGGAACGCCGCGCCCGCCGCTCCCCTTCGTTTGCCCGTTGTCGCCTGCATTATGCGAGTTCGACGAGGAGCCCGCTTGGTCGTTCTGTCCAGCATCGGTAAGCGCTCCGCACCCAGTCAGCGATGTGGCTAGGGCGAGAGCGGCGAGGCCCGAAAACCACATACCTGAACGGCGAGCAGATATGAATGCAGTTGCGTTGCTCATGACAATTCGCTACGGTCAGGCGGCATTCGTCACAGTGCGATCAAAAAGATCGATTTGGGCATCGATGTATGTTTTTGCTTGCTCAGGCTCGACATTCGCAAGGATCATCCAGACGTGCCGATTGCCGTGCGATTTACACACAATTAGCAGGTCCGCAGACCCCAATCGGGCGTGAATACCGTCGTGCCCGGGAAGCTTTTCCACGACCGACTTCGGCTCCCCGGGGGTGTTCGCACACTCACTGATGACGTCGTTGTAGGCATCGCCGAGATTCAAGTCCTCTTTGGTCACAACCGCAGCTGACTGCACGGTCGCTGCCCCTTCCGTCTCATCCAACGCCTCGAAGTCACCTTCGTACTTCGCAATAGCCATGCCCTGGATGGGAACTTCAAACTCGTTCAATTTAGCCACAGCGTCCACACAACTCTGCGATGCATTCGGGTGTTCGAACGTAAAGCTCAGGGTGAACGTTCCATCACCGGATGGGCCACCTTGCAGCACGTCGACCGTCACGCCTTCGATGCCCTTGAGCGGAACGTAAGGAGTGTTCGCAAGCCAGGTCGCGGGGCTATCCACGCTGCCGGCAGGCTGCTCCTCCCCTTGAGCTGCGGGGGCGCTTTCATCGTCGGTGGGAGATGCAGAGGAGGTGTCCCCCGGCGTGGCGCTCGACGTATCGCTTGGATCGCTACTCGCCCCCTCGCTCGGCTCGGCAGATCCTTCACTCGAGGTCGAAGTGGGGGCCGCGGGAGAGGTTTCGTCCTTTTTAGCGACGCTGCTCCCGAGCGCCCCGCATCCAGCGAGCGAGGCTGCAAGCAGCAGCGCGGCGGCGCCTCGTGCGGCGCGGGTCAACGTGGGGCGTGTACGTGACATGAGAGGCCTTAGGGTCAGGGGGCAAGATCCGGGCACACCCTACCAGCCACCCTTGAGAGCCTCCTCACACCCTCGGGCTGGTAGCAAAAAGGGCCGCCCCCAGGGGCGACCCTTTCGCTATGAAATGCGCCTAAAGCGCAGGAATCACTTGAGGGTGACGGTTGCGCCAGCGCCCTCGAGCTGCTCCTTGGCCTTCTCAGCGTCTTCCTTCGAGGCAGCCTCGAGAACCGGCTTCGGAGCGCCATCGACGAGGTCCTTCGCCTCCTTGAGGCCGAGACCCGTGAGAGCGCGCACCTCCTTGATGACAGCAATCTTGGCCGAACCGACCGACTCGAGGATGACGTCGAATTCGTCCTTTTCCTCAGCAGCGGCAGCTTCGCCACCGGCAGCGCCGCCAGCAGCGGCAACGGCAACGGGGGCAGCAGCGGTCACGTCGAAGACCTCTTCGAACTGCTTCACGAACTCGGAGAGCTCGATGAGGGTCATTTCCTTGAAAGCTTCGATGAGCTCTTCGTTGGTGAGCTTAGCCATTGGGCTAGTCCTTCCTGTCAAGTGGCACCCACGGGTGCCAGGCGCGTGTGCGCCGAGTGTATGTGTAAAAGGTTGTGCCGAGCGCGTGCATCACGCCTCGGGATGAGACTCGAAGCCTCAGCCCTCGTTCTTGGCACGCAGGGCGTCCACGGTGCGCGCGGTCTTGGTGAGCGGCGCAGCGAGAACGAAAACAGCCTTCGACATCGATGCCTTGAGAGCACCGGCAGTCTTGGCAAGAAGAACCTCGCGCGATTCGAGATCGGCAAGCTTCTCAACGTCGTCAGCCGTGAGGGCTTTGCCCTCAAAGTAACCGGACTTGACGACCAGCATGGGGTTGTCCTTGGCAAAGTCACGCAGAGCCTTAGCCGGTTCGACCGGCTCGCCCTTAATGAACGCGATCGCAGTAGGGCCGTTGAGATCGCCCTCAAAGGCGTCGATCCCAGCTTCCCGCGCCGCGATAGCAGCAAGCGTGTTCTTTACCACGGCGTAGGTAGTGTCGGCACCGAGCGAACGACGCAGCGTCTTGAGCTGGTCAACGCTCAGCCCGCGGTACTCGGTCAGAATTGCCGCACTCGACTCGCGGAACAGTTCCGTGAGCTCGGCAACGGCAGCTGCCTTGTCAGGCCTCGCCATGGCCCTCCTTCCAGAGGTCTCGAGGCCGGCCTGAAAGCTTCAGTCATGAAAAAAGCCTTGACCGCAGGGTCAAGGCTTGAGCACGCACATAGCGCGTATCGTTTCTTGAGCACCTGCGCAGGCCGTTTCACCACAGTGAAAGCTTTCGGTCCCCCTGATGGCAGGGCGACGACCGGCGGTCTTCGGTGAGATCAACTTTACCCCCACACCCGCGGCAGCGAAACCCCACGAGCGGTGATCCCTCCCACAAGCAAGCCGCACTTCATGCCGACGTGAATCGGGCCACAGTTCAAAAATGGGGACCAATATCCCTTCGGCTGCCGTCGGACCCTAACCGGCACGTTACCGCGCTTCCATTCCGGCCTCGTCCCCCTCTCTCGAGGTCCAACTTCACCCAGTATTCATGGTCTCAATGAACATGCAGGTCATTCGGGGACCTTATACCCCTAGAGCGCTAGACTGGCGCTTGTGACCGAGACCAAAGCTGGTCCGGGCCCACTATTTCCAGATCCGCACACCACACCCCCAACCTTCCGCAAACAAACTCTCTGACCTGCACTTTTGCTTAATCTAGACAGCTATCAAACGTTGTTGAGTGCACCACGGCAGCCACGTAGGTTGGAGTCACAACGACGTACTTTTCTATTCACTCCACCCGCAGAAAAGGATGGACACGCTCATGGCAGACGCCAAAGCTACGCCCGATACGGACACGCAGGCGATGATCGACGCTCTCGCAGACAAGGGCGCGACCGCGCTCAAAGAGTTCCGCGACTTCACACAAGAGCAGGTCGATCACATCGTGCACCAGGCGACCCTCGCTGCCCTGGACCAACACATGGCGATCGCCAAGCACGCCGTCGAAGAGACCGGGCGCGGTGTGTACGAAGACAAGATCATCAAGAACATCTTCGCCTCCGAATACATTTGGAACTCGATTAAGCACGACAAGACCGTCGGCATCCTCCACGAGGACAAGACTCGCGGTGTGATTGAAGTTGCCGAACCCGTGGGCGTCATTGCAGGCGTCACGCCCACGACCAACCCGACCTCGACCACGATCTTCAAGTCGCTCATCGCCCTGAAGACCCGCAACCCGATCATCTTCGCGTTCCACCCGAGCGCCCAGGAAAGCTCCGCCCACGCCGCACGCGTCGTGTAC
Organism: Dermabacter sp. HMSC06F07; assembly: GCF_001807345.1. Classification (NCBI taxonomy): domain Bacteria; kingdom Bacillati; phylum Actinomycetota; class Actinomycetes; order Micrococcales; family Dermabacteraceae; genus Dermabacter; species Dermabacter sp. HMSC06F07. The sequence goes on from NZ_KV788577.1 coordinate 107,557, forward strand.
GAAGCTGCCGTCGAGGCCGGAGCTCCCGAGAACTGCGTGCAGTGGATCGAAACGCCCTCGCTCGAAGCGACCGGCCTGCTCATGAACCACGACAAAGTTGCCCTTGTGCTTGCCACCGGTGGCTCGGGCATGGTCAAAGCCGCCTACTCCACCGGCAAACCCGCCCTCGGCGTGGGCCCGGGCAACGTTCCCGTGTACATCGACAAGACAGCGAAGATTTCGCGCACCGTCAACGATCTTTTGCTGTCGAAGACCTTCGACTCGGGCATGATCTGCGCATCCGAGCAGAGCGTCCTCGTCCATACCGACATCAACAAAGAATTCGTCGCCGAATTCGAAAAGTACGGCGGCTACTTCCTGAACAAGACCGAACGCACGAAGCTCGAGAAGTTCATGATCACCGACAAGGGTGGAGTCAACCCCGCACTCGTCGGCTCGAGCGCCCTCAAGATCGCCGAAGGCGCAGGGCTCAACGTTCCCGACTACACGAAGGTTCTCCTCGTGCCGATCGACGGTGTGGGCAAAGACCACCCGTTCAGCCAGGAAAAGCTCATGCCCGTGCTCGGCTACAAGGTCGTCAAGGACGCCGCCGAGGGCTTCGAACTCGCCGACCAGCTGCTCGAACACGGCGGTCTCGGCCACACCGCCGTCATCCACACTAGCGACGAGAAGCAGGAGCGCGAGTACGGCATCGCGATGCGCGCGTGCCGCATCGTCGTCAACTCCCCGAGCTCGCAGGGCGGCATCGGTGACATCTACAACGGCCTCATCCCTTCGCTCACCCTCGGCTGCGGCTCCTACGGCCACAACTCGGTGTCGCGCAACGTGTCGGCCATCGATCTGATCAACATCAAGCGAATTGCGGAGCGTCGTAACAACATGCAGTGGTTCAAGGTTCCGAAGACCTACTTCGAGCGCTACTCCACCCAGTACCTGCGCGACATGGAAGGTATCAACCGAGCCTTCATCGTGACCGACCCGGGCATGGTCCAGTTCGGTTACGTCGACATCGTTCTCGAGCAGCTTCGCGAGCGCCGCAACCCAATCCAGTACCAGATCTTCTCGGACGTCGAGCCCAACCCGAGCTCCGACACCGTGTTCCGCGGCGTCGAGCAGATGAACCAGTTCAAACCCGACACGATCATCGCCCTCGGCGGCGGCTCCGCAATGGACGCCGCGAAGGGTATGTGGATGTTCTACGAGGACGGCAACGCTTCTTACTTCGGCATGAAGCAGAAGTTCCTCGATATCCGCAAGCGCACCTACACGTTCCCGAAGCTCGGTGAAAAAGCAAGCTTCGTGGCGATCCCGACGACCTCGGGCACCGGCTCGGAGTGCACCCCGTTCGCGGTCATCACCGACTCCGAGAACCACGTGAAGTACCCGATCGCCGACTACGCGATCCTTCCCGACGTCGCCATCGCCGACGCTCAGTTCGTGGACACCGTCCCCGCCCGCACGGCGGCTGACTCGGGCATGGACGCACTCACCCACGCGATCGAGTCGTATGTCTCGACCATGGCCTCGGACTACACAAAGGGCCTCTCGCTCCGCGCGATCCAGATGATCTTCGCGAACCTCCGCAAGTCTGTCCTCGAGGGCGACCGCGAGGCCAAGGAGAACATGCACAATGCCTCCACCATGGCAGGCATCGCTTTCGCGAACGCCTTCCTCGGTATCGTGCACTCGCTTTCGCACAAGGTCGGCGCCGAGTTCAACCTCGCGCATGGCCGCACGAACGCGATCTTCCTCCCGCACGTCATCAACTACAACGCGAAGAAGCCCGTGAAGCACGCGCTCTTCCCGAAGTACGAGTCGTTCCGTGCCGATGAGGACTTCGCCGAGATTGCCCGCGCACTCAACCTCCCGGCGAAGACCACGGAGGAAGGCGTCGCCTCGCTCGTCAAGGCCGTCACCGAGCTCGCCGAGGACATCGGCATCGAGATGTCGCTCAAGGCGAACGGCGCGACGCTCGAGCACCTCGAAAAGACGATCGACACTCTCGCCGATCGCGCCTACGAGGACCAGTGCACGCCGGCAAACCCGAAGCAGCCTCTCGTGAGCGAACTCAAGGCGCTCATCCGCGACGCCTTCGAGGGCGAGCTCGACTACAGCGAGAAGCACGCGAAGTAAGAACGGCATTTCCGCCGCAACGGTATGAGGGGTGGCTCCGCTTGGCGGGGCCACCCCTTCTCACTGCCTCGGCACCGTTTGTGCGTCGTTCGGCTAGGCCTGCCCCGAGTCGAAATACTCGCGAATGTTCGCGGGCACGGGAGGAACCTCGAGCATCTGCCCACCCGCGCGGATCGAAAGAGCGCCGTACACGCCCGTGGCGACCGCCTCGCGCGCGGCAATCACCGACACATCCGTACGGCCACCGGTCCTCGCGAATTCGAGGAATTCATTGATGAGCCGTGGGTCAGCACCGCCGTGGCCGCCGTCGGCCCTCGCGATCACCTCCACCTGATCCGGGCGAGCGGCACCCGAGTGGCGTGAGTTCCACAGGTAGATCTGATCCCCGGCGTTGTCGCCCATGTTTTCGATCCGCCCTTCGTCGCCGATGACCGTATAGTTGCGCCAATAATCCGGGGTGAAATGGCACTGCTGGTACGAGGCATAGACGCCGTTGTCCAGCGTCATATGGAGCATCGAGATGTCCTCGACGTCGATGACAGGATTGAGTTCCCTCTGCTTCGAGGGCGGATAGACGTCCGCATCGAACCAGTCCCACATAATGCGATCGGAGTTATCGCGTCGGTCCTCGATGTCGCCGTAAACCTCGAGGCCGCCGATACCGGAAACCCGGCGGGTGTAGCCACCGGCGAGCCAGTGAATGACGTCGATGTCATGAGCGCCCTTCTGCAGCAAGAGCGAGAACGCGCGCGCACGCTCGGCGTGCCAATCCTTGAAGTAGAAGTCGCCGCCGGCCCCCACGAAATGCCGGCACCAAATGGCACGCACGCGACCGATTAACCCGGCATCAATCATGTCCTTCATCTGGCGGATCACCGGCATATGGCGCATGTTGTGGCCCACGTAAAGCCGCGTGCGCTTCTCGTAGGCGAGGCTCAACATCGCATCGGTGTCCTCGACAGAGATCGCCATGGGCTTTTCGGAAAACGTCGGTATACCCGCCCCGAGCGCTGTGAGTGCGATCGAGGCGTGTAGGTCGTCGGGCGCGAGGATCATGACCGCATCAACGTCGTGGCTGCCCAACAGATCCTCGACGGTGTTCACCGTGTGGACGTCCTCGCCGATGATCTCGCGTGCTTTCCTTTTGCCTCGCTCAGTGGGGTCCGCGACGACCGTGACGCGGGCTCCCTCTCCCGGTTTATGCGCGTGACGCGCCAGAGCGCCACGAGCGCCAAAACCCACTACTCCTACTCGTAGATCGGCGTTCTGAGTCAACGAGATCCCCTTTCAACAGCGGTGCAAGCGCAGCCTTCACTGGGCGACCAGGCGACGCACCGATCACGTGGCCTTGGCCACTAACAGTACCCAATCAGACGACGCGAGCTCAGCAACCGCGGCGTGACAAACGGGCGTCCCTTCGATAACTGTCGTGCCCTAGGTCCCTACATCTCTTACCGATCCGGGCAACCGGATTACGCATAAAATTACGTCTCCTGCACCCGTCTCCTGAGCCTGCGGGCGTCCCGTTCGTCTGATGTCATGGGTGTGGCGCATATCCCGCGCAGCCCGGCCACACACCGTGCGCCGGTTGGCACCCGCGATACGCGATTGATAGGAACGACACAGCAAGGATTTATCGATGACGACCAATCCGACCGCACAAGATTCAGCGGTATACAAGTACCGGCCCACGAAACTACGCACGGGTCCCTCCAAGAACGATAAGTCCTTCATCGGTCACCCTGGCGGCCTACCCTGGATGCTCCAGGTCGAAATGTGGGAGCGCTTTAGCTGGTTCGGCATGCGCGCGATCCTGCTGTACTTCCTCACCGATGTCGCTGCTAACCAGGGTCTCGGTCTTTCGGATACCGCGGGACAGGTCATCGTGTCCGCCTACGGCGCCGCGGTGCTCCTCATGACAATCCCGGGCGGCATCATCGCCGATCGCATCCTCGGGCCGTGGATCTCCGGGCTTATCGGCGGGTCGGTCATCATGCTCGGCCACGTGCTGCTGGCATTCCCTGCCGCGATCACGTCGTGGTCGGGCCTGATCTGCATTGCGATCGGTACCGGCCTCATCAAGCCGAACCTCGCGACGATCGTGGGCGGCCTCTACGATGAGGACGACCCGAGGCGCGATGCGGGCTTCCAGTACTTCTACATGTCGGTGAACGTCGGCTCGCTCGTTGCCCCGCTGATCGTGGGCTTCCTGCGCGGCCACTTCGGCTACCACGTCGGCTTCCTCGCAGCTGCCGTCGGCATGGCGCTTGCACTCGTGTCGTTCTTCTACGGCCGCCACAAGCTCGGCGAGTTCGCCTACCGTATCCCGAACCCGCTCCAGAAGGGCGAAGGCGCGCGTCTCGCCCTCGGCGGCCTCGGCATCGTCGTCGTCGCGACGCTCCTGGTGCTCGGTTTCAATGCCCTGCTCGGCGAGCTTCACTCGGCGATCGCCTACTCGCTGTTCACCTTCGCTCTGATCATGAGCGCCTACTACTTCCTCACGATGTTCAAGAGTCCGAAGGTCACCGCACAGGAGCGCACGCACCTTGGCGCGTTCCTGCCCCTTTGGGTCGGCAGGTTCTGTTCGTCGTGATCTTCGAGCAGGCTGCCGGCAAGATGGCCTTCTTTGCCGAGAACAACACGGACCGCACGATCGGCGCACTGAACCTCTCCCCCGAGGTTTACCAGTCCATCAACCCCGCCGCGGTGCTCTTACTCTCGCCGGTGATCGCGTGGATCTTCACACGCCGCAAGGGCAAGTTCCCGAACACGGCCGCAAAGTTCGCACTTTCTCTCGTCATCATCGCGCTGTCGGCATTGCTCATGGGCTACGGCTTCGGAACGTGGCCGGGTGCGGGCATGCTCGCCCCGTTCTGGTACCTGGGCCTCGTGTTCGTCGTGCAGACGGTTGCCGAGCTGTGCATGAACCCCGTGGGCCTCTCGGTGACGACCAAGCTCGCACCGAAGCAGTTTGCCTCGCAAACCATGACCCTTTGGTACCTTGCGCCGAGCGTCGGCATGGGTCTCACGTCGGTGATTATCGACCAGGTGAAGAGGGCAAACCTCGGTGACGCCGTGTACTACTACGGCCTCGGTGCCGTGACCGTCGTCGTGGCGATCATTATGTTCTTGATTGCCCCCTGGGTGCAGTCGAAGATGGACGACGTCGATCAGCGCGAGCTCAGTGGAGCGCGTGAGGTTGGCGTGAAGGTCGCGAAGTAATCGCACCCTCCTATACGAGAGTGGGCCCCGCGCATTGCGCGGGGCCCACTCTTTTATGCTGTGCTCTCCGGGAGCTTCGAGGCTCAGGCCTCGTCGGTCTCCTCGGTGAGGTTGCGCGTACGGTTCACGTCGATCGGAACACCGGGACCGAAGGTCGTGGACATCGTGACCTTCGAGATGTAGCGGCCCTTCGAGCTCGCCGGCTTGAGGCGCAGGATCTCCTCGAGAGCTGCAACGTAGTTCTCCACGAGCTGCTTCTCGGTGAACGAGGCCTTGCCGATGATGAAGTGAAGGTTGGCAGCACGGTCAACGCGGAAGTCGATCTTGCCGCCCTTGATGTCGCTGACAGCCTTCGCGGTGTCCATCGTGACGGTGCCGGTCTTGGGGTTCGGCATGAGGCCACGGGGACCGAGCACGCGGCCAAGGCGGCCCACCTTACCCATGAGGTTCGGGGTTGCCACGGCGGTGTCGAAGTCGGTCCAGCCGCCTGCAACTTTCTCGATGAGGTCGTCGTCGCCGACCTCGTCGGCGCCTGCGGCGCGTGCTGCCTCGGCCTGGGGGCCGGTCGCGAACACGATGACGCGGGCGGTCTTACCGGTGCCGTGCGGGAGGTTGACGGTGCCGCGCACCATCTGGTCCGCCTTGCGGGGGTCAACGCTCAGGCGCATGGCGACCTCAACGGTCGAGTCGGTCTTCTTGGAACCGGACTTCTTGACGATGCGCACGGCATCGAGGGGCGCGTAGTGGCGACCTTCCTCAATGAGTGCGGCGGCGTCCTGGAATGCCTTTGATTTCTTTGCCATTTGGATCAGCCCTCCACCGTGATGCCCATGGAACGCGCGGTTCCAGCCACGATCTTCGCGGCGGCGTCAATATCGTTTGCGTTGAGATCGGGCATCTTGGTCTGCGCGATCTCCTTGACCTGCTCCATGGTCACCTTGCCCACCTTCTGGGTGTGGGGCACGGGTGAGCCCTTGTCAAGGCCTGCGGCCTTGAGGAGGAGGCGTGCAGCGGGCGGAGTCTTGGTGATGAACGTGAACGAGCGATCCTCGTACACGGTGATCTCAACCGGGACGATGTTGCCGCGCTGGCTTTCGGTGGCGGCGTTGTAGGCCTTGGTGAACTCAACGATGTTCACACCGGCGGCACCGAGTGCCGGGCCGATCGGCGGAGCAGGCGTCGCCTGTCCAGCCTGGATCTGGAGCTTGATAATGCTCGCGACCTTTTTCTTGGGAGCCATTGCTCTTCCTTCTTGTCGTGGTTCGGGCGGATACCGTTCGGCACCCTCCCACTACGGTCCCGCGAGTGCGGGCGGGCGTTTTCAGATCTTGGCGACCTGCTCGAAGCCCAACTCGAGCGGGGTCTCGCGGCCGAAGATCGACACGAGAACCCGAAGTTTCTGGTTGGTGTTGTCGATGTCCGCGATCGTGGCGGGCATCGTTTCGAAGGGGCCGTCCATGACGGTGACGGACTCGCCCACCTCGAACGCCGGGATGGCCTTTTCCTTGGCCTTGGAAGAAGAGGACTTCTTCTTCTCGGGGAGGTTGACCGACGGCGCCAACAGAGAGTAAATCTCATCGAACGAGAGAGGTACAGGATCGGTGCTGTTTCCCACAAAGCCGGTCACGCCCGGGGTGTCACGCACCACTCGCCACGAAGCTTCGGTGAGATCCATGCGCACGTACACGTAGCCGGGAATGCGCACGCGGCGCACGATCTTCTTTTGACCGTTCTTGACCTCGGTCGCATCCTCCATGGGCACCTCGACCTGGAAGATGTAATCCTCCATGTCCTGCGTTTCGGTGCGCGTGAGCAGCTGGGTCTTCACACGATTTTCGTGACCCGAGTAGGAGTGGATGACGTACCACTCGCCGGGTGCGGAACGCAGGTGACGCTTGAGGGCCACAACCGGATCCTCAACCGCGCTCTCCGAGTTTTCGTCGAGAACGACGGGGGCCTCTGCGCCCTCGGCTTCCTCCGCGGGCGCTGCGTTTTCGGGAGCTTCGCCGCTCTCGGGGGCGTCGGCCACTTCCGGGGTGGTGTCGAGGGCCTCGTTTGCGAGGTCGTCGTGCATATCTTCTGCCACGAGTATCGTTTCCTTACTCTCGAAAATCTCAGTGCGCCGTGAACAGTGCGCGCGTGAGCGAGCCGAACACGAAGTCCATGCCGAACACGAGAAGGATCATGAACACGACGAACGCGACAACCGCAATCGTGTAGGTGACCATTTCGCGACCGGTCGGCGTGACAACCTTGCGCAGTTCCGTGAAAACCTGCTGGAGGAAGATCCAGCACGCCTTGAAGGGGTTCTTCGTGCCGATGGTCGACTCTTGCTCGAAGTCGCCACGAGTGGGGTCGGTCTCGGGGTGAACGCTCATCGTTTTCCTTCTCCATCTCGACGTCGGCAACGTGTCGATCGGGCGCTGGGGATTACCGCTTAAAGAAAAAGCAGGGCAGACAGGACTCGAACCTGCAACCTACGGTTTTGGAGACCGTTGCGCTACCAATTGCGCCACTGCCCTGTGCTTCACGAGCACTGCCCGAGGAGCGAAGCCCTCAAAAAGGGCCAGATACGATCATAGGGCAATTGAACGCCGCGGTCTAGTCACGAGGGCCCTTATCGCGATTGTGTGACGCACTCGGCTTGAATCAGGCGCTAGCGTCCTTTGCGGGCGCGTGACGCACGGGTTTCACGCGACGCTCTGCTTTTTCTGACAAGATCGAATCTATGAGCTTCGATGACTCCACCTCCACACCGCACGAACGGCGCCTTTCTGCGCGCCTCACATCGATCGCTGAGTCGGCCACTCTCGCCGTTGACGCGAAGGCGAAGGCTCTCGCCGCGCAAGGAGAAGACGTCATAGGCTTCGGCGCTGGCGAGCCGGATTTCCCCACGCCCGAACACATCGTCGAAGCTGCGATCGCCGCCGCTCGCGATCCAAAGAATCACCGCTACTCCCCCGCGACCGGCCTTCCAGAGCTCAAGGAGGCGATCGCGCACCAGACCTTTGAGAGCGACCGCGTTCGCGTCGATGCCTCACGCATCATCGTCACCAACGGCGGGAAGCAGGCCGTATACGAAGCACTCGCAGCGCTCCTCGATCCGGGCGATGAAGCCATCCTGCCAGCGCCCTACTGGACAACGTATCCGGAGGCAGTTCGGCTTGCGGGCGGAGTTCCCGTCGCCGTGCGCGCGGGCGCCGACCAGGGCTATATCCCCTCGATCGAGCAGCTCGAGGCCGCCCGCACGCCGCGTTCGAAGGTCGTGCTGCTGTGTTCACCGTCGAACCCTACGGGGGCGGTCATGAGCCGCGCTCAGGTGGAAGAGTTCGGGCGTTGGGCACTCGAGACCGATCTGTGGGTGCTCTCCGATGAGATTTACCAGCACCTTGTCTATGACGGCGCGACGTTCCATTCGATCCTTGACGTGGTGCCCGAGCTCGAGGATCGCACGATCCTCGTCAACGGCGTCGCCAAGACGTTCGCCATGACCGGCTGGCGCGTCGGCTGGTTGATCGCTCCGCCGGACATCGCCCAGGGCGTTGCGCGGCTCCAAAGCCACCTGACCTCGAACGTCAACAACGTTGCCCAGCGCGCCGCCATCGCCGCGCTGACGGGCCCCACCGAACCGCTCGACACAATGCGTGAAGCGTTCGATCGGCGACGCCGCACGATGGTCGACATGCTCAGCGAGATCGAAGGTCTCACGCTGCCGACTCCTCGCGGGGCGTTCTACGCCTTCCCCGATGTCACGGGCCTTCTGGGGCGCGAGATCGACGGCACGCGCGTCACCACGTCGGCCGAACTCGCCGCACTCATCCTCGAGCGCGCCAAGGTTGCACTCGTGCCCGGGGAGGCTTTCGATGCGCCGGGTCACCTCCGCCTCAGCTATGCGCTTTCCGACGTAGACCTGGCGAAGGGCGTTTCTCGACTTCAGAAAGTGCTCGGCTAGGCCATGGCAACCGTCGGAAACCCACACCCCAATCGCGAAGGCACGCGAGACCTGCGCGCGCTGCCCAAGGCGCACCTGCACCTGCACTTCACGGGCTCGATGCGTCACGACACGTTGCAAGAACTCGCGGCCGCACAGAACTTGCGGTTGCCGCGCACGCTCACGGAACAGACCGCGCTCAAGGTCGAGCCGAGCGCGCGCGGCTGGTTCCGCTTCCAGCGCTTCTACGACGCCGCACGCACCGTCGTCAACAGCGAGACGATTATGCGCCGCCTCCTTCGCGAGGCCGCCGAGGATGATCTCGCCGAGGGCTCCGTACGGCTCGAGCTGCAAATCGATCCCACGAGTTACGCACCGTTCGTGGGCGGCATCACCCCCGCAATCGAGATCATCGTGGACGAAGCCCGCGCGATCGAGCGCGACCTCGGAATCTCCATGGGGATCATCGTCGCGGCGAGCCGCATGCGCCACCCGCTCGATGCCCGCATCCTCGCCCGCCTTGCCGTCAAGCATGCGGGGACCGTGATCGGATTCGGTCTGTCCAACGACGAGCGGCGCGGGGATACGAGTGCGTTTGCGGGGGCGTTCAGAATTGCCCACAACGGGGGCCTCGCCGCGATGCCCCACGGCGGCGAGCTCCTCGGCCCGCCGCACATCCACGAGGTCGTCGAGGCGTTGAGGCCCACCCGCCTCGGCCACGGCGTGCGCGCGATCGAGGATCCTCGACTGCTCGACACACTCGTGGAGCGCGACATTGCCCTCGAAGTGTGCCCGGCGTCGAACGTTTCCCTCGGCGTGTATGGCGATATCGGCGATGTGCCCGTACCGCAGCTCGCACGCTCCGGTGCCACGATCGCCCTCGGCGCGGACGACCCGCTCCTTTTCGGTTCGCGCCTTCTCGCCCAATACGAAGCCGTGCGCGCAATGGGCATGAGCGACCGAGAAATCGCCGACCTCGCCGCCGGATCAATCCGCGCCTCGCGCATGAGCGACGCGCACAAGGCAGCGCAGCTCGAACGCGTGCGCGAGTGGTACGAAGGCGCGGCTTGAGCGCGTCTTAGCGGTCTCGGCCCGCGCCGCGGCTCGGCGTTGCGAGGAAGAACGCCGGGGCGGTGAACGAGTGCTCGGCGAATGCGCGTGCCACCGCGCCCGCGACGGCCTCCACCCTGTCCGCATCGACGAGAGCGATCACGCTCCCGCCAAAGCCGCCGCCGGTCATGCGCGCACCGTGCGCCCCCGCCGCGCGCGCTGCATCGACGGCGACGTCGAGCTCGGGAACGGTGACCTCGTAATCGTCGCGTAGTGAATCGTGCGAGGCGTTGAGCAGGCCGGCAATCTTCTCGAGGTTGTCGCGGATCGAGCCCGCCTCGAGCGCCGCGGCAAATTCGCGCACGCGCTCGATCTCGTGAATTATGTGGCGGCTACGCTTTTGCACAACGGGATCGGTAAGGCCCTCGCACGCATCCAAAGCCCGCTCGAATGGCACGTCGCGCAGACTGTCCACGCCGAGCGCACGCGCCCCCGCCTCCGCTTGCGCCCTGCGCTCCGCGTACTCGCCACCCACGAGGCTGTGAGGAGCTCGCGTATCGATAATGAGCAGCTCGAGACTCTGTCCCGCGAGATCCCACGGGACCGACGTCGTCGAAAAGTCTCGGCAATCGAGTACGATGGCGTGCCCTTCCTCGCACAGGATCGAGGCCGACTGATCGAGCCCGCCGGTTGCCGCACCAGCGAACTGCGTTTCCGCCTTGATCGCCGCGCGAATACGGTCGTGGGGAGTAGTCCCGAGCTCGCACAGCTCATCGATCGCGGCCGCGACCGCGCATTCGAGGGCTGCGCTCGAGCTGAGGCCGGCGCCGAGGGGAACGTAGCCGTCGATCAAGAGGTCGAAGCCGCACGGCGTTTCGTCCTCGAAGTGTTCCGCGAACGCCCACACGACCCCCGCGACGTATGAAGCCCAGCCTTCGACGGCCCCCGGGGCGAGAGTCGCAACGGGCGCCTCGACCGTCTCGCCTGACTGCACGGACCGCATCCGCACGACGCCCGCGTCAGTGCGGCGTGCCGCGACGAAGCAGCGATGCGAGATCGCCATCGGGACGCACAACCCCTGCTGATAATCGACGTGCTCACCGATGATATTCACTCGGCCGGGCGCAGAAAACACGCCTTCCGGATCGCCGCCAAAGGCCTCGCGAAACTCGCGAGCAGCCTTGTCGATTGCCTCAACGTCACGGGGAGCAGCATGCAGTTCAGTCATGCCTCAAGTCTAGAGGTGCCTGACGCTACTCATGTCCTCATCTGCGCTCTCGTCGGAGCGGATGGCCGGCATCTCGACGTCTTCGGGGTCCATTTCAACAATCTCGAATCCCGATTCGCGCACTTCCGGCTGGAGGTTGTCGACGTCCTCGCGCCATTCCGGGCCGGCCTCAAGATCGATCGTGGGGTCGAGTTCACCGGGATCGAGGTGAACGACTGGAATCGCCGTGGTGAGAGCGCCCGGCTTACGGCGACGCCTAAAGGTCACCATGCGGCGGCGCCGATTCGTGCTAAACGGCTGTGAAATTGCCGGCACGCGCACGCGCCCGCTCGCAAGGAGCGTCACCGCGCGGCTCGCAACGAGCTCACCGAGGATCACGCCCGCCGAAATCGCAATAGCGATCTCGCACGCCAGCAAGAGATAGCCGGCACCCGTATTGCTTCCGTCGCTCAGTCCCAGGAGGCCTCGATAAATAACCGAGCCAGGCACCATCGTGATGATCGCGGGCGCGATGAGGATGTTCACGTATGCCTTTGCGTGTTGCGAAATGGCGACCGCGAACACCCCCGTGAAGAACGCGGTAATGCCGGTAGCCCACGCGCGCTCGAGACCCGCTACCTCGATGAGGAACGATGTCGTTGCCGTGAAGCCCGGCAGGAGCGTCACCCAGTGCAAAAGCCGCGGCGGGACTTGAAAACCTACGGCGAAACCGAGCCCGATAAGCGCTCCCGCAATCGCCACGAGGAGCGTCGAAATCAGGGTGGCTGGAATCGTCGACGTGATCGAGATGTCCGCGCCGACCCACTCGGCGATGAGCATGCCGCCACGAATACCGATGACAGCGCCCACGGTCAGCATGAACGTCTCGAGCACTCGCCCCGCGGCAGTCACGTACCATCCCGTGATCGCATCCTGCATCGCCCCGACCGACGTCGAGCCCGCAAGCACCATGACGAGACACGCGACAACGACGAGCGACGAATTCGCCGTCGGGTCCAGCCAGTTCACGACGAGGGAAATGAGCACCACGATGAATCCCCCCGCGATTTGCGCATAAAACACGGGAAGCCGCAGCTTGTCGAACAGAATGTAGACCTGCCACAACACGCCCGCCGCGAAAGCCGCAAAGGCTGTCACGAGAATCCCCGCGCCGAAGAACATCGCGCACGCGCCACCCATGAGCACCCACGCGAGGGTAGTCACGATCGGGCCGTAATACCGCTTCATTGAGCGCACGCGATCAACCGCGAGGAGCGCCTCGTGAAGATCCATCTCGCCCTTCACGTATTTCGTGGTGATCTCATCGACGCGGTCGAGCTTCGTGAAGTCGTACGTGTAGCCGCCCGCGGTGCTGATGCGCGTGAACGGTGCCGACTGCGTGTCCGGGTAGTAGGAGACCGACACTTCCGTGAGAGTCGTCTGCACCGACACATTTCGAATGCCGGAGGAGGCCGTCACGCGTAGCATTGTCGCGGTCACGTCGGCCGCCGCGGCACCGTTGGAAATCATGACCTCGCCAATGCGCATGGCGAGTTCGAATACCTGGTGCAGACGGGTCAGGGAAGTGCTCACACTCATATCGTGGCACACGCTCGCAGGCCGCGCACGGAAAGGATCAGCGAATGACACACATCCCGATCGACGCTCGCGCTGCACTCGCACGCCTGCGCGAAGGCAACGCTCGATTTGCGAGCGGAACGACCCGTCACCCGAATAGCGACGAGGATCGACGCCTCGACCTGTCCTCGGGTCAAGCACCGTTCGCGGCGGTCCTCGCGTGCGCCGATTCGCGCGTCCCGCCCGAGATCGTGTTCGACTGCGGGCTCGGCGATCTCTTTGTCGTGCGTTCCGCTGGACAGATGGTGGAAAACGCCGTCCTTGCGTCGCTGGAATTCGCGGTGCATAAGCTCGCTGTTCCGTTGATCCTCGTCCTCGGCCACGACAACTGCGGGGCTGTCGCCGCGGCCGAATCCCTCATGGAAGAGCGCGCCAGCGGAACGTCGCTCGCCCTCCTCCCGGGACACCTCAATGCGCTTGCCGAGCAGATTTCGCGGCGTTTGGGATCCGACGCTCGCCGCGCCACCGTCGGAGACCCTCCCCTTTCCGGGGCAGACGCGCCCACGGACGCCGCTGCCGTGAATGCCGCCGCAGCGAAAACGGAAGTGTGCGTGCGTTCCCCGCTCATACGCGCGGCGCACGAGTCGGGCGAGCTCGCGCTTGCCCACGCGATGTACACCCTCGATACGGGGCGCGTCGACTTCGGCGACTAATCCACCGCTCAGAGACCGGGGCTCGAAGAAAGCGCGCAAACGAGAACGGCGAGGATGAGAATCGTCGCGACATCGATCGACCTGCGCCTCACCACGAGCGCTCCGAGAGCATCCACGGGCAGGATGAGCCGCACCACGGCGAGAGCAAACAGCAGCGCCGAGAGCGCGTATCCGGCGGTCGGGACAGAAAAAAAGACCCCGATCGGTAGCACCACGAAAAAAACAATGCCCAGCGTCACCAGCAAAAGTCGCTGGCGGTGCACGGCGGCGCCGAGGGAATAGGGCGATCGATTCACACAACCATCGTAGCCCGACGTGGTTACGCTAGTGGTGTCGCACCCCGTGCAACGCAACGACGCACTACCGCTACCAACCCACCACAAGGACGTGAACCACGATATGACCGCCGTGCGCATCGAGCATGACCTCCTCGGAGACCGCGAGGTACCAGCCGACGCCCTCTACGGGGTCCAAACCCTCAGGGCGCTCGAGAACTTTCGCATTTCCGATTTCCGCCTGAACCACTTCCCCTCGCTCGTCACGGCACTCGCGTATGTCAAGCACGCGGCGGCCCGCACCAACCAGCGACTCGGCGGCCTCGAAAAGACCAAGGCCGATGCGATCGCCCAGGCTTGCACCGAGATCGAAAACGGAGAGCATCACGAGCATTTCGTCGTCGACCTCATCCAGGGCGGTGCGGGCACGAGCACCAACATGAACGCCAACGAGGTCATCGCGAACCGCGGCCTCGAAATCCTCGGTCACGAACGGGGCGAGTACGAATACCTCCACCCGAACAACGACGTGAACTTCGGGCAGTCCACCAACGACGTCTACCCAACGGCGGTGCGCCTCGCGATCCTCTTGAGCTTCCCCGATCTTGCCGACGCGATGCAGGGCCTGATCGAGGCCCTGCGAGCCAAAGGTGACGAGTTCGAGCACGTGCTCAAAATGGGGCGCACGCAAATGCAGGACGCTGTCCCGATGACCGTGGGGCAGGAGTTCCACGCATGGGCGACGACAGTGAGCGAGGACGTCGAGCGTCTCACGCGAACCGCCCGATTCTTCCGGGAAATCAACATGGGTGCGACCGCGATCGGCACGGGCATTACGACCGACCCGAAGTATGCCTCGCTCGTCGTTGAGGAGCTCACGCGGATCACGGGAACAGAGTTCACCCTCGCCGCCGACCTCGTGGAGGCCACGAGCGACACGGGCGCGTTCGTCACCTTTTCGGGCGTGCTCAAGCGGATCGCGGTCAAAGTCTCGAAGATCTGCAACGACCTGCGTCTGCTCTCCTCCGGCCCCCGCGCAGGTTTCAATGAGATCGACCTTCCCGCGGTCCAGCCGGGCAGCTCCATCATGCCGGGCAAGGTCAATCCCGTGATCCCGGAGGTCGTCAATCAAGTGGCCTTCCAGGTGATCGGAAACGACCTCACGGTCACGCTCGCCGCTGAAAGCGGACAGCTTCAGCTCAATGCCTTCGAGCCGGTGATCGCCTACAACATCCTCACTTCAACCCGCATCATGACCCGAGCAATGCGCACACTGACGACGCGCTGCATCGAGGGCATCACCGTGAACGAGGACGTTCTCGCGGGCAACCTCGAGCGCTCGATCGGGATTGTCACGGCGCTCGTGCCCGTAATCGGCTACTCGGCGTCCTCGGAAATTGCCTCGCAGGCCCTCCACACGGGCAAGTCGGTGCGCGATATCGTACTCGAGCGCGGCCTCGTGAGCGAGGGGCACCTCGATGAGATCCTGACGCCGGCTCGCATGACCCAGCCGTACAGGGCAACCGCAACGGGGGCGATCCCCGCGCTCGACAGTTCTGACCCGATCGCCCAGGACGACCTCGAGCTCTAGCTCGGGCCGCCCCCGCTTAGCGGGCTATTCGTCGGCCTCTTCGTTCTTGCCGCGCATCACGAGCAGCGGATCGGGCGTGCCGACGACCTCGTGGTCCTTCCCCTCGTATTCAAACTGCGAGAGGAAGTACTTCATCGCGTTGATGCGAGCGCGCTTCTTGTCGTTCGAGCGGATGATCGTCCACGGCGCATACTTCTTGTCGGTGCGGCGGAACATTTCTTCCTTTGCCGCACCGTACGCTTCCCAGCGGTCGAGCGATTCGAGGTCCATGGGCGAAAGCTTCCATTGGCGGACCGGATCGAGCTGGCGGATCGCGAAGCGGGTGCGCTGCTCCTTTTGCGAAACCGAGAACCAGAACTTCGTGACGTGGATACCAGAGTCGACGAGCATGCGCTCGAAGTGCGGCACCTGGTTCATGAAGGTTTCGTACTCCTCATCGCTCGCGAAGCCCATGACGCGCTCGACACCGGCACGGTTGTACCACGAGCGGTCGAACAGCACCATCTCGCCTTCGGTCGGCAGATGCTCGACGTAGCGCTGGAAGTACCACTGGCCCTTCTCTCGCTCGGTCGGCTTGTTGAGGGCGACGACGCGCGCCATGCGCGGGTTGAGGTGTTCGGTGAAGCGCTTGATCGTACCGCCCTTACCGGCAGCATCGCGCCCCTCAAAAATGATGATCGCTTTCTTCTTCGCGTCCTCGAGCCAGTACTGGAGCTTGAGCAGCTCGACCTGAAGGAAATACTTCTCGCGCTCGTACTCGTCGCGCTCCATGCGTGTCTCGTAGGGGTAGCCCTCCTGCCACGTGTACACGGGGTTGCCATGCGGGTCGATCAGGTCAGGATCGGGCGAGTGGCCATCGGCAACGGTATAGCCGAGTTCGCGAAGGTGCTCGATAAATTCGCGAAGGTTGCTGCTGTGCGGCAGTTCGCCGTTGAGATCGAGTTCGGGCACGGGGGCTTTCTTGCCTTTTTTCATCGCTCGTCTTTCGCTCGTGGGGGCGGGGATTGGGGTCTCAGGGCTGGGATCGACTGGCGCCGGGGCGGGGTCGATGGAAGGTTCCGACGGCTGCTCTGCTTCGGTGCGCTTGCCAAAAATCCGCGCGATAAAGGCGATCAGTGCGCGAAGTGGCGAGTTCCCGTCATGTACATGGTGATTCCCGCGCTCTTGCATGCCTCGATCACCTCCTTATCGCGGATCGACCCTCCGGGCTGCACGATGGCGCTCACGCCCGCGTCGATGAGTTGTTCAGGGCCGTCAGCGAAGGGGAAGAAAGCGTCGGAAGCCGCCACCGCACCGCGTGCGCGCTCCTCGCCCTCGCCGCCGAGGGTGTTGGCGCGCTCCACCGCAAGGCGGCACGCGTCAACGCGGTTCACCTGACCCATGCCTACGCCCACGGCCGCGCCATCTTTCGCGAGCAGGATCGCGTTAGAACGGGGGGCCCGCACGGCGCGCCACGCGAAGGCGAGGTCGGCGAGGGTTGCGGCCGAGGCCGGCTCACCGCACACGAGCTCCCAGTTCGCGGGGTCGTCGCCCGGTGCCTGGTAGCGGTCGGGCTCCTGGTAGAGCACGCCGCCCCAAATCTCGCGGCCGTCGAGGGTGGAATCAGTGCGGGGCGCACCGGAGATCTCGAGGATGCGCAGGTTTTTCTTCGCTTTGAGAGCGTCGAGTGCGCCGTCCTCGTAGCCGGGGGCGACGATGACCTCGGTGAAGACCTCGCTGACGCGCTGTGCCATGTCGAGGCTCACGGGGCGGTTCGCGGCGATCACGCCACCGAAGGCGGATACCGGGTCGGTTGCGTGGGCCTTCGTGTAGGCATCGGCGATGTCGGCATCTTCGGAGGCGATGGCAATGCCGCACGGGTTGTTGTGCTTGATGATCGCGACGCACGGCTCGGGGTGGTCGAAGGCAGCGCGCAGCGCGGCATCGGCATCGACATAGTTGTTGTAGCTCATCGCCTTGCCGCCAAGCGGTTCCGCCTCGGCGAGGGTCGTCGAATCCTCGAACAGCGAACGGCTCGAATCAAGGAAGGCCTTCTGATGCGAGTTTTCGCCGTAGCGAAGCGGCGTGAGGTCCTCGTCTTCAGGATCGACGCCGAGGGCTTCGTCGGCACGGTCCGCCATCCACTCCTCGATAGCGGCGTCGTATTCGGCGATGCGCGAGAAGGCGTCTGCGGCCAGAACGAGGCGTTCTTCGCGTGTGAAGCCACCGTCGGCGACGGCTCCTTCGACCAGGTCGTACTGTTCGATGCTTGTCACCACGGCGCACGTGGAGAAGTTCTTTGCGGCACTGCGCACCATTGCGGGGCCGCCAATGTCGATCTTTTCGACGATGTCGTCGAACGATGCGCCGCTCGCGACGGTGTCCTCGAAGGGATAGAGGTTGCACACGAGCAGGTCGATCGGGGCGATCGCATGCTCCTCGAGCGCGGCGACGTGCGAAGGCTTGTTGCGGTCGGCGAGAAGACCACCGTGGATCTTCGGGTGGAGGGTTTTCACGCGGCCGTCGAGAATTTCGGGAAAGCCCGTCACGTTCTCCACGGCCGTCACGGGGATTCCTGCCTCGGCGATCGCCTTCGCGGTGGAGCCGGTCGAAACGATCTCGACGCCGTTCGCATGGAGACCGGTCGCGAGCTCGATGAGACCAGTCTTGTCGTATACAGAGACCAGGGCGCGCGTGACGGCACGCTTGGACATGCGGGGCTCCTTCGTCGTGGTGTGATTGGGCGATTTGCCCTTTAAACCTATCGCGTTCGCGTGAACGCGATGTGACGTTGAGCTGTCGCGGCGTTTATTCGTTGCGGGCTCGGCGGGCGATGACGTCCACGAGCATCTCGCGTTCGATGACCTTGATCCGCTCGTGAAGCTCTTCTTCGCTTTCACCCGGCCGAATGGTGAGGGCACGCTGATCGATGATTGCGCCGGTATCGACCCCTTCATCGACGTCGATGACCGTCGCACCCGTCACCTTCACGCCGTAGTTGAGGGCGTCGCGCACCCCGTGGGCGCCCGGGAAAGCGGGAAGGAGCGCCGGGTGAGTGTTGATGATGCGCCCCCGGAAGGCTTCGAGCATGGGGGCTCCGAGCAGACGCATGAACCCCGCGAGCACGACGAGGTCGGGGGCGTAATGTGCGGTGCAGTCGACGAGTGCGCGGTTCCAGTCCTCGCGCGTGGAGTAATCGGCGAGCGGAACAACGTGCGCGGGAATCCCGCGATCGCGCGCGAAGCTCAACCCGGGGGCGTCGACGTCGGCGATGACGGCGGCGACCTTCACGCCAGCAAGCGCCCCTTTCTCGATTGCTTCAAGGATCGCTCGAAGATTGCTCCCCGTTCCGGAAATGAACACGACGCACGTGAAATCGTTCATGTCTTAACAGTAGCGGGGCCCGTGCCTGGGGCGCGTGTAGGTTTCGGTAGGCGCCCATGCGGCACAATGGAATTCGTGACTTCCGAACCGAACCACCCTCAACAGGACCAGCCAGCCTTTACCCCCGAGCGTCAGCAAGCGTTCTCTCGTGCACTCCTGCTTGCCGCGACGTGCATGATCCTCGCGTGGGGTGCGACTCTCCTGCCCCTACCCTTTAGCCTGCTCGCGGGCCCCGCGGGCATCGGCGCCCTCGTGTTCCTCGTGCGCCTTTTGATTGTGGCGTGGCCGACGCCAGCCCGGCGTTCAGCGAGTGTCACGGCAGCCTTCGGGATCCCCGCCTCAATCGTGGTCATCGGTCTCGCGCTTGTTTCGCTCGTGTTTTACGGCCCGATGACCCAGTACCAGGAGTGCCTCGATTCCGCGCTCACCAACGCGGCAGTGTCATCGTGCGGCAAGGACCTGCCGGGCGCGATCCTCGAGTGGCTGCACCTCTAGTCTGACTCGCGCAAAGGGGAGGGTGCGCTCTGCGCCTCGCCGCCCTCGTCTGCGTCGCTCACTGCGCGCTCGGGTTTCTCCTCACGCTCGAGCGTGTCTTCAACGGCGTCAGCCTTGATGCCCTCACCGCCCGAGTCCACGCTCCTCTCGGAGCCTTCGCTCGATGAGTCCGCCACGCTCTCGGCGGCGTCACTCTCACCGCGTTCCGCGCCCTCATCTTTCGATTCGGCTTCTTCAACCCGTGCGCGAAGAGCGGCCGCTCCCTCCCTCACGCGGGCACGCCCCGCGCGGAACTGCGAGAAAACCCAGGTGTCGAGACCCGTTTGGCTCCATCCCGCAATGAGAGCGGCAGGCACGGACACGAGAAGTGCCACGGGAAGCACGAGAGTCGTGAGCCGCGGGCCCACGTGCGCGAGTTGAGCCGTGCCGATTGTCCCGCTTCCGAGCAAAAACAGCACCGCGAGAACGATCAGGGCGCCGATCGCGTACGTGAGCCAGGACGTGACCTTTGCGCGAACGTCGAAGTCACGGGTCTGACGGGCAAGGACTACAGCGGCGGCGATCGAGGCGAAGATCGGTATCAGAAGAAAGGCCCACACCCACGGCGAAAAGTGGCCCGGCTCAGGGACCGCGCCGAGAATCGGGAACGCGGGCAGTACCCCCGTCAGCGATCCCTCGAACGACGTGTGCGTGTGAGGGCCGAGCGTTACCGTCCCCGCGCTCACGAACGCCACCATCCACACGAGCATGGTGGGGAAGAAGGCAAGGGCCGCAAGCACGAGCGCAACCGTGCCAAAAAAATCCGGTTCGAGGCCCCGATGAAGGTGAATAATCGCGTCACGGCGAATCACCATCCACACCGTTAGGGCAACTGTCGCGCCGCCGAAAAGTCCAAGTACGAGCACGCCGATCGAGCGCAGCGCCGCTGCGTACTTCTCCGGCACGAGCGCGAGCAGCCCCACGCGCGGCGCCGTCCCGCTCTTGCGCCGCACGAGCGACGCCATGAGGCCGGCAGCACCGGCGATCACCGAAAGCGCGAGTGCACTCACGCCAGCGCTCACCGTCACGGGCTGAACGCCCGGAGTGCGGGCAAGCAGAGAGGCAACTGTCGCCATAAGCGCGTACGAAATTCCAAAGCCCGCAAGGATCAGCCCGAGCGCCGTGAGCGCACCGCGTTTGAGAGCTCCCGAGGTCTCCGTGAGTGTCAATGAGCGACCAGTGCGCAGCATCGTCGCGCCACACACGAGCGCGAACACGAGCGTCAGCCCAAGCGGCGGGAGTACCACCGTGCCATCGATCCCCACATCCTTAAGCGACAGCGCGCCACCATGACCGAGCACGACGAGGCACAGCGACACAATCACGGCATCGAGCGTGCTCGCCTGGGTAAGGGTGTTGAAGCCATGCGCAACGAGCACCGGGACGGCGACGATCGAAAGGTTGATCGTGAAAGCGATTGCGGCGGCCGTGACTCCGAGGAAGATTGGGGTCGCGTCATTTCGCCTCATCGCGGCCCCTGGCTGGTCGTAGAAACCGCGGTAGGTGCGAGAGCAAAACAAACGGTGCGCAATAATGTGGACATCATGCCCATCTTATTAGCCCCTGACGCCCATCCCCCGGTAGATCCCCCACGTTTTTCTGTGCGATCGGTCCAGCTTGACAGCCCCGTCACCATCGCCGAGCGCATCCCGGAGGACCCAAGCGCGCTATGGCTCCACGGATCGGGGGGCCTCATCGGAATCGGTGAGGCTGCAAGGCTCGAGGCCACTGGTGCCGACCGTTTCGATGCACTCGCGCGTGCGTTTCGCGCCGTGAGCGACAATGCCGAGGTAGAAGACCTCGCCAATCTCCGCGGGAGCGGCCTCGTCGCCTTCGCGTCATTCTCCTACTCCCCTGGATCCTCGCGCCCCTCACGCCTCGTGATTCCACGCTACCTGCTCGGCTCCGTAGACGGCTGCGCCTTCCTCACGATCGTGAGCACCGAAAACGAAGCAGCCGTCGGAACCTCCCCCACCTCAGCCGAGCAGGTCCTCGCGCTTTTTCAGGCCGGAAAGTCCCCGACGGTTGCCCCTCGCGCAATGCGACCCGCGCATTCGGGCGAGGCCTACCGCGGGCTCGTCAAAGAAGCCGTCCAGGAGATTGACGACGGCGTGGCCGAAAAGATCGTGCTTTCGGAGCGATTCGAGATCGACCTCGGCGCACTCGAGGCGACAAGTCTCGTGCCAGCGCTCGCCTCCCAGCTCAGTCGCCGCTACCCCACCGCGTGGACATTCGCACTCGACGACATTGTGGGCGCCTCCCCCGAGATGCTCGTGCGCACAGAGGGCTCGACCGTGTTCTCGCGCGTTCTCGCGGGATCGCGGCCCGTGAGCGGGGACGAGGAACTGAGCGCCGAGGAGCGAGAAACGTTCCTCCACGACCCCAAAGAGCGCTCCGAACACGATTTCGCAGCACGCTCGGTGCGCGAACCGCTCGAAAGGCTCGGCGTGCGCCTGGCGCCGTCGGAAGGCCCCTTTGTGCTGCATGTGCCCGGAATCGAGCACCTGGCGACCGACATTCGGGGCGTCGCGCCCGAGGGCCTCGGGATTCTCGAGATCGCCGGGGCGCTGCACCCGTCCGCAGCCGTCTCGGGCACGCCACTTTCGGTCGCGAACGAGGTCATCGCGCGCCTCGAGCGCGTTGACCGCGCCGGCTACGCCTCCCCCGTTGGCTGGATCGGCGCGGACGGCGACGGCGAGCTTGCCATTGCCCTGCGCATGGCCCACGTGGGCGCCACTACGCTCACAGTGCAAGCGGGCGGCGGGCTCGTGAGCGATTCCGATCCGCTCACGGAGCACGCAGAAGCGCTCGCCAAAACCCGCCCGATCGTGCGCGCCCTCGAGGCGCTTAGCTCCCCTGAAGCGTGATATCGACGGTCCGCTCTTTCCCATCGCGCAGCACGGTAAACGTGTGGGTGCTGCCCACCTCGAGACTGCGAACATACGCGGTCAGCGCTGACGAGGAGCCGATCTGAACGTCGTCGACCTTCGTCACGAGATCCGCATTGGCGATTCCTGCCTTGGCCGCGGCGCTATCCGCAGTCACATCGACGACGTGGGCGCCCTGAACCACGGCCGACCCCGTGTTGGCCTCGCCGTCCTTGATACGCACGCCGAGGAACGCGTGCTTGGCCTTGCCGTTTTTCGCAAGCTGCTCCGCGATGAGCTTCACGGTGTTTGAGGGGATCGCGAACCCGAGGCCAATGCTCCCCGCTCCCTCGCTCTTCGACGCGTTCGACGCGATCGAAGAGTTAATGCCGATCACCTCGCCGGCGCGGTTGACGAGCGGGCCGCCCGAGTTACCGGGGTTCACCGAGGCATCGGTCTGGATCGCTGACGTGTACGACGCGGTCGAGGGGTCTTGGTTTTCGCTGCGCTCCGGGCGCGTAACAACGGGACGGTTGAGCGCCGAAACGATGCCGGTCGTCGCCGTGTTCGCGAGACCGAGAGGCGTGCCCATCGCCATGACATCCTGCCCCACCGTAAGGGCGGAGGAATCCGCGAACGTCGCCGGGGTGAGATCCTTCGGCGGGTTCGAGAGGCGAACGAGTGCGATGTCGGTGCTTTCATCCGAACCGATGAGGGTCGCATCGAACGTCCGCCCATCGGAGGTTGTCACGTTAATGAGGACCGCGCCCGCGACTACGTGCGCGTTCGTCACGATCGTGCCCTTGCCGTCGTACACGATGCCCGTGCCTTCTGAACCGCCGTTGCCGGTATCAACGCGAATCGAAACCGTGCTCGGCGAGATGACGCGGGCGGTATCGACCCACGAGTCCTCGACAACGTCACCACCGTGGCCGACCCTTTCAGCCGGGGTCCCCGACTGCGCCTTGCTGCGCGAGGCCTCACCGGGCGCTCCCCAGAACATAAGACCGAGGCCGGTTGCCGCGCCGATCGTGAAGATCGACGAGAGGAGCATGCCAACGATGACGAGGGTGGCGGTCGCAAGCCACGACGGTGATTTCTTCATAGGCGTGATCTAAACCCCGTTTCCTGAACGTTCGCTTCCGATATCCACAAAAAACACCCGGCGGCGAGCGTTGTGTGAGGCGGTCGACAGGCGCCCTGAGAGTTCACCGGGAGCACACCGCTCAACCTGAACGCCGAGCCCCTCGATCGCCGAAGCCAAATCAATCCCATGAGGCGTCGTGAAAAACCGTTCGAGAACCGAGCTCGGCGCCCCCTGGTGCTCAAGGCCCGAGAAGATGCGCCCGCCGTTGTCGTCCACGATCACAATGTCGAGTTCGGGCTCGCGCTCGGTGGGGCCGATGACAAAACCCGTGAGATCGTGAATCGCGCTCACATCGCCGAGGAGGACGCGCGTGCGATTCCGTTCGGCGAGGGCAATGCCGCTCGCCATCGACACTGTGCCGTCGATTCCCGCGAGGCCGCGATTGGCGTACACGCGCGCGCTATTCGATCCCGCGTGCTGTTCGAGGTCGCGGATGAGGGAACTCGCGCCGAGTACGAGTGGGGCGCGGTCCTGCGCGCATGCCTCCCATACCGCGAGCGCGGCCACGGCTTGCGGCGCGAGACGCTCACGGCCCCGCGCGTCGAGTTCCCTGCCGAGGTCCTTCCACGCGTCGAGGTAACTCGGCTGTTCCTCGGCGAGGCTCGAGGTTTCGACGTCGATCAAGGGAATGATGTGCGAGGCGTTGCGAGGCGCATCGGGCCATTCAAGGCGGCTGCTTTCGAGGATGACCTCGATGTCGCTCGCGCCGAGAAGTTGCCGCATCACGGGCCGAGAAAGCGTGGGGTGGCCCACGACGATGACAGTTCGCGGTCGAAGCTCGTGGGCTTCCGCGCCCATGACGTGCGCGATCGCCTCCGGATACATGGGCACGAGGACGTCTGCGCACGCGCGTGCATAGCTGCTCGGCTCGGCGAAAAGCGGCAGGCCCAAGCGTGTGGCGAGCGCGCTGGCTCGGCGCCCGGAGTCATACCCGTCGCCGGCGACGACCACGGTGCGGGCGGGCAGGTCGCGAAGAGGAACACCGGCGCGGTCCGCCGAAGCGGTGTGCTCGGGAATGCGGAGCACTTCCTCGACACGCTCGACTGTCGCCCACGTCGCCGCGAGCGGATCGCGAAAACCGAGGTTGAGGTGCACGGGCCCTGGAGATTCGAGGGTGGCGTGGGCCGCGCGCGCAGCCGTGTCGACCGCGAGCCGAACATCGGTGTGGCTCGCCTCGTGAGCACCGGGCGCGGGAAGGTCGACGTTGAGCACGGTGAACGGCGAAAAGAGCCCCGCCTGGCACGTCGTTTGGTTCGCACCGGTCCCGCGTAGCTCGGCCGGTCGGTCGGCCGTGAGCAGCACGAGGGGTATACCGCTATGGTGGGCTTCCATGGCGGCGGCAAGCAAGTGCGCGGTCGCGGTTCCGCTCGTCGTTCCGACGGCGGCCAGCTCCCCAGCTCGACTAAGTCCGAGGGCCGTAAACGCCGCGGATCGCTCATCGTGGCGCACGTGCACCTCGAATGCCGTGCTTGTGCGCTCGGCGAGGGCACTGGCTGCATAGGCGAGCGGAGCCGAGCGCGATCCGGGGGCAAGCACGAGGTGGCGAAGCCCGCACGCGATGAGGGAGGAAAGAAGGGCGTGTGCGGCCTCAAGCGCGCCCGAACCGGCACGAGGCGGGGCAGAAATATGCATGTCCCCAGCTTACCGGGCTACCGCGTGCGCGCCTCGAGCACCTCGGCTGCCTGGGAAATGCGCGCATGCCATTCGCGCGCGCGACTCTCACTCGCGCGGTACTTCTCAATGAACTCCTCGCTCACGTCGATGCGCCCCGCGGGAAGCGTGCCGTCGTCACTCACGAGCGGACGCTCGCACACGTCCCCTTCGAGGAGTCTCGCCGTGCCGAGCCCGCACGCATGCTCGAGCTCAGGAAGGGCCGCCGCGAACGCGAGACCAGCGCTGAGGCCGACCGACGTTTCGAGCGCGCTCGACACCACAACCGGAAGCCCCGTTTGCTCCGCGAGCGCAAGGGCTCGCCGCACTCCACCGAGCGGCTGTGCCTTCATGACGAGGATGTCGGCGGCTTTCGCTCGCGCCACGGCGAGGGGATCGTCGGCTTTGCGCACCGATTCGTCCGCGGCGATCTTCACGTGGACGCCGCGCCTCACCTCGGCAAGCTCGCGGACGCTCGCGCACGGTTGCTCGACGTATTCGAGACCGCCAGCCGCGCGATCGAGTTCGCGAATCTTCTCGATCGCCTCGTTCACCTCCCACGAGGCGTTCGCATCCACCCGAATTCTGGCCTCATCACCCAGGGCCTCCCGCACGGCCGCGACTCGCGCCACATCATCGCTGTGGGCGCAGCTAGCGTCGGACACCTTCACCTTCGCGGTGGCGGCGCCGAACGACCGGGCAAGCGCGTACGCGCGCTCCGGACTCACGACGGGGATCGTCGCATTGATGGGGATGCGGGGGCGCAGGGGCTCCGGGAAGGGAAGGGTGGCCTGCTCGAGAGCGGCGGCGAGCCAGGCCGAGGCCTCCTCTGGGCCGTATTCGAGAAACGGCGAGAACTCGCCCCAGCCTTCGGGGCCGAGCAGGAGGGCCGCCTCCCGCACGTCGATGCCGCGAAAGCGCGTGCGCATGGGGATGCGCACGATCTCGATGCGCTCGATCTGTCCTTCGAATTGCATAGGAGTTTTGGGGGTAATGGTGGTTCCGTTCGCGCGACTAGGCGGACAAGGGCCACCCGGATTGCATAAGGGTTGTGGGGGTTATCCGCGAGGTCTCGCCCCTCGCAAACCCCCACGACCTCTATGCAATTCAGGAAAGGGGAGGTGGCGGGGAGCTACTCGTTGTCGCCGCCCGTCACGTTCACGGCCTCGCTCGCGATAACCGCATCGTGCTGCTCATCGTCCCACACCCAGTTCGCGACCTCGGGAATGTCGGCGCCGTGCGTGAACGCGTACTGCCGGGCGCGAATACGCTCGTCAGACATGCGCTGGCGCAGTCCCGCGTACCGCGTACCGAGCGAATCGACGTGGTCGATCACATCCATGACGAGGTGGAAACGATCGATGTCGTTGCGCATGAGCATGTCGAACGGCGTCGTCGTCGTGCCCTCTTCCTTGTACCCGCGCACGTGGATGCGCGCGTTCGGGTCGTGGCGGTAGGCAAGGCGGTGAATGAGCCAGGGGTAACCGTGGTAGGCAAACACGACCGGGATGTCCTTGCCGAAGAGGCCGTCGAAGTCCTTCTCGGAAAGACCGTGCGGGTGCTCACGCTCATGCTGGAGACGCATGAGGTCAACGACGTTCACAACGCGCACGCGCAGCTCGGGGATCTCCTCGCGGAGGATTTTCGCGGCCGCGAGAGTCTCGATCGTCGGGATATCGCCCGCGCAGCCGAGGACGACGTCCACGCCCTCACCGTTCACCTCGGTGCCTGCCCACTCCCAAATGCCGATGCCGCGCGTGCAGTGCACGATCGCCTCGTCCATCGTGAGCCAGTTCGGGTTCGGCTGCTTGCCGGCGACGACCACGTTGATGTACTGGCGCGAACGCAAGCAGTGATCGTACGTCGACAACAGCGTGTTGGCGTCCGGCGGAAGGTACACGCGCACAACTTCGCTCTTCTTGTTCACCACGTGATCGATGAAGCCCGGATCCTGGTGGCTAAAGCCGTTGTGGTCCTGGCGCCACACGTGCGAGCTCAGGAGGTAGTTGAGCGAGGCGATGGGGCGCCGCCACTCGATCTCATTTGTAACCTTGAGCCACTTGGCGTGCTGGTTCACCATCGAATCGACGATGTGAATAAATGCCTCGTAGCTCGAGAAAAGGCCGTGGCGGCCAGTCAGCAGGTAGCCTTCGAGCCAGCCCTGCATCTGGTGCTCGGAGAGCATCTCCATGACGCGGCCCTCTTGCGCGAGATTCTCGGAGGCGTCATGGTCCTCGAACTCGCCATTCCACTGCTTTCCCGAGACTTCATAGATCGCCTGGAGACGGTTCGAGGCAGTTTCATCAGGGCCGAACACGCGGAAGTTATGCATGTTGTTCTTGACGACGTCGCGCAGCCACGTGCCAAGAACGCGAGTGGCCTCGGAATTCGTTCCACCGTGATGAGGCACGTCAACGCCGTACTCGCGAAAATCGGGGAGCACGAGGTCGTGGAGGACCTCGCCGCCGTTCGTGATCGGGTTGGCGCTCATGCGCTTGAGCCCCTCCGGCGCAGCATCGACGACCTCGTCGATGAACGCGCCGTCCTCGTCGACGAGCTCCTCGATCTTGTAGGACTCGAGCCATTCGCGCAGGTCGTTCAGGTGCTGATCGGTGTCGCGTGCGCTCGCGAGCGGCACCTGGTGGCTGCGCCACGAGCCCTCGGTTTTCTTCCCGTCGATCTCCTTCGGGCCAGTCCAGCCCTTCGGCGTGCGGAACACGATCATCGGCCACATCGGGCGCTCGATGTCGCCTTCGGCGGCGCGCTTTTTAATGTCGGCGATCATGTCGAGCGCCTCGTCGAGCACCGCAGCGAAACGCTTGTGCGTCTCTTCGATCGGTTCGTCGTCGAAGCCACCTTCGAAGAACAGAGGGGTGTGACCGTAGCCCACCATGAGCGAGCGAAGCTCATCCTCGCTGATGCGCGCAAGAACGGTGGGATTCGCGATCTTGTACCCATTGAGGTGGAGAATCGGCAGCACAACGCCATCGTTCTTCGGGTTGAGGAACTTGTTCGAGTGCCAGCTCGTCGCGAGCGGGCCCGTCTCGGCTTCGCCGTCGCCCACGATCGTGAAGGCGATCTGGTCGGGATTGTCGAGCACCGCACCGTACGCGTGCGAGAGCGCGTAGCCGAGCTCACCGCCCTCGTGGATGGAGCCCGGAGTTTCGGGGGCGACGTGCGAGGGGATACCGCCGGGGAACGAGAACTGCGTGAAGAGCTTCTTGAGGCCGCGCTCATCCTTCGTGATGGCCGGGTAGGTCTCGGTGTAGGTGCCTTCGAGGTAGCTCGCGGCAACGAGGCCCGGGCCGCCGTGGCCTGGGCCCGTCACGTAAAACGCGTTGAGGCCGCGCTGTTTGATCGCGCGGTTTGCGTGCGCGTACAGGAACGTGAGCCCGGGGGTAGTGCCCCAGTGACCGAGAAGGCGCGGCTTCACGTCATCGCGCGAAAGAGGTTCGCGCAGGAGCGGGTTGTTCATGAGGTAGATCTGGCCCACCGAAAGATAGTTCGCGGCGCGCCACCACGAATTGAGCTGATGGGCTTCTTCGGCGGTAAGTGGATGGGATGGCTCGTTCGGCCATTCGCGTGCGGAGCTCATGTCTCTCCCTGCCCATGACTGGGACTTGCACTAGTGGGGCGACACGGCGCAGGGCGGCAGGCCGCTCATGCGCCAATGCCGATTGCTTAATGTAGTCTACGCCTCATTTTTCACGAGCGCTTGGGTGGTTTCAGGCCTGCGACGGCGCGCTTTTCACACGAAGCTTTAAACTTGACATCATGACTGCAGCGCCACTTCCCGCCCCCGTATCAGCGACGTTCGACCCCGATCGTTGGCGTGACATCGACGCGGCCGAACTTGGCTCCGCACCGTTCACGGACATCACCTACCATCGCGCTGTCGAGCGCACGCGCGATGAGCACGGCGAGGAACAGTGCCGGGATCTCAACGCCGTACGCATCGCGTTTGACCGGCCCGAGGTGCGCAATGCCTTTCGCCCGCACACGGTCGACGAGCTGTACCGCGCGTTCGATCACGCACGCCTCGACCCGAGCGTGGGCGTCATCATTCTTACGGGCAACGGTCCCGCCCCCAAGGACGGCGTGTGGGCGTTCTGCTCGGGCGGGGACCAGCGGATCCGCTCGCGCAGCGGGTATCGGTATGCCGACGGTGACACGGCCGAATCGATCCGCCCGGAAAGCGCAGGCCGCCTCCACATCCTCGAAGTTCAGCGTCTCATCCGCACGATGGGCAAGGTCGTGATCGCTGCGGTCAACGGCTGGGCTGCCGGCGGTGGCCACTCACTGCACGTCGTCGCCGACCTCTCGATCGCGAGTAGGGAACACGCGCGCTTCAAGCAGACCGACGCGAATGTGGGCAGCTTCGACGGCGGCTACGGGAGTGCGTACCTCGCGAAGCAGGTCGGGCAGAAGCGCGCGCGCGAAATCTTCTTCCTCGCCGAGGAGTACTCGGCGGAGGATGCCTACAACTGGGGGGCCGTCAACCGCGTCGTGCCTCACGAGGAGCTCGAAAACGAGGCCCTGCGCATGGCCCGCGTGATCGGCACGAAATCCCCGCAGGCAATTCGCATGCTCAAGTTCGCCTTTAATCTCGCTGACGATGGCCTCATGGGCCAGCAGGTTTTCGCGGGTGAGGCCACACGCCTCGCCTACATGACCGACGAAGCGGTCGAAGGGCGCGACGCGTTCCTCGAAAAGCGCGAGCCGGATTGGTCGGCCTTCCCCCACCCGCAAGGCTAGGGTTCCGACGGTTGCCGGCAAGCGTCGGATCGACATTCTTCACCGAAAGGAGCACGCGTGAGCACCTCACATACCCCCGACCGCGAGTCGCTTCCGTGGCTAACGCCCGGCCCGTTCGATGGGACCGTGTGCTCGCAAGCTCAGTACGCGCGCGGCATCGGCGAGGCCCTCGCTGGTACCGCTCGCCTCTGGCTCGGCGCCCATGAGCGACCTGAGCTGATCGGCCCGCTCGAATGCGCGAAACCGCGCGAAAACGCGTGCGCGGGCTGTACGTGTGCGCGTTCTAACGCGGGGGTACGTGAGCCCGATCCGCGCGAGATCGCCCTCGTGGTGCCGACCTCCGGTTCCACCGGGACGCCGAAGTCTGTCGCGCACTCGATCCAGAGCCTCAAGGCCTCGATTCACGCGACGGCCTATGAGTTCGGTTCGCACGGTGCCTGGATGCTGTTTCTTCCCCCCACGCACATCGCGGGCGTGCAGGTCATCGCTCGGGCGAGCGTGGCAAGCACACTTCTGGGACTCGACGATCACGACGGGCTTCCTGGCGCACTCGCGCCGCTCGTGGATCTTTCGGGTCATTTCGATGCGGCGGTGCTGACGGGTGCAATGGAGCGCTGGAACGCACGTGTCCGCAGCGATCAGGCCCTTGCTGACCTGCCGCTTTACACGTCCTTCGTTCCCACGCAGCTCGAACGAATCGTGAGCGCGGCCGAAGCAGGTGATGCTGCTGTATCGCGCGCCCTCTCCCGTTTCGAGGCGGTCCTCGTGGGCGGCGCCGCGACTGCCCCTGAGCTCCTCGATCGCGCGCGAAAGCTCGGCGCACGGATCGTCACGACCTACGGCTCGAGTGAGACCGCCGGTGGCTGCGTCTACAACGGTCTCCCCCTCCAGGGGGTCGAACTCAAGGTCAACGATGAGGATCAGCTCATGATTACGGGGCCGTCGATCGCGCTCGGATATATCTACGAGACGGGCGCGTTCACGAATGTCGACGGCAACGATGCCGATACGCGCCGCCGCTTCTTTTCGACACCCGAGCTCGCCGCAACGCGCCTCTTGCGCACGCGTGACCTCGCACGCCTCACTCGCGACAAGGCCACTGGTCTCACGCGCCTCACCATCCTGGGGCGTGCGGATGACGTCATCATTTCGGGCGGGCGCAAAATCGTTCCGCAGGCACTTGAGCGCGTACTCGAGGGCACGGGCGAGTTTCGCGAAGTTCTCGTCGTTCCCGTCGAGTCGAAGGAGTGGGGCCAGATGGCTGTGGCCCTCACCGTCCCAAAGGTTGAGGGGGCGATGCCCACCCAAACCTGGACGGCGGATCTCCAGGCGCAGCTGACGGTCGCGACCGCCCTTACCGATGCCGGTTTCGCGCGGCACGAAATTCCCCGCAGCGTCCTGACGACGGGCTCCCTCCCCCGCCTCGACAGCGGAAAGGTGGACCGCAAAGCCGCCGCTGAGCTAGCGCACGAGGCGCTGCTCAATATCGAGGCTTTCGAGTACGCGAAGAGCCTCGGCACACGTTTCAGCGCCGACGGGCACCACGAGCTCGAATTCGGCGGGCCCGACGAAGAGGACAACGAGTAAATGGCGAGTGCAGCACAATGGATCGAGGGGGCCCGGCCCCGCACGCTTCCCGCGGCCATCGCCCCGGTCGCGGCAGGCACGGGCCTCGCCCTCATGCACGGGGGTTACCAGGGCAGCGTCACCGTCGGGCGGGCCCTGCTCGCGCTCGTGCTCGCTCTCGCCCTGCAGGTGGGCGTCAATTACGCGAATGATTATTCCGACGGTGTCCGCGGCACCGACGATGACCGCGTCGGCCCGTTCCGGCTGACCGGTTCGGGGGCGGCGCGGCCCATGGCCGTGAAGCGCGCGGCTTTCGCGTCATTTGGGGTGGGGGCCCTCGCGGGCCTCACGCTCGTGATCCTCGCGGGCGCGTGGTGGATGATTCTGGTCGGGATCGTGTGCATTCTCGCGGCGTGGTACTACACGGGCGGCAAGCACCCTTACGGCTACATGGGCCTCGGCGAGGTCATGGTGTTCGTGTTCTTCGGGCTCGTTGCGGTCATGGGAACGAGCTATCTCCTATCTGGGCGCACTGGGCTCGACGACCTGCTCGTTGCGAGCGGCGTTGGCCTGTGGGCCTGCGCGGTCATG
Source organism: Dermabacter sp. HMSC06F07 (assembly GCF_001807345.1). Classification (NCBI taxonomy): domain Bacteria; kingdom Bacillati; phylum Actinomycetota; class Actinomycetes; order Micrococcales; family Dermabacteraceae; genus Dermabacter; species Dermabacter sp. HMSC06F07. Next base: position 139,730 of record NZ_KV788577.1, read on the forward strand.
CTCACGAACAACCTGCGCGATATCCCCTCCGACCGCGTCTCCGGCAAGCGCACACTTGCTGTCCGGCTCGGCGACGGTGCCACGCGCCTGCTGTATGCGGCGATGATCCTCGTGCCGTTCCTTTTGCTGATTCCCGTGGTTCCGCACGCTCCACTCGTGGCGCTCACGTTCCTCGCACTGCCCCTTGCGATGGCGCCCATCCGGCGCGTGATTGAGCAGCGCGCTTCGGGCCGAGAGTTAATTCCCGTGCTCGCGGCGACGGGCAAACTTGAACTCGTGGCCTCGCTCCTCATGCTCGCGGGGTTCGCCCTGAGTTCGGCGCTCCTCTAAAAGCAGGGGCTACTCACCGCGGTCGATGAGGCTGTCCTCTTCCTCCGCATCGAGCTCGGCGTCAGATTTGTGACCCCGCTTTTTCTCTCGTCGCTCTTCGACGGAGTGCTCAAGGTTCGAGGCAACCCCCTGGCGTAGTTTTCCGAGCGCAAGGATCGAGATCAGCATCGCGATGACCGCGGCGAGCGTTCCTGTGAAGAGCCAATGCACGCCGGGCATGAAGAAGTACAAGAGTGCCCACACCCCGGCAAAGAGGGCGAGGCGGATGACCGAGTAGAGAACATAATTTCGCATTACCTCCATTATCCCTCGTCGTGAAAGAATGGCGAGCATGCCTCGCTTGATCCTGGTTCTCGCCTACGTTGCCCTCACGGTATATGCCCTCGCGGATGTCGCGAACACTCCCGAGTCGCGCTCTAAGGGGCTGCCGAAGCTCGGGTGGCTCCTCGTGATCGTGTTCGTCCCTTTCCTCGGGGCGTTCCTGTGGCTTCTCGCAGGAAAAGACCGAGGTTCACAGTCGAATGCTGCTCGCGCGCCCCGCTCGCGTGCACCTCAGCGCCCGCTGGCCCCGGATGACGACCCGGCTTTCCTCGCGAAGCTCGACCAGGAAAACCGCGCGCGCCGCCGCGAGCACATTCAGGAGGAGATGCGCCGCAAGAAACGCGAAGAGGGCGCCTTAGGTAGTTCCGCAGCGTCGAACAAGCCGCGCCCGGCGCCTGGGCGCACACCCGCGCCAAAAGACGATTCGAGAATCACCCCTGCCAAGGGACCGCGTGATTACACTGTGCGCGACTACGAGCGCCCCGAAGACAAGCCAACGGGCGACCTTGAGGGCCCCGACGACGATGGCGCCCGCCGCTAAGGTCACTTCCCGTCGCTGACGCTAGGTGCCCTGCCCGCGCACGGCGCCGATATCGCCCGCCTGAGCTAGAGGCGGTTTGCCGGCGCTCCGGGCTCGGACATGAGGGTTGTAGCAGAGTGCTGCGGGTATGTTGCCTCGTATTCGCGCTTCCACTGGCGCGCAAACGCCGCGGCATCCGCGCGAGAAACGAGCGCCCACACGCTCCCGCCGAACCCTGCACCGAACGCGGAGGCGGCACGAGCCCCGAGCGCGCGTGCCGAGCGAACAAGCTCGATGGTTTCCGGAATCTGGTTGCCGAGCTTTCGTTCCGCAAGGTCCTGCGAGCGCAACACGATCGCCGAAAACGCGTCGATATCCCCTCGATTGAGGGCTGCGGCAGCCTCGGGCACGAGCACCTCGGACTCCTCGATGAACTGCTCGAGCCTCTGACTCGCATACCCCTCGGGAGCGACGCGCCTGAGCGGATCGAGCTCGCGCGAGGAGCGATCCACGGGCAATGAGGGATCACTGCTCCCGGTCAGCTCTCGCAAGACGCGGTGAAGCGATGAATCATCGCGTCCCTGCTGCTCGTTCCACGCTTCGAGCACCGCCCCGAGCGCAGCAGGCCCACGGTTGTACGCCTCGCGCGCCGCACCCGTCTTTTCGGCGAGGACCCCGCTCACGGCGATGACGAACACCAGATCTTCAGGAAGCGACGAGGTGCCGAGAACCGTCGGCGGATCAAACACCACGTGGCTGAGCGCGCCCGGCTGCGTCGCGAGCATCCCGGTGTGATCGAGCGACCCGCCCGACGTGCCCACGCCCGTGAGACCCGCGAGGTCTTTGAACCGCTTCCCGTTTTCGATCGAGGCGGCGTACCCCGCGAGATCCACGCGATTGTCGATGTTTCGCGTCCACTCTTCACGCGCGGGAAGGTCGTTGAGGTCCGCGAGAGTGAGTGCCACCGCCGTGAGGACCGCGGACGAACTGCTCATCCCCGAGGCGGGTGGCAGATCCGAGTCAATGGTGAGTTCAGCCGGAGCAAGCGGACCGAAGTTCGCCGTGAGGCGGTTGAGCGCCGTTTGCACGTAGTGGGCCCAGTGGCCGTTTGGCAGTTTCGGGTCGCGCAGCGGGGTGAGTTCGGCCGGCTCGCTACTGAGCGACGTGCGGATGGTGAATGTCGAGGAAGCGTCGGGCTTGTTCCGCCCGCGCACCGTCACGGCCCGGCTCACCGCCGATACGAGCACCTGGCCGCCCCCGTAGTCAGTGTGTTTTCCGAGGACTTCGATGCGGCCCGGAACCCGCCACCCGGTCACAGGCGCACGTCCACGTGGGAGAGGCGCGCCTGAACATCGGCGATATCATCGCGGCGCGAGAGGTCGAGCACACCGCCCGACACCGGCACGACCTGCACGCTTTCGAGCGCCATGACGGCATCGACGATCTCGTACTCGCCGCGGGCCGACGGCGCGATGCTTCGGCATGCCTCAAAGATGGACGGCTCGAACGCGAAAAGGTTCATCGATACCGGTGCGCTCTCGCCAAACTCGGCACGCTCGGACTGGGACGGTTTCTCGATCATGCCGGTCAGGCGGTTGCCCTCGTGCCTGATGAGCGCGAACGAGGCGATTCTCTCGGCGGGAATGTTGCTGTTTTCGATGAGCGACGCCCGGTCAAAGCCCGCGATTGCGCTCCCCGACACCTTCGCCATGGCCTCGAGGGCTTCGCGCGGGTAGAGGTTATCGCCGTTGACCATGAGCATCGACTCCTCCCCCACGACGCTCGCAGCGCTCGCGAGGGCGTTCGCCGTGCCGAGAGGCTCATCCTGGACCGCAAAGTCAATGCGCAGGCGGCTCGGCGCGAGCTCGCGGACGTGCGCGCTGAACGCCTCGTGTTCGGGCGCGACAACGACGACGGCCCGCGTGATGCCCGCATCCGCAAGCGCACTGAGCGAATAGTCGATGAGGCGATGCGCGCCGATCGGCATGAGCGCCTTGTAGCCGAGGCTTGCGGCGGCAGCCTGCTCGGCACTCAAGCTCGTGCTTTCGCCCTCAGCGCGCATGCGCGTGCCAAGGCCGCGGGCGAGAATTACAGCGGTGGTGATCACGGGGTTCCTCCGAACCAAGGGTTGTTCCCTGACGGGTATTAATCCTAGGCGTAGCGCCGCGCGATCGTGAGCGCCTCGCCGGCGTACCCGCCGCCAAAAAGTGCGGCGTGCAGGAGCACAAGATGCAGCGAATGGAGAGCGAGAACGTCTCGCCACTCATGCGCGAGTGGATGCGCTGCTTCGTAGCCTTCGACCACGTGGGCGAGATGCGGCGCTCCGAACAAGTGAAGGGCCGCGAGGTCATCCAGACGGTGGCCGGAATACGCCGCGGGATCAATCAACACTGCCCCCTCGGAATCAAAAAGCACGTTGCCCGCCCACAGATCACCGTGGACACGTGCGGGAGGCTCGTCGTCATCAAAATCACCGGCGCACAGCCTCGACATGAGACGCCTGAAAACTTTGCGCTGCTCCGCGTCGAACAGATCCCCCGACGCGCGCACGAGCGGGTCGACCCGCGCATTCGCGAACATCGCGCCCCACGAAAGGTACTCGCCTTCCTGCGCGAGGGGAAGCGCAAGCTGCTCGCCCGCGGGCCCCTGGAGACCGTCTCCCCGCCACGCGCGGCCTTCGGCATCGACCGGCCCGAGCCCGAAACTCCGCTCGCCACTCTCACTCGCGCGGCCGCAACCAGCGCCATGCGTCACGGCGAGTGCCGCGCCAAAGTCGCGCGCCGCACGCGCGCTAGGCGCCACGTGCGAAATGCGTTCGAGGCACAGCTGGGAGGCGTCGGACCCCACGATCCCGACCACCCGAGCACCACCGCTCGTCGCGGCCTCCTCAAGCCACTCGAGACCCGCGCGTTCCCACTGGATCGCGCGCGCGGTCCCAGGTTTGCGGAAGACGTCGCACTCACGCACCGACATTTACAGGCCCGAGTACGAATGCAAGCCGTTGATGACCGTGTTGACGATCGTGTAATTGAAGATCACGCACACGAAACCGGCGATGCAGAAGTACGCGGCGGTCTTTCCTCGGAAACCCACCGTCGCGCGCGCGTGGAGGTACACCGCGTACACGATCCAAATGACGAACGTCCACGTTTCCTTCGGATCCCAGTTCCAGTAGCGCCCCCACGCATAGTTCGCCCAAATAGCACCAAAGATCAGCGTGAACGTCCACAGCACAAAGCCCACGGCCGTCGTTTGAAATGCAACCTGCTCGAGGCGCTTGGCGTTGGGAACCCGCTCGAGCACCCGCTCGAGAAGCGACGAGCCCGCCTCATTCCCCGCCTCGAGGCGACTCTCACGCGAATGCTGGAGCAGCTGCAGCAGCGCGACAACGGCGGACAGGGAGAACAGGGCCATCGAGAGGATCGCCACGATCACGTGAATCACGAGCCACGGCGAATTCTGGAGGCTCGGCGTGAGGTGCGCGGCCGGCAAATACCACGACGTGTACGCGATGACCATAATGAAAAGGACGGGCGTAAGCACGAAGAGTCCAAGCCTACGCATGTCCCGCACTCGGTGCGCGAGCAGCAGAAATATTGCCATGATGACGGCCGCCCCGGTCATCGAGAACTCGTACATGTTGCCCCACGGCACACGCTGAGTCGCGATACCGCGCGCAATGACGCCGAGGAGCTGGAAGGCGGTCGCGATCGTCGCAGCCCCCAGGGCGAAGCTCAGCGGACTCATTCCACGTGCAGGCGTGAGTTCGGCCTCGGCATCGTCGGCGCCGTCAGAAAGGTCGAGATCCGCGGCAGGGGCAGAGCCGGCGAAATTGGAGCTCGCAGGCGCGCCGACGGTGGCGAGCTCACGCTCGCGCGCTTTCTTCGCGAGGCGCACATCCGAGCGCACCCGAACCGCTTTCGCGAGATCGATGGCAAAGGCGACGAACGCCATCATGTACACGACCATCGCGAGCAGGATGAAGAAATCCGATGCCGCGGCGAGCTGCTGAAAATTCACTGACGGGGTCCTTTTCCTCGAGGAACGGCGGAGGGGGAGGCAGGCGCGAGGTGGTCGGCGAGGCGGGCCACGTCGTTCGCGAGGGCGAAGTCTTCGCTACGCGCAAGACCAGCAACCTCGATCTCTACGCCTTCGCCCGCGGGGATCGCGCGCACCCACAGGCGGCGGCGCGGGATGAAGAGCGAAAGCATGAGGCCAGCGGCCGCGGTGAGCGCCATCGCAAGCGTGAAACCCTGCCAGGGGTCATGCTTCACGTCGAAAGCAGCATAGCGCTTGACGCCGCGAAACTCGATGCTCGAGCCATCGGGAAGATCGAAGCTCTCCCCGGGCGAAAGGCTCATGAGCAGAGGTTTCCCATCGGCTTGGGTCACTTGGTCAAGCGTGGAGACGTCGATCTGATAGGCGTTGGTGGGCACGCCGGCATCGAGGCCCAGGTCACCGGTGTGCGCCGTGAGGAAGAGCTTCGGTTCCACGAGGCCCGCGTATGTCGAGTGGGGGCCGCGCTCATCGACGACGGCCGTCGGCGCGAAGATCCCCACGAGAGCCATTTGCTTCGGGGACGCATCGGGTATCTTCAACACGATCTGGCCGGTGTAGTTTTTGTCGTTCGAGACGGCACGAACGGGCCCGTCCGCGACGACGTTCCCCTCGGGGTCACGCACGGTGAGGATGGGGGCGTAGCCGTTGCCGAGAAGAAACGCGCTCGCGCCATCGACCTCGAGGGGCTCGTTCACGCGCACGCGCTTGCGGAATGTTTCGCGGCTCGGTGCCTCAACGGTAAGGTCCGCCTCGAACTTCGTGGGCAGCCCGAAGGCCTTCGGATTCGAGGTATCGGTCGAGAACTCCGCGCGAAACTCGTCGAGCGTGAAGCGGAACGGCGGGAGATCGTCGGGATTGAACCACGCGCCCGACTCAAACGTGTCGTAGCCGGTCAGAGAGTTCGCAAACCCCTCCCCCTCGACGACGGTGATTTGCCCGCGATATGACGTGAGATAGCCGAGCCCCACGCCGATGAGGACGCCGAGGAGCGCGATGTGAAACACGAGATTGCCGGCTTCGCGCAAATACCCGCGCTCGGCGCTCACGCTCAGCGCACCCGTTTCCTCCTCGAGGTGCCGCACGCGATAGCCGGTCCGCTTGAGGCGCTTTCCGGCGCGATCCTGGATATCCTTCGCCGTGGCTGCCTCGACAGGACGTCTCGTGTAGCCAGTGAAGCGCGTAAGCCGGCGCGGCGTGCGGGGCGGCTGCGCGACAACCTGACGCGCGTATGTCACGCAGCGCGGAAGCACACAGCCCACGAGGGAAATGAACAGCAGAAGGTAAATCGCGCTAAACCACGGCGAGGTAAAAACCTCGAAGAATCCTGCCCAGTCAAGAAGCTCGCCCCACCAGCCGTTCTCGGCCAAGAACTGATCCGTTTGCGCGGGATTCACGGAGCGTTGCGGCAAAAGCGACCCGGGCACAGCCGCGACCGCGAGCAGAAGAAGCAGCACGAGCGCCGTGTTCATGCTCGTGAGCTGGCGCCAGATGAAGCGCAAGCTTCCGCGCAGGCCGAGACGCGGCAGGGTGGGTTCTGGCGCGGGTGTGGGGTCAGGGGTGTCCGACGCCTGCTGTGTTTCCACCGCGGCTTCTCCTTTCGTGTGATTCGGGCCGGTCATATGACGGTCGTAAACGAGCCGGTCCACGTGGCAAGCTGCGCCATCCAGGCGCTCCACTGCCCCGTGAGAAGCAGCGTGCCGATCACGATGAGCAGCGCACCGCCGACCACGGTGACGGACCGACGATGATTCTTGAGCCACGCCGACCACGTCAGTGCGCGGTCAAAGAGAAGAGCGAACGCGAGAAATGGGAGCCCGAGACCGAGCGAATAGGCGAGCGCGAGGAGCGCGCCGCGACTCGCGCTCCCGCCGTCGAGGGCGAGGGTGCTCACGGCCGCGAACGTGGGGCCGATGCACGGCGTCCAACCGAAACCGAAGATGATGCCCATGAGCGGGGCGCCCCACAGGCCAGCATCGGGCTGTTTCTTCACGCGTACCTCCCCGCTCAGACGCGGAAAGAGGCCGATGAACAGGAGCCCCATAAGAATCACGAGGACGCCTGCAATGCGGTTGATCCACGTGGTGTGTGCGCTGAGGCTGTACCCAATGGCCCCAACGAAACCGCCCATGACCATGAAGATCGCGGTAAAGCCCAGCACAAACAGAAAAGCTCCCAGGGCGAGGCGCCCGGTGCGATTATTCGTCTCTTCCCTCTGGCCGGCCAGGCCGGAGACATAGGCGAGGTAGCCGGGGACGACCGGGAATACGCACGGCGACAGGAATGCCACGATCCCCGCGAGCGCACTCACGGCAGCGGCGAGAAGAAGCGAACCGTCGAGAACAGTGCTCGCAAACACGTGCTGGATTTCGGTCATTCGGAGAGGACCCGATCGATCATCGCGCCAAGGATTGAGGGGTCGGCGAGGCCGGAGATACGCGCGGCAACCCTCCCCTTCGCGTCAAACACGAGGGTTGAGGGCACGGCGTTCGGGGAGATCTGCCCGCGAAGCGCGTACATGATGGTGCCGTCCCGGTCGGGGATCGACGGGTAGGGAATCGAAAACTTTTGCTCAAACGCCTGGGCGGGGCCGGCTTCGTCTCGCACGTTCACGCCGACGAACGTCACGCCTCTGCTCGCGTAGGTGTCGTGGAGTTTGACGAGGTCGGGAGCCTCCTTGCGGCATGGTGCACACGAGGCGTACCACACGTTGAGCACGACCGGGGCGCCGCGCTTCTCACTCAGCGTGAAGGTCTCGCCGCTAAATGTCTCGCCCGAGAAGTCGTAGGCATCACCCCGCTTGTCGACCGCGATTTCGGTGCTCACGCCCGAGCCTTCAACGTAGCCGGTGTCGTAGCGCGCGGAGGTATCCGTGCTCGCGCAACCCGCAAGGCCCACAATCCCCAAGGGCAGAGCCAGCGCCGCACGACGCGTGAAAGATACGTTCCTCATGTGAGCTTCCCTCCCGTGGCATCGACCGCGCCCTCGTAGAGCGCGGCGGCAGGCTCGGCATACTCGACGTGATTAAGGTGCTCCCCGTTGAACACGAGGGAGGTCACGGATGCGAGGCCGCATTCACGCTTGCGCGGGTCGTGCAGCATCGGCTTGTGCTCGGCGGCGCGGCGCGTGAGCCAAATTGGCAGCTGGTGGAGCACGAGCACTGCCTCGTGCCCCTCGGCGGCGTGTCGAGCATCGCGCACCGCCGCCATGACGCGATCCACCTGGTCGCGGTAGCGCTCGCCCCAACTCGGACGAAACGGATTCACGAAGTATTTCCAGTTGTTCGGATTGGTGAAGCTCGCTTCGCCGTGGCCGATCCTGTGGCCCTCAAAATGATTGAGGGCCTCCGTGAGGCGTTCGTCAGTCTCAATCTCAAGCCCGTGCGGTTCAGCGATCGGCTTTGCCGTTTGCTGCGCGCGCAAAAGTGGAGAGGCCACCACCTTCGCGATGTCACGCTCCGCAAGAGCCGCACCCGTAAGGCGGGCCATCTGTTCACCGCGCTCCGAAAGGCGATAGCCGGGCAGGCGCCCGTAGAGGATCTTTCCCGGGTTGTGCACTTCACCGTGCCGAACCAGGTGAACGATCGTCTCAGTCATATGCCCTCTCGAAGTTAGAAAGAGTGGCCACGAAGCAGCCACAAAGCCTTGGCCGTCCAGCCTAGCGGTTAGTCCCGCCCACCGGTGGAAAACTCAATGCACTCGCGGTCCTCATCACTCACGAGCTTATCGAGGATGCGGGCTAGCTCGAGAAAATCCTCCCGACCCAGCGGCTCCAGAAGAAATTCCCGCACGCTTCTCACATGTACCGGCGCCGCTTGCTCGAGCAGTTCGCGACCCGCGGCCGTCAACACGGCGACGCGCCCGCGACCGTCGGACGCCGAACGCTCCCGCGCCACCAAACCGCGCTTTTCCATGCGCGCCACCGTGTGCGTGAGCCGAGAGCGCGAGTGGACGACCCGCTGGGCGAGATCCGACATGCGCACGCAATCGCTTTCACTCTCGCTCAGCCGCACGAGAATCTCGTACTCGGGAAGCGAAAGGTCGATTCGCGGATCCTGCTCGAGGGTCTGCGAGAGGCGATCTTTGAGGCGCGTGGTCGTGAAGAGGTAGGTACGCCATGCCTCCTGTTCATCGAGGTCGAGCCACGGGACCTCCTGCCCGACGTCCTCGTTCGCCACCTGCGGCCCCTTTCGCTCAAACTCTCGGATAGTGCATGAAAACGCCTCCTATTATGCGCGTATGGGGACCCGGGTGCACGAAAGGGTGTCCCCCACCTCACCTCCTGAGCGGCAGCGAGGGCAGGTCGCGAGGGTTGACAACACCACACATCAGGTTTTAGTTTAGTTTTCAACTTCTGGGGTTGTGGAACACGCCCGCCCCAATCCACGGCAGAAAAGGAGAACCCCATGACCGCACTTCCCGAAGGCCTCACGCAGGGAACCTGGACCCTCGATGCCTCGCACACCACCGTCGCCTTTACCGTTCGTCACGCCGGCATTTCGAAGACTCGCGGGCAGTTCACCGACGTCTCCGGCCGCATGATCATCGGCGAAAAGCTCGAGGACTCTCGCGTCAATGCCGAGATCCAGATTGCGTCCCTCACGACCGGGAACGAGGATCGCGACAACCACCTCAAGAGCGCCGACTTCTTCGACGCCGAGCAATTCACCGCCATGGCGTTCACCTCGACGGCCTTCGACGGCACGACCCTCAAGGGTGATCTCTCGATCAAAGACGTCACCAAGGAAGTCGAACTCGACGTCGACTACGAAGGCGCCGCAACCGACCCCTTCGGCAGCTACCGCGCGGGCTTCTCGGCGACGACCAAGATCTCCCGCAAGGAATTTGGACTCACGTGGAATGCGGCCCTCGAAGCCGGCGGCGTTCTCGTGGGCGACACGGTCACGATCACGATCGACGTCGAGTTCACGGCGCCCGCGGCAGCATGACACCCCCCGAAGGATCCGCCGAGCCGGGCCTCGTCTCCTCGAGCGGCGCGCGCATTGTGCTGCTCGAAAGGCCCGGCTGTCACCTGTGCGAGGAGGCAGCCGAGGTAGTTTCTCGCGTCGCCGCGCTCACGGGTGAAGAGGTCGAGCGCGTCAACATTGAAGCCAATGATGAGCTCGCACGGCGTTGGTCGATTGAGATTCCCGTTGTCGCCGTCGACGGCGACGTTGTCGCCGTCTATCGGGTGAACGAAGAGGAGCTCAAGGCTGCCCTCGTACGCGGCCTGAGGCGCCCGAATCCGCTCTTTGGTGCGGCAGCGCGCATTTTCCGCCGCGGCTAGCGTAGGGCTGGGTGCGGCAACACCGCCCAGTAACTCCCGGTTCAGGCACTAGGGCCCCTCCTCATGAGGAGGGGCCCTAGTGCTTTGTGTGCCTCACCATCCCCCCTATCCATCCCCCTTCTCCTCTCCGCCCCCTCCCTTTCCCCTCTCCGCCTGCCTTTTCGAAAGTGGTGAAAAACGGCGTGAGAGTTGCGTTTTGGCGCGCCAGGAGGCGATTTTTCGCCACTTAGAATCCGGGAGCGAGAACAGAAACCAGGGGCCGAGATTGAAACCGGGGGCTATAGCCTGGAATGAATCACAAAGAAGGCCGCCGCCCTCCGGATGGAGTGGCGGCGGCCTTCTGCACAAGCGGGCTTTGGCCCGCTGCGCCTTACTTCTTGTTGCGGCGCTGGTGGCGGGTCTTGCGGAGAAGCTTGCGGTGCTTCTTCTTCGACATGCGCTTGCGACGCTTCTTGATCACGGAACCCATGATTGCCTCTTTTCTTACAGTACGTGGTGGCGGCGGCACCGCCCAGGTGTCAGTGGCCGGCACGCGCCGAGCGCAGCCGGGGCGGCCACCCTCTCGCGGGGCAGCGGCCACAAACACAGACAATGAACTATTTTAGCGCTGCAGCCCAATGCGCTCAAAGGTCATCGGCGAAGCGTGAGGGGCTTCACGCGCACGTTTCACGCCGACGCCACGAGCGTGGAAAGGGCAGCCTCAAGGCGCGCCGCCCGATCAAGCTCTCCCTGGGCACGCGCAACGACTGTGCGCTCCGCTGCGTCACGAAGCGAGGACCGCAACGCGCGGCGAGCCCGCCGCTTCCGAGAAGCCGCAACGAAGGAATTGAGCACCGCGGCAAAGGCACCCAACACGATTCCGAGCCCAAGCCCCGCAATAATCATCGCCGTCGGTACGGGCACGGGAACCCACAGCCCCTCAAGCATGGGCATGGGCGGTTTCGGCACCTGAAGGAAGTCGAAGCCAGCAAGGGCGAGAAGCCACACGAGGCCCGCTATTGCCATCAGGAATGAGAGCCACTGCACGATGTTGAGCGGGAGCCACGTCCACGACTTTTCAGCGCCGCGAAAGTCCGTATGGGTGAGGGCATAGTCGACCTCGTCGGGAAGTGCGTCTTTCTCCTCTTCGAGAGCGTCCGCGAGACGACCCGGCCACGGATTCGGTGCCTGACCGGCAAGGGACAGCGCGAACTCGTCGACCGCACGATTCATCCGAGCACGTGCGCCGGGGGCATCGATCGAAAGTGAGGATCGTGCGACGAATTCGTCGTCCGAATCTCCCTTGCGGTGCTTGTTACTTCCCCGCCCGACGCGCATGCGCTCGAGCGGGTCAATCTTAAACGCGCCAATCCACCGCAGCGCCGGCCAGCCGGTATGGCGACCCGCGCGCGTGCGGTAGCTTTGCGCAACTGCTTCAGAGATTTTGTCCACCTGGGCCGCGGTGGCGCAGGCATCTTCGAGTCGGTCGAGCTCGACGGTTGGTACTTCTCGCGCGAGCTGAGGAATTTCGGCGGACTTACGCGAAACGATCGCCCCGGTCGCACGCGCGATGGCCTCCCCCTCGGCGCGAGCGTCCGCGAGCAGACGCTCGAGAACAGCGCGCTTCGACTCGACAACGGTGGCGATCTGAGCTCGCAAGTGAGGGAGTCCGGTGCCATCGACGGCACTCACGAGGCATACCTCTGTTTTCGCGAGACCGTCCTCGGCAAGCAGTGCCTTCATCGAGGAGCGCACCGCCGCACCGTCGGCCTTCGTCAGGCGATCGGCCTGGTTCACGACGACGATCGTGACCGCATCGTGGCGCGCGAAGCGGCTAATGAACTCGGTGTGCAGCACGGCGTCCGCATACTTTTCGGGATCCGTGACCCAGACGAGCACATCGACGGTGCCGGCGAGACGCTCGGCAATCTCGCGGTTAGCGCTCTCGACAGAATCGAAGTCGGGGAGGTCCACGAGGATGGCTCCCTGCGGGAGGGATCCGCGGCCCACCGTGTGCCGCTCGCGAATCTCGAGCCAGTCAAGGAGCGAGGCCGCTGAGCCGTCCACGTGTTCATCCGCAGACTCGGGGAGGATCGCGAGAGCTTTCGAGGTCGTGGGGCGCCTGTGCGCAACACGCGCGATGTCCTCACCGACGATCGCATTCACGAGCGAGGATTTCCCCGATCCCGTTGCCCCGAAGAGCCCGATCACGGTGTGCTCGCTCGAATGCTCGAGACGCTCCGTGAGCCGCTCACACGCGGCACGCGCGCCCTCGAGCGTCGCATCGTCGAGGAGCGGCTCCGCCTCCACAACCGCGCCGCTCAGGGCCTCCACGGCAGTGTCGAGTCGGCCGCGGGTCTTCGTGACGGATCGAGTGCTCACTATTGCCCACCCCTTCGGGGAGCAGCGGAGGGGCCACCCAGGTTCTCGATGAGTTGACGCACGGTCTCGGCATCGCTGTGAATCGTGCTCGATGCCGTCGCGATGGGGTGCGCAGCGAGTGCCGTGGCGAAGGCTGTTGCTTGTGTGTCCACGACGTTGCCGATGCGCGAATCGAGCATTCCGCGCGCTTTCTTCGCGAGCCGCCTCACGGCCTCATCGCCAAAGATCGATTCGAGAAGTTTCTGCCCCACGAGCGCCGTCGCCGTTCCCGCGCCTACCTCGAGGCCAGTCGGCATGAAGGCGGTGGAGGCGAACACCACGACCATGAGCGCGATGCCCACGACGTTCACGCCGAGGGACAGCACTCGTGCCTGCGTGCGGCGGTCTGAACCCTCTGATTCGACGAGGTCAAGGACGTCCTTTTGCCACGCCCGTACCTGATCCTCAACAGTGCGGCGGAAGCCTTCGGGCACCTGCATAAGCGTGACGGCAAGGCCGGGGCTCGACTGCAACAGGGACGCGCCTGCCGCATGCGAGTTCCACGCGCGCACGGTACGCGAGCGAGCGTTGGCAACCTGGTCGATGACGACGGTCACGAGGCCCGTCTCAATCGCGTTCTCGGCTGCGACCACCGGGCGCGTACGTCCCGTAAGAGCAGCGGTGATGCGGTCGCGCGTGCGCGACACCCACCCCTGTACGCCCTTGAAAAATTCACCAGTACCAACGACGTCCTGCCAGCGCGCGAGAACTTCGCCGCGCAGCAGCGCACCGTCGCGAGTAAGGTTCGCGATCGAATCCTTCGCCGCATCGAATTCGGCGCGCGCGAGCGCCGCAAGCCGATCCCGTTCGTCTTCCTGCGCGGCGACCGCTTCGCCGAGTTCGTCGAGCGATTGCGCTGTTGCCACGAGCGCCCCGCGCAGGGTGCGCCGCGCGATCGCGCTGCGCGCCTCCTTATCGCGGGCGAGCGCCCCCAGCCACGCCGAAAGCTCGCGCACCTCATCTGTTTCGAGGATCTCCCCCTCGCCGAGCTCCTGCTCGTGGATCGCAAGCAGTCGCTCCGTCATAACGCCGCGCTCCGCGAGCATCGCCCCCAGGTGCGACGTCAAATCTTCGGCAACCCCGTCCTTGTGCGGGATGCGATTCATGATGACGACCACGGTCACCTCGCGCTCCGCGGCTTGCGCAAGGGCGAGCCACGGCACCGCATCCGCGTACCGATGCGCGGTTGTCACGAAAATCCAGAGGTCTGCCGCACGAAGTAGCTGGCCGGCGAGCTCGCGGTTTTCGCGGCTGACCGAATCGATATCGGGCGCGTCCAAAAGTGCGATTCCCTGGGGCACGCGCTCGCTTTCGACCAGGTGAAGGGCCGTGCCGAATCCAGCTCCGCGTTCGCGCGCTTCGGGGCTTGACGCACTCATGTGCACGCGAGGAAGCGAGGGCAGGATTCGGTCCCCTTCGAACCACTGCGCATCAGAGGGGCTGTGCACGAGAACCGGTTGGCGCGTCGTCGGCCGCAAAGCCCCCGCGCGCGAAATGTTCTCCCCCACGAGGGCATTGACGAGCGTCGACTTACCGGAGCCGGTCGAGCCGCCCACCACCGCGAGAAGCGGCGCCTCGAGAGAGGCGAGCCTCGGTGCGAGGTGGTCCTCAATCTGCTGCGCAATATGCCCTGCCTTTTCGCGCGCCTCAGCCGCGCCGGCGATGTCAAAAGGGAGACTCGCCTCGCGCGCGCGTCGCGCGAGCGGCGACAGAAGGGGGGAATCGGCACGTGCATCCATGGCATAAGCCTACCGAACTGGGCCTGCAGTGGAACGCGACAACCGTCGGACCCGAGCGGCCCACCGGTCCCCCGCAAACATGCCCCGCGCCCTGAAAGGGAATAGAGTAAACGCGGCCCCACTTTTCGCGCCGAAAGGAGGCTCCGTGGGAGCACCCGTCATCCCCCGCCTAAAACCACGGCGCCGCCTCAACGCGATCACGTCTTTTATTTCGCGCCTCGTGCGCGAAGCGGCCCGCACCTCCCCCGCGCGCCTCGCACTGTTCGTGTTCACGGCAATGATCCTGCTGTTCACGATCATCCTGGAACTGCCCATTTCAAGCGTGTCCGGTCAGCGCACCCGCTTTGCTGACGCCCTCTTCACCGCCGTGAGCGCCATGTGCGTCACCGGCCTCGTCACCGTACCCACGCAAACCCACTGGTCAACGTTCGGGCTCGTCGTGCTCATGGCCGCGATCAAAGTGGGCGGTCTCGGTGTTTTGACTCTCGCTTCGCTCCTTGGCCTGAGCGTGATGCGGCATATGGGCTTGGCTCAGCGAATCGTGACGGCCCGCGAAACCAAGGCCGCTAAGCTCAGCGAGGTCGGCGGGGTTTTGCGCACGATCGTTATCACCTCAACGGGGTTCGAGATCGCGACGTTCATCGCCCTCGTCCCCTTCCTCTTGCGCCACGAAACGAGCCTCAAGTACGCCCTCTTCAATTCGATTTTCTACGCGATCTCGGCATTCAATAACGCGGGGTTCATCCCGGAGGTTGGCGGCATTTCGCGCTACATGGCGGATCCGTGGTTTTCGATCCCGATCGCCACGTCCGTGTTCGTGGGCGCGCTCGGCTTCCCGGTCATCCTCGTGCTCGTGCAAAACTGGCGCACGCCCGAGCGCTGGAGTCTTCACGCGAAGCTGACGATTTGGACCTCGAGCATCCTGCTGGTCGCGGGCACCGTCGGAGTTCTGCTTTCCGAGTGGGACAACCCCGCCACCCTTGGTGGCCACGGCTTCGACACGAAGCTGCTGTCGTCAGCATTCGCGAGCGTCATGACCCGCTCCGGCGGCTTCTCCACTCTCGATATCGGCGCGATGAACACCGACACGTGGCTCATCATGGATCTGCTCATGTTCATCGGCGGCGGCTCAGGGTCGACGGGTGGTGGCATCAAGGTCACCACGTTCGCCCTGCTCGTGCTCTCGATCATCGCGGAAGCAAGGGGCGACCGTGACATTGAGATTTTCGGTCGAAGCATCCCGTACGACACGATTCGCCAGGCGATTGCCGTTCTCGTGATCAGCGTGCTGTTCGTTGCGATCGCAACGTGGACGATGCTGCGCCTGACGGATTACCCGCTCGATCGCGTCCTGTTCGAGGTCCTGAGCGCGTACGGCACGGTTGGGCTCTCGACGGGGATCACGAGCGACCTCAGCCTTGCCGCGAAGTACGTCATCATCGTGTGCATGTACGTGGGGCGTATCGGTCCAATGACCCTTGGTGCGGCGCTCGCGCTGCGCAGCCGCCGACGGGTCATCCACCTGCCCGAAGAACGGCCCGTCGTCGGCTGAGTCCGGTAGGCTGGAACACATGGCAAACTCCCGCTCCTTCGGCCGCAGCGTCCTGATCGTCGGCCTCGGTCGTTTCGGGGCGTCGATGGCCCTCAACCTTGAATCGCTCGGCACGAACGTGCTCGCGATCGATAAACGCGCTGATCTCGTCCAGGATTACTCGGGCAAGCTGACCCACGTGGTCGAGGCAGATGCCACCAATATTGAAGCGCTCAACCAGGTTGGCGCGTCCAGCTTTGACGTCGCCGTCGTTGGCGTCGGCACGTCGATTGAAGCGAGCGTGCTCATCACCGCGAATCTCGTGGACCTCGCGGGCCCCGTCATTTGGGCGAAGGCCATCTCGGTTGCCCACGGCAAGATTCTCGAGCGCATCGGCGCGCACCACGTCGTGTTCCCCGAGAAAGACGCGGGTCAGCGGGTCGCGCACCTCGTCAACGGTCGCCTCCTCGACTACATCGAGTTCGACGACGGGTGGGCAATCGTGAAGATGCATCCACCGCGCGAAATCCAGGGCTTTTCCCTTGGCGAATCAGACATTCGCACGAAGTACGGTGTCACGGTCGTTGGCGTGAAGTCTCCGGGCCGCGACTTCACCTACGCTGAGCCCGAAACGGTCGTCTCCTCGCACGACACGCTCATCGTTTCCGGCCACACCGAGCTGATCGAGCGTTTCTCTAACCGCCCGTAGCGCGGGTTTCCGGGTAAAGGGTTCCGACGCTTGCCTCGCCCCTAGCGCTCTTCCATTTTCCGCGACGCCTGTGCGGCCGCTCTCATGCCGCGTGCCATGAGCGCACGGATCCCGCCTTCTTCAAGTGCGGCGATGGCCTGCGCGGTCGCACCGCCCGGCGAGGTCACGGCGTAGCGCGCACTCGTGGGCGTTTCACCGGTCTCGTGCAGGAGGGTTGCGCTTCCAAGCATGGTGCCCACCACGAGATCCGTGGCAACGGCCCTCGTGAAGCCTTGGGCGACGGCTTCGTCGATCATCGCCTCGACGATGAGGAAGAAGTACGCGCTTGCGCTCCCGGCGGCGCCGATCACGCCGTGAACCTGGTGTTCGGGAATGTCGACGACGGTCGCGGACCGCGCGAAGAGGGCGTGCGCAAGCGCACGCTCAGCCTCGCTCGCGCGGTCGCCCGGCATGAGGCCCACGACGCCGCGACCGACCGCGATGGGCGTGTTCGGCATCGCCCGCACGAGCGCCGTGTGCCCGTCGAAAGCATCGCCGAGCGTTGCGAGACTCGCTCCGGCGAGAAGCGACACAATGAGCGTGTCCTTCCGCACGTGCGGGGCAATCGCGGGGGCCATGTCGTCGAGGTGGTACGGCTTAAAGCCGAGCACGATCACGTCGGATTCGCGGGCGGCGGCTGCGAGGGTGTCGTCGGACCCGAAGCGTTCAAACGCACTCGTGGCACCGATCTCCCGAGCGGCCTCTCGCGTGGACGTCGCACCCGAGTTGAGAAGAACGAGTCTGTCGGCGCCGACGCCGGCCTTGCGGATGGCACGCGCGACCGCGCCGCCCATGTTGCCGGCGCCGATCACGGTGACGGTGAGGTCAGTAAGGTTCGCCATTGCACGCATCCTTCGCTATCGTGTGCGGCCCCAGTGCGGCGGCACGTCCCGCATGAGCCGCTCGTCGTTTGAGTCGTCGCCGCGATCGGCCGGTGCCCGCTTCGGGATCACGCGGTCCTTCGCTGGCTCGACCTCCATGGGCTTTCCCGTGATGGAGGAAACGACGAGCCTGCCGCGAGCCTTTTTCTCGCTCACCGAGCCTCTCCCTCGCTTTGTTTCGCGAGGTAGCGACGGATCGCGGCTGAAACTGACACGTCGAGCAGGACGCTGCGCTCGGTAAACGCCAGGAACTCGCGCACCTCCGTAGCGAGTTGCTCGGAGAATCGAGCCTGCCCGTCCGAGCAGATGTAGGCGACGACCTGATCGAAGTCGTCCGGTCCGTAGAAGCTCAACGGGTGACCGGCCGGGATCTTCGGCTTCGGCAAGCGATGGCGGGCAGCGCCCCGCCCGATCTTGATGTCCTGCTGCTCGAGGTAGTCGTGGTAGGCGCGCTCGACGCTCTTGATCACGCGTTCTGCTTCACCCTCGGGATCGATGAACAGGGCCCACGACCAGACGCGCTCCACGGTCCATCCCGCCGCTTCAAGACGCTCTGCGCTCAAGCGGTCGCGTTCACGCTGGTCCGTGATTTCGCGGTAGCGCGGGCCGTCTGTCGCGACGGCGACGAGGTAGCGCCCGGGAAGCTCGGGGTGGGCGATCGCAAGTTCGACGCGTTCGCTCGACAGGCCGTAATCAAGTTCGACCGTGTAACCCGCGCGCCACAGACGATCGGCGAGGTCGGCGACGAGCGCTTCGGAACTATCGGGGATGTCCGGTTCGGCGGGATGCTCAGGAGCGTCGGTAGCCTCGCCCTCGACCGCAGTTCCGGGTTCGCCTTCGGCATCAGGCTCGTCGCCCTCGCTGTCCTCGCCGGTGTCGACCGGTTCCGAGGGTTCGGTTTCGGCGGGGCTAGCGTCGGCACTCTCGTTCTGCTCGGCAGGTTCCGACGGCTCCTCGATCTCCACTGCATCCTCGTGATCAAGCACGTCTTGCGAGAATCCAGCCTCGAGGAATTCAAGTAAGAGCCGCAGGTCACGCGCACCCTCGGTGCGAAGCCTATCCACCTCGAGATCGCTGCTGCGCACGGCGCTTACGACGCTCGTATGGAAGCGGGCACGGGTCAAAACCGTGAGGAGGGCCCTGCGGCCGGCGTCCGTCGACAGCGGGCCGAAGCGATGCAAGAGGCGATCGTGGGGCGTGAGACCGAAGCCGAGTGACACGATGACGTCGTCGCGCACGATCGCTGTTGCCGCCTGCGCGGGCACGACCGTGAAGAATTCCTCGCGCTCGGGGTTGAAGAAGTCGTGCAGATCGGGCAGGCGACTCACAGACCGCATGACCGAGTCCTGGACGGCCTTGGCATGCGTGGGTGTGAGGGTCAGGACCGCGAGTGAGCGCTCGGGGTTGTGGCGCGCGTGGTAGATCACGAGGTCGGTGACGCGGCGAAGCTCGGCGTCGGTCGACTCCACAAATTCCGCGCCCTGGCGCACGGGGCCCCTGCCATCCGGGACGTAGATGAAGGTGTCCTCGTCGATGTGCTCGGGGCTCGGCGGCGCGAGCAGCGCACCCCATCCCGCATCGAGCGCCTTCGCGCGGTTCTCGACGAAGCGTCGCACTCCCCCGGTCGCGGGATGCGTGTCCCGCACGAGCCGCAGCACGGGCGCGACTTCACTCGCTTCGTCGAGGAGGCGGGCCATGCCCGAATGGTGGGCGCGAACATCATCGCCATCAACGAAGTCGAACGGGTCGCCGACGATCACGGCCTGGCTCGCTCGCGACAGAGCCGGGATCGCCGCAGCCGTGGGAAGACGCGCGGCATCGGCGAGAATGACGAGATCGAAGTGGCGTCCGGCGGGAATCATTTGCGGCACCATAAACGGCGAAGCGAGCCACAGTGGCCGCGCACGGAACATGATGTCCTGATACTTCCCGGCGGTGTCGCGCACGCTCATCGTTCCCGGAGTATTGAGCTCGATGATCGCGCTGCGCGACGTTTCCGGGAAACGCTTCATGGTTTCCACGAGCAGCTCGTCCACGCGCTTGCGAACCCGGAAGCGACCGGCGTTGAGATT
The DNA here is from genome assembly GCF_001807345.1 of Dermabacter sp. HMSC06F07. NCBI lineage: Bacteria > Bacillati > Actinomycetota > Actinomycetes > Micrococcales > Dermabacteraceae > Dermabacter > Dermabacter sp. HMSC06F07. Next base: position 159,614 of record NZ_KV788577.1, read on the forward strand.
GTGCACGTCGAGGCGGCGATAGCGCTCGGCCACCTGGGAAAGCTTCGTGCCGTCGTACTGCGAAAGGGTCGGTTCAGCCCGCGCGATGAACTCGAGCACGCTCACCCACCACGCGAGGTTGAGCTCGGCGACGGCGAGGTCACTTGTGATTTCCGGGCCGCGAATATCGCGAAGGAGCGCCGCGAATCCCTCGAATTCAAGCTCACGCATGACCTTCGTGCGGCGAGGGAGAACATCGAGCACCTCGCTTCGCGCGTGGAGCTCTTTCATGCGTTCGTGAAGCGCGCCAAGTTCGGTGTTGTCGAAGTCGGTGCCCTGCTCGGTGCCCGCGAGAAGAACCTGCAGTTCATCGAGGCTCTTTTGCGTGCTACCCACGAGCGCCTCGACTTCACCGAGCGACTTCGGCACAACCGGGGTGAGGCCCGCGTCGGTCGCGATCGCTTCCCACTGGCGGTGGATGTCCTGAGCGGCCAGGAGGTGCGCGCGCAAGTTCTCCGTGTTTTCCGACGGTTGCAGCATCGATTTTGCGAGCTTCTTCCAGCGGCGACGCTCGCCAAAGCCCATGACCGCCCCGTGTTCCTCGCGGTAGGTTTTGTCGGAAACCGCTGCGAGAAGCATGTCGATTTTCTCGTTGAAAAGCTCCGGGCGCACGTGGCGGAAGAGGGAGCGCATGGCATCGAGAACGCGCACCGTGTGCCGAAGCTCCGCGAAGCTGCGGGCCTTTTCAAGGTTGCACGGCGCGCCGAGAGCCTCGGCGTGCTCTATGAGCTGCGGAAGTGAGGCCTCATCGAGCTCGGTCACGAGTTCGAGTGCGCGCTTGGCCTGGTGCTCGCTCGTGATCGAGGCCCCGTACCACGGGGTGTCCTCGGGAACCATGCCGAGCGCGCCCGATTCGACTGCCTCGCGCATGAGCCGCTCGTACCGTTCGCGATCCTTGAGGATCGCCACGGCGACGTTCGACGTGAGCCGCACGCCCGTGCGCGGCGCGGGGCGGCGGCGGGCAAGATCGGCCAGTTCATTGATCGCTTCGTGGGCGCTCACACCCCACGGTTCCTGCACGCGGTGCATCGCCTCCACGTGCCCCGTGAGCACGTCGCGCGCCTCTGCCAGCCCTTCGGGCTCAGCGAGACTGACGGGCGGCACGAACGAGCTTGCTTTCGCGAGCGAGAGCAGCATCGAGCGGCTCGCCTCGCGCTGAAGATGCGGATCGGGGACGAGGCTGAGGAGGATGTCCTCGAGGCCCGCGGCCTCGATTTCTGACTGAAGCTCAGCGAGGCGACTCGAGCTCTGCGACACGAGAAGCACGCGTTTACCGGCGGCGATCTGTTCAGCCGCGAACGCCACGACGGTGGGCGCGAGAGGGCGACCTGGCGCGCCGTGAACCACGAGCGCGGGGCGCCCCTGGAGGTTCTCGGCAATGAGGCGCGCATCGGCATCGGCGCTCGCGACCGACTCGGGCACCTCCTCTTCTGAGGAAGGCTCAACTGCGAGTTCATCGCGTGATTCTTCGTCACCCGCGAGCGCGCCGATGATCGGCAGGTCCGCGAGGTCCTCGGCCGGAACATCGAAGTCTTCGAGCATGGGGCCCGAGGTATCCACGAGGTTGCCAACGACAAGAGCGTGAGAGATGCGGAAACCGGGAAGCGGTTCCCCGAGCGAGCGGAACGCGTCGAGGACCGGCTGCGGATCGAAACCGTGGTGAGAGTCGGTAAGTTCGAGTAGCGCGCGGGCGTCGATGAGGACGCCTTCGTCGCGAAGGGCCCTCAGCACGAGGGGGTTGAGGTCGACAGCGGCGTCAAGGTCGATGTCGATGTCCTCGCGGGCGCCGCCACGCACGTGCAAATTGAGCGGACGCAAAAGGAGCGGCGCGTGCACCTGCTCACCCGAAAGATCCACCCACGTTGCCTCACCGATCGCGAGATGGCACGTCGTGAGACCGCGGTTTTCGGCGTGGGCGAGGGCACTCTCACGGATCTGGAACGCGGCTTCGCGCGCACGCTCGAGGGAAGCTTCCTCGCGCACGAGCGAGGAGAGTCGTGTGGAGCCGCGGCTCGCGAATAGGTGGGCGAGCCCCTGCGGATGCGAGTTCGTGAGGTCGAGAAACGCACCCGAGCGCATGTCCGTGAGGAAGTCTTGGTCGCCGGCGAGTGACGCGAGAGCCGTGCGCCACGTCGCGAGCGATTCCTCGATCCGCTCCTCGCGGCTGGCTTCCGTCACGAGCACGCGCGATAGGGCACCCTGCAGGTCGGTGACGTCATCATCGTCGTCGAACGCCGCGGGGGTGAACACGTGCGCGCCGGTATCCTCGACACTGCTTTCGGCGTACTCGTGCATCTCTTCGCGCGTCTCATGCGGGTCACGAATCTCGAGCGTGTGCTCCTCGGCCGCATGCGAGCCGCCGTCATTTTTTGCGTTTTCGGCCTCGCTAGCATCCCGGGCGCCCTCGGCGCTCGCCGATCGCCCCACCCACGCGTGACTTTCGCGCGCGCGTGAAGTCAGCGCGTCATCCTCGGCCTTCTTACTGCCCTGAGATTTCGCGCGTTTTGAACGTCCAAACCAACTCACCTTCCCACGGTATCCGAGCCGAGCCCCTGAGCCGCTGAGGCGGGCATGTGGCGCGCCGCTCCTTACCGCATTTTTACCCTCGCGCACTCTTCTCTGACGACGTTCACGAACCCTCCAGGTTTGTTCCCTAGCGTTTTCGTCGTAGCTTCCACACGGGAGGCTCACGCAGTTGAGACTCTAGGAAAGGACTTGACATGGGATTCGATGACGCACTGAACAAGGCCAAGGGCGCGTTCGAACAGAACGAAGACAAGGTCAAGGATTTCGCCAAGGAGCACGACGCTCAGGTTGACGGCGCGATTGACAAGGCGAGCGAGAAGGCTCAGGACGTCGCTCCCGACCAGCTCGGCGACAAGATTGCTGGCGGTGCCGATAAGGGCAAGGACGCTTTCGACAAGTTCCACGGCTGATCACCATTGACTCGTCGCTAGCGCCACGGCGTTAGCACTGAAGGGGCGTTTCCCGATTCCGGGAAGCGCCCCTTCTTCAATTCCATAGAGGTTGTGGGGGTTTTCAAGGTTCGTGGTGAAGGGGAGCGTCGCGTCGCTGACGTAGAACGGCTCGTTGCCCTGCTGTGATGGGTGTTGTCAAGTCATCCACATCCCGGAGGACCACGAGCCTGTGCACGAGAATAATGGTTCGCAGCGCGATGCTGCGAGCTCTCTCCACTCTGATCCCTCGTGCCCTCGCTTGGGCTTCACGTCAGAATGAGCTGCTCAGTCTGCCAAATCGGGGAGTATAAGCTTCCGACGCTCGAACCACTCCAGGGTACTCGCAATACCGTCCTCAAGAGATGTCGATGCAGTCCAGTTCAAGAGCTCCGCTGCCTTCCTGGAACGAGTAAACGCCCCAGCGCTGTCGCCAGGACGGCGCGGAGCTTCAACGGCACGCACACTCTCCCCGACCACGCTCTCGAACGCGGCGACTAGCTCACGAACGGTAGTTCCTTCACCTGTGCCCAAGTTGATAACTTGATAGGCGGAGTCGGCTGCGATTTTTGCACACTCCCGTACTGCAGCAACATGCGCTTCTGCGAGATCCCAAACATTGACATAATCCCTAATTCCCGAACCGTCCCGAGTGGGATAATCAGTGCCCGTGATTTGGAATTCAGTATCGCCTCGGTGTGCTTCAATCAACTTACCGAGGGCGTGCGAGGGTGAAGCTATTTGAAGCCCGGTTCTAAACTTAGGGTCAGAGCCAATGGGATTGAAGTAACGCAACGACAGTACGTTGATGTCGCTCGCCGCAGCGATGTCTTGAAGCATTACCTCAAACATCGCCTTGCTTCTAGCGTATGGGCTCGTAGGGGCCAGTTCTGAGCTCTCGTCTACCGAAAAGTCCTCGCTCACAGCGTAGATTGACGCCGAACTACTGAACACAAGCTGCGAACAGCCGTTCGCAATCAATCCGCGCACGAACGCCAGGGACTTGCTGATGTTCGCTTCGTAGTAACCCAGCGGGTCCGCAACCGAATCGGGAACCACTATCAGTGCTGCAAAATGAAGCACGACTGCGATGTCAGGATGCTCCTCATAGATCCGGTCTAGTAGGGCACGATCGGCGATATCCCCCTCATAGAACGTCAGGCCTTCAACGAACTCACGTCGACCGGTGATGAGGTTGTCCAGAACTACTACCTCGAAACCTTCGTCCCGTAGCCTAGAAGCAACCGTGCTTCCGATGTAGCCAGCTCCCCCTGAAATGAGTACTTTTGCAGGGTGATTCATGAGAAACTCCTCAGATAGTCACAATAGTGGTTCAGATCCAGTCAATATAAATTCGTCAGAGACTTCCCAGATAGCCTGCGCCACGATCTCGTGTCCAAGCACCATTCCTGACCATTGATTGACATCTCGAGCGATCCCGTGAGGGATCGGTGTGTCGGTAATCCTCAACTGTCAAACGTGACGGCCCAGCAGCCTCTAGGCCCAATGTAGGAACAACCAACTCAGGGCTAAGCAACAGGGGTTGCTTCTGCTCGTCGGGCAACTCCTCAACCTCCGCCATTTCGAATGAACATTGATCTATGTCAACGTTCGTGCCTGTCCCGCTCTTAAAAGACATACCGGACCAAGCTTCAGGAGTCATAGCCTCCAGGCGCGAACTTGCCATAAACTTCGGTGACCGACACGACTACCGATCCCCCAGCTAAAGCTACACCCGGCGCCTCCGGGCAATGTCCGAACAGCCCCCGACTAAGTTATCACGGCTGACTCCACTTACCGAGGGGGTCCGAGCCCGAAGCCCGTTAGGAAGTTGAAGCCTCATCATTCGCAAAACCTTCCTCACAGGGCATTAATTCGCAACAGAACTCGCTCACTGATTCGTGAGGTTCAAGCCCATGATTTTCCACGAACGAGTTCCTCTGAACTCGTCTTAACAACTCGTTCGGATTGGACTTGCACTCGTCGTATTAGAGCAGCGCTGCGTTCGAGGCCGCGAACACCGGCACCAAGAACATCAAACGCACCGGCCGCGGATTCCGCAACCCAGAGAACTACCGGATGCGCATCCTGCTGACCAGCGCCGCAAGAACCGTAGCGTGAATACCCGCCCCAGCAGGATCATTCACCACAAATCGCGAAGAGCCAGTTATGGGGTTTTGGCGGAACCCCACGGATTTACCGCGCCATTACCCCCACAACCCCTATGCAATTCAGTTATGAGTGGGTTAGTCCTCGTCGTCGTTCTTTCGCAGAAGCCAGATAGCCACGACGATCGCGAGCAACGCCACCACAATCACCGGGAGCCACAGCGCCCAGTTGAACGACTTCTTCTCATCGGTGACAACCTTGTCGGGTGTTTCGATCGACGTCGCAGTGGCCTCCGCGCTCGTCTTGTCGTTCTTGTCGCCCTTACCGGCCGCATCGCCGCTCTTACCGGAGTCACCGGACGCCGAGCCACCGTCGGCCCCTTCGCCCGCGCTCTCTTCCGTGGCGGAGCTTGCCGCCTCCTCGGAAGGCTTGCTCGGGTCCTCCTTGACGGTGTAGGTGAGCGTGTCCGAAATCGGGTGGCCGTCGGAACTCACGACGCGCCATTCGAGGGTCATGTCGCCGGGAGCTGGGAGCTGGTCGAGCTCGACACGGACCTCGTGTCCATCGACCTGGGGCTCTCCCTCAAACAGAACCGTTCCGGCGGAATCCTTCGCGCGCACCTCGTTCCCGAGCTTGAGCGGCTCCGCGGAAAACTCGAGCGTAATGGTGCGGGCCTCCCCCTGGAGGATCTCGGCGCCATCCGCCGGCGTCGAACCCACGAGTCGATCGTGCGCGAGTGCGGGCGCCGCGAGAATCATCATCGCGGCAAGGGCCGCACACACGAGGGTAAAAAAGCGGGAAGCAGGGCGTGATAGCGCGTGCATCAAAGTCCTTTCGCAAACACCGGCACTCAGCGGCGCGAGCGGGCCTGCTCGAGCTGCTCGGGTGAATCAATATCGCTGAGCGAGCGGGCCACTAGCTCCGGCGCTAGTCCGCTCGCGCCTGCAAGCGTACCAACGTCAAGCCACGCCGACTGAACGGGCTCGGGCGCAAGCCCGCCGAGAGCGCGATAGAGGGATTTCGCGCTCGCCCCAACGAGAGAGCCACCCTCCCCCGCAACGTGCGAAAGAGCGCGCGCAAGCACCGCGCGCGGCCACGCGGCGCACAGGAATTGCCGACGCCCGCCCGCATCCACGGCACCCGCAACCTTTCCGGGCGCTCCCGCGCACTCATGTACGAGAGCGCCGAGCACGCGCGGCTCGAGCCATGGCATATCTCCGCCGAGCACAAGCACCACCTCATCAGTGCTCCCAAGCCGCTCCAACTCAGCCAGTCCACGCGCGAGCCCCGCGACAGGACCGGAAAAGGGCGGCTCCTCCCGCACGCACACCGCACCGACGCTCTGCACGTCCGCGCCCTCCTCCCCCACGAGGACGAGAGGCGCCCCTTCGCCGAGTGCCGAACGCGCCGCCAACAGCGCGCTCGCGCGCATGGAACGCTCCTCCACCTCGAGAGTGGGTTTATCGACGCCGCCCATGCGCGAACCACGCCCGCCGGCAAGCACGATGGCCGCACCTGTCACCTCAAAAGCTTCCATGTCTCCATCCTCCCACCCGCGCCGCTTCGCGTGACATCCGCTTCCGCGCACCGCTTGGAACTTTGAGGCTGCGGCGATCGCCGCTAGAGTGGAAGGGCTCGAAAGCGTGAAGCATGCGACTTTCGATTGCCCTCGTAGCTCAGGGGATAGAGCACCGCTCTCCTAAAGCGGGTGTCGGACGTTCGAATCGTCTCGGGGGCACAACGAAAGCCCAGGTCATAAGGCCTGGGCTTCGTCGTACGATCTTCCGGTACGCAGTGGGTACGCAGTAGCGTCCACCGCAAGGCGGCCACCGCGTCAGCGCAGTGGCACCGGCCTTCCCGTGCGCACAGACTCCTGCGCAGCGTTCACGACCCGCACGGTGCGCGCACCAACGGCGCCCGACGGCTCCTGCCCCTCGCCGCTGCGCACGGCCTCGAGAAACGCCTCGAGGAGGAGCGCATCGAGGTTGAGGCCGAAGGGGTGCCACTGCCCGGGACCATCGACGCGTTGCGAGAACGCATCGATGTCGAGCTGGCCGCCCGTGCCAGCCACGTGCAGTTTCAGGCCTCCCCACGTGGGGGCTTCGGCGGGCTGCGACCACGAACAGTCGATCGTCGCGATTAACCCGTTCGCGTAGCGAAACGTCACGAGGCCGCCGGTCTCGGCATCGCCGTCGTTCGTGTGGCCGTACAGCACGCCGTTCGCGACCGCGTGCACGGATTCGGGTTCGCCGAAGAGCGAATCGAGAATTTCGGCGATGTGCACGACGTGGTCGACGAGCGCCCCGCCACCGGCAGCTTCCGGGTCGGTGAACCAATCGCGGCCTGCGGGAAGCTTGCCGTTGTTCGCGCCCGCGAGCGCGATGATCTCGCCGAGGCTGCCGTTATCAACAGCTTGGCGCAGCGCGGCAACCTGGGGCGAAAAATGCACGGGGAAGGCCGTCATGAGCACGACTGAGGCGTTCGCGCAGGCGTCGACCATCTCCTCGGCGTCCTCAATGGTTGTCGCGAGCGGCTTCTCGCACAGGACGTGGATGCCACGACGCGCGGCCTCGAGCACGAGAGTTTTGTGGCCGGCATTGTCGCTACAGACGACGACGGCGTCGGGAGCTTCGCCGTCGAATGCCGTCCATGCCTCGTCGATCGTCGCGACGGTGTGCTCGGCGGGAACGTCGCCGTAGCCGTCCGGATCGGCGAGGACCACCTCGATGTCCGCGCGGCTTTCCAGCAAGCGCACGTAGGAGGCAGCGTGGACGTGGGCGGCGCTCAGTACAGCCACGCGGAGGGCGCGGCCCGCAAGGGTGGGGTCGGTCGCGTTCACAGCACGATCCTTTCGCCGGTACGGATGGATTCGCGAGCGGCCTCGGCAACGGCGATGGCGCGGGTGGCGTCGGAACCGTTCACGCGCGGGGTAGGCCCGGGGTTTCCGACACTCGCCTGCTTCACGCAGTTCCAGAAATCCTCGATCTCGGCCCCGTAGGGATCGCGCATCCCGGCGACGCTCGGCAGGTAGCTCTTGCTCTCACCCGACGAGGCAACCGCGTCGAATTCGATCCCGGTGTTTTTCGCGGAGTCGTACGTGAGTTTGCCGCTGCTTCCCGCGACGTCGAACGAGTAGTGGAAGACGGTGCCTTTCGCACCCCACAGGCCGCGGCAGAACGTGAGTGCGCCGTTTGCGTGGGTGAGGATCACGTGAGCGGCGCGCACGCTCTGATCACCGCTCGAGATGTTCTGCGTGGCGAAGACGCTCGTCACTTCGCCCGCGAGCCACAGCGCCTGGTCGATGTCGTGGATCATCTGGTCCATGATGATGCCGCCGCTGACGGATTCGTCGGCGAACCAGGGCTGCACGGGCATCGAACCGGAGCGCTCGAAGCGAAGCACGGCGAGCTCGCCGAGGCGGCCGGAGTCGACGGCACGGCGAAGCGCCTCATATTGGGGGAAGAACCGCACGACGTGTGCGGGGAAAAGAAGCAGGCCTGCCTCGCGAGCGTGCTCCGCCATGCGCGCAGCCTCACCCGATGAGAGGGCGAGCGGCTTCTCGCACAGCACGTGCGTGCCGTGATCGAGCGCGGCGTGCACGTACTCGGGATGCGAAGGGGTCGGGGTACACACGTCAATGACGTCGACCGCCCCGAGGAGACTCTCGAACGAGTCGTGGATCGTGACGGGCGCAAACTGGGCGGCGAAGTCTTCCGCTCCCTGGTTGCTGAACACGTGGATGTCTGCGTCGAGGGCCCGCCAGCCGCGGGCGTGGGAACGGGAAATGCCGCCCGTGCCCACGATGCCCACGCGCGGGCGCGGCTCAGATTGGAGGATCATTCGTTCATTCTTTCAGGTGACACTGAACCGAAGGTTTTAGCGGAAGCTCGAGAGGGCAAAGCCTTCAATGACCTTCTTTTGCATGATGGCGAATGCGAGGAACACCGGGGCCATGGCCATGAGGCTCGCCGCCATAATCATCGGGTAGTCGGGCCCCACCAGGTGGTCGCCCTGGAGCATCGCGAGGCCTACTGCCACCGGGTATTTCTCGGTCGAGTTGATAACGACGAGCGGCCACAGGAGGCTGTTCCAGGCCGACAGGAGCGTGATCACGCCGAAGGAGAACAGCGCCGGTCGCGCGAGCGGAAGCATGATCTTCCAGAACATTTGCCACGGGTTGCAGCCATCGAGCTTCGCGGCGTCGACGAGTTCCTCGGGGATGCGACGGAAGTACTGCATCATGAAGAACACGCCGAATGCACTCACGAGGCCCGGGGCAAGGATCGCGAAGAAGTTATCGAGAAGCCCTGCCGCGTCGACCATTTGGTACTGCGGGATGAGGAAGATTTGCCCGGGAACCATGAGCACCGTGAGCAGAAGGAAGAAGATGACCTTGCGGCCACGAAAGCGCATCCGCGCGAACGCGTATCCGGCGAGTGAACACGTCACGAGTTCCGCAAGGACCCTCAAGATCGCGTAACTGACGGTGACGGTCATCTGCTCGGTGAACGGCACGAACTCGAAGACACGCGCGAAGTTCTCCCACCGGAGTTTCTCGGGCCAGAGGTTCATCGGGATTTCGACGACTTCGGCGCGGGTGCTGAGCGCGAGCTTGATCTGCCACAGGAACGGGAACAGCATCGTGAGGGCGCCGATCGCGAGGATCAGGTGCGCGTCCCACGTGTGCCCGTGCAGGCCTTTGCTGCGCTTTTGCTTCTTCTTTTTCTTCGCCTTGGTGTCGTCGAAGGGAAGATCGGGAGCGAGGGAATCAGTCATAGTTCACCCACTTCTTCTGGACCCGGAACTGGACGATCGTGAGAATGCCGACGATCACGAGGATGAGCAGGGCGATCGCGGAGGCGTAGCCCTTATCGTCGCCCGGGAACGCCGCGCGGTAGAACAGGTACACGAGCGAGAGCGTCTTCTTCGTGACGGGGTTGGCGTCGCCAAGAACCGCGAAGATGAGGTCGAAGAGCTGGAAGCCGCCGATGATGCTCGTGACCGTGAGGAAGAAGATGCTCGGAGTCAGCAGTGGAATCGTGATCGAGAAGAACTGACGCCACGTTCCCGCGCCATCGAGCTGCGCCGCCTCGTACACTTCGGGCGGAATCGTTTTCAGACCCGCACCGAGCACGATGATCTTGAAACCGATGCTCATCCAGAGCCCCACAATCGCGACGACGATTAGGGCGACCCATTCGGTTGTGATCCACCGAGGGCCTTCGATACCGAAGAAGCGCAAGATGACGTTCACGATGCCGGCTTCGCTGTGGAAAATCATGCGCCACACCATCGAGATCGCTGTGGGCATCGCGATGTACGGCAGGAAGAACAGGGCTCGGTAGATCCCGGCACCCTTGAGGCCCGGGCGCTCGAGCAGCGCCGCGAAAAGAACGGAGATCGGAATCGCGAGCAGAATGATGACCGTGTAGATCACCGTGTTGAGGAACGCACGCGGTAGTTGCGGATCCTCGGCGAGGCGTTTGAAGTTGTCGAGCCCCACGAAGTGGGCGGGCTCGAAGGTTGACCACGACGTGAGCGACATGCCGAAGCTCATGATCATCGGCACGAAATACATGAGGCCAATGCCGATCACGGTCGGGGCGATGAAGAGCCACGGCCAGATGCCGTCGCTCATGCTTCCGCGGCGTTTCTTCTTCCGCGGGGCCTGCTGGCCCGCCTCATGAATCTCTTCAGAGGCGGCGCCAGCGGCAGCGTTCGAAACGTCGAGCGAGCTCACTCGCCCTTCTCCTTCGCGAGCACCTCGTTCATGGCCTTCGCGAGCTCGGTGCAGCCTTCCTCGGCAGTGAGTTCACCGGTGAAGACCTTCGTGAGGTACTCCCCTTCGAGCTCCTGCCAGTCCGGGCAGCTCTTTGAAATGGGGAACGCCACGCCGTTCTTCTCGGCCTGGTCGATAAACACCTGGAGGTTGAGCTCCGGGTGAGCGTCGACGTAGCCATCCTGAGTGCCGTTGAGGGCGGGGTTCGCCGCGCCGGATTCGGCGCTGATCTTTGCGGCCTCTTCACCGGCGAGGAAGGCAACGAGAGCCTGAGCCGCCGGCATGTTCTTGGTGAATGCGGAGATGCAGTTGCCGATGCCGTGCACGACGGTCTTCGGGATATCGCCACCGGGCAGCGTCGCGACGGTCACGTCGTCCTTGGTCGAGGCCTTGAGCATGGCCGGCACGCGCCAGTTGCCCGACCACTGCATCGCGCATTTACCGCTCTCGAACATGGCGTAGGCGGAGTTCTCGGCTAGGTAGTCAAGGTCGGGGGATGCGCCGATCTCGATGAGATCGCGCCAGAACTTCACGCCTTCAATGGTCTTGGGATCGTCGTACCCCGACTTCTTCTTGTCGTCGGAGATCACATAGCCGCCCGTAATGGCGATCGAGTGGTAGTAAGACGCGGTGCGCGAGAACACCTCCGCGCACCCCCACACACCGTCGGGCAGCTTCTCGCCGAGTTCGACGGCCTTCTCCTTGTAGGTGTCGAGCGTCCAGGTCTCGTCGGGGTAGGCGACGCCGGCCTGATCAAAGAGCTTCTTGTTGTACCAGATGGCGACGGTGTCGAAGTCTTTCGGCGCGGCGAAAGGCTCACCGTCGACGCTGTACATGTTGGCGAGCGCTTCCGGGTAGTTCTTCGGATCGAACAGACCCGCATCCTGGAGCCCCTTGAGCGAGGCGAGCTGGCCGTTCTCGGCGTAGGAGCGGAAGTGCGGGCCCGTCATCCAGAACACGTCGGGAAGAGCTTTCGAGGACACCTGAGTGCGCAGCTTCCCGAAGTATTCCTTCCACGGGGTCATCTGGAGGCTAACCTTCACGTTCGGGTACTTCTCGTTGAACGCCTTGATCATTTCCTCCAGCATTTCCTGCTGGTTAACGTCCCAAAAGGCGTAGGAAATGCTGCCCTCGATCTTTGCGGGGTCGTCGCCGATTTCGTTCTTCGTGCCCTTACTCGAAGTGCCTCCGGTGCCGGAACCGCCACAGCCAGCGGCGGCGGCTGCGAACGCAGCGCCACCCGCGGCGAGGAGGGAACGGCGGGCGGTGGTGGATTTAGACATGGTGTGCTCCTTGGATAGCGGGTATAGGGGTAGGGGTCAGCTGGCGAGCGCGTGGCTCGGGTGGTCAGCCCGCTCGGTTGCGGGGTCGTTTTCGGTCAGGGTCGTGGGGGCGGGCAGTTGCCAGTGTGCGAGCGCGGGTGCGCTCGGGTTCGTGAACGCGGTGTAGAGGGCTCCGACGGCTGTCGAATAGCGCCCGTGTGCCGAGCGCCTGATCCGCGGCAGGAAGGGGACGGTGAGGCGTTCCTTCAGGTAGGGGGCGAGGAAATCCGCGAGCGGTGCGGATGTCTCGCTCAGCGCGCCCGCGAGAACGAGAACCTCCGGGTCGAGGATCGCGACGAGGCGCGAAAGGGGGTCGGCGAGTGCTTTGAGATAGTCGTGCAGGCTCGCGAGGCATTCGGCATCCCCCGCGTGGGCCCGCTCGGCGGTCTGGAGGGGGCTTCTGCCAGATGGCCACTGCCAGTCACCGCATACCGATCCGGGGGTCCATTGAGTTCCGACGGCTGTCGTCATTTCGCCGGCGACGCCGTTGGCGCCTTCGAAGAGCTCGCCATTGAAGGTGACCGCGCTCGAGACGCGGCGCCCGAGCCACACCGTCACCTGGGATGAGTCGACCGTGCCGGCCCCGAGGCGGGCCTCGCCGAGCGCTGCAGCCTTGACGTCGTTACTCACAAAAAGCGGCACGTTTATGAGGGATTCAATTTCGCGATGAAAATCCCAATCATTAAGGTACGGCAGAACACGCGAAAGCTTGACCTTCTGCGCTTTGACGATACCCGGAACTGCGAGGCCAACCCCCGCGATCGAGGCGCCTTCGCCCACGATCCGAACCACGTCGTCGAGGTCTCGCAGGAACGTGTCGCGCGAGGGTTCGCGCACGCGATCCGCCTCGTAGCGCGCAAGAATGCGGCCCGCGCGATCGGTGGCGATCGCCCTGATCGCGTGCTCACCAATATCGACGCCCACCATCCTGTCGCTAGGAACGAAGGTGTATGTTCGCCCTGGTCGACCGGCTTTTCCTGTGGGACGTAGATCCGAGGTTACGATTTTTGCCGTCTCAAGAGAACGCAGAGCAGCGTCAATCGTGGGCCGCGAAAGATCGGTGCGGCTCGCGATAGCGCTTGCCGTGAGCGAGCGGTGGTCGCGCAGCAGGAGGAGGCACTGTTCTTCGGGGGAAACGTGAAGACCGGTTGCGCGCAGTTCGGGTTGAACCGAGCGCGATGCTGCACTCACATTTCGCGTGCGCGCCATGTGCGAACCTCCCCACCTCAGCGACTGCCGCGTTCGGGCCAGTAGTTTTTAAAGCCGCTTTAAATAAATCAATGCCGGGAGTTTTCGGCAAGACAAGCATCGAAATGTCGGAACCTGTTCATCGACAATTAAGATTCGCGCCGACCTCACGCCGTTTCCAGTAGGTCAGCGCACTATCAACCGCTCGTGGCAGCAAGAAGCCCCGAATGCGGGCGAGGCTACCAGCGCTCGGGATATCCGCCCTGTGTCGCGGGAATCGCCTGGCGCTGCGCGGCCGACCGTCGCGCCGCAACGATCGACATGCCTGTGACGGCAGCGATGATGAGGCCGAGACCCGCGAGAGCGCACAGGACCGCCGGAACGAAAACGTCGTGGGCAGCAACGTCGAGAACGCGCTGGACCACGGGCCCGGCAACGGTCGAATCGGTCAGAGTCTCGGGCACCCACAGCGCGTGGCCGTAGAGCACGCCGATCCAAGTCAGGGCCGTCACCAGTACGGCGACGCCCAGGAGCATGAGCGTGCGCAGCCGAACGCTCGACACGAGAAGCGCGCCGATGCCCGCAGCAATACCGACGACGGTAAGGAGGGTTGCGTTTACGGCGATGGCCTCAAGAATCTCAAACCAGCCGGCATCGAACGTACCGAGGTTGACGACGGTCGGTCCGACATCGGGGATGTCGAACGGGAGAATTGATTTCACGGGCGCGAGGAGCGCATCCCAGATTGGCGTGAGATCGGCGTGCACCGTCACGGTCGTGGCGCCGCTCGTGAGCTGGTCGTGGATGTCCCCCATCGTTCCCGACCACATCGTCCCGTAGGCCTCGGTGCCTGTGACCGCACCGACTTGGGACAAGAGCATGTCCTGCACCCCTGCCCGTAGGCTCTCGGGGATGGGGAGCCCCGCACCGACCTGGTTCATCGCCTCATTCGCGAGAGTCTTTTGCAGGTCGAGGTCGCGCGCGAGGGGGCTCGTGAGCGTCAAGAAGCCCTCGCGGTTCACGATGCGGTCGCGCACCCACGCGGCGGGCACGCTCACGGTTGTTGCCACGAACGAGACAAGCACCAGGAGCACGGCCCCGATTTCACGCACGATAGTCATAGGCTCACCTTACCGAACCGGCCATACCTCTTAAAAGGAAACGCCACCCCGGCACGATCCGGGGTGGCGTTCTCAAAGTCGTGATCAGTCAGCGATGCGGTAGAAGGACCAGTTCGCGTTCCAGAGCTTGCGGATGCTCGTGTTCTTTGCGCTGTTGCCCGCGTCGAGGATCATGCCGTTGCCGGCGTAGATGCCGACGTGGCCGGGGTAGTAGGCGAGATCGCCGGGGCGAGCCTCAGAGCGGGAGATGCGCTTGCCCATACGTGCCTGGGCGCCCGCGCTGTGCGGGAGGTGGATACCGTGCTGGCGGTACACCCACGACGTGAAGCCGGAGCAATCCCAGCCCGAGGGCGAGCTGCCACCGAACACGTAGCGAACGCCGATGCCTCGCTTAGCAGTCGAGAAGATCGAACCAGTAGCAGCCGACGAGCTCGGGGCTTCTTCGGTCTCGTTGTCGCGCTCCTCGCTCTTCTTTTCGCGCTTCTTGCGATCGGAGGTGTCCTCGGAGTTGTCGGTGTCCTCCGACTCGTCGTTTGCGCGCTCTTCGCGGCGGTCCGAGCGACGCTCTTCGGTCTCGTTGGTCTCGCGCGAATTCTCTTCGGTCTCGCGCGAATCCTCTTCGCGGTTGTCGGATTCGTCTTCGTCGCGGTCATTAAGAGCCTCGGGCTCTTCAACCTCAACCACGGGAGCTTTGGGCTTGAGGGTCGCGGCCGAAGCGGCGAACACGCCGAAAGCTGAGTCGTCGTGCTTCTGAGCGACGGGGATGGTCACAGCCGGGGCGGTGACGGGGGCGATGACATTCGTCGACTCGGCAGCGGCATCGGCCTGAGTCGTGCCGTCAGCGAGTGCGCCGGTGGAGCCGGTGAGCACGAAGGTCGCAGCGAAAGCAACGCCAGCGGTGCCACGGGTAGCGCGCGCCACGGGGGTAACGGGGCGCATCTGGCGGCGATGGGTGTTCGCGAAACGATTCGACACGTGGGGACCTTCCATGTTCTCGACCTTGCGGCTCCTGCCTAAGAGTTCGAGCTTCCCGGAGCAGGTATGAAAATCCAGGAGCTAGGGCGCGGCTCTTCCGCAACCGAGTACGACTCTACGAAACAAAACGCCTCCGTCAGTGGGATCTGACGGAGGCTGTTCCAAGTCTTTGACAGTCCTTTACCTAGACGGAATCAGGTCACACTGGATCGACCCCGATGTGGCCCGCATCGGAAGGAGTAAGCGAGATCGGTTCGCCGCCCTCGGTCTCGAGAACGATCGCATCCGCGTCGGCATAAACGCGCACGTCAGCACCGGGAACGACCCCGTGGGCCTCGAGATCCGCCAGGAATGACACGTCCGACTGAATGACCTCCCCGATCGACGCAACCCGCACAGTGCACGGCCCTGCGCTCAGGTCACAATCCACGAGTCTTTGACCCGCACTTTGCCGAACTCCCGAGCCGTTGACCCCCTCGGCTACACCGGGGTGGATATCTTCAAGGCCGCCCTCGAGTTCGGCGAGGCCCGGGATCGGATTTCCGTAGGGATCGCGATACGGAGGGGTGAGGAGCGACGCGATCTTACGCTCAACGTCGAGGCTCATCACGTGCTCCCAGCGGCACGCCTCTTCGTGCACTTTCGAGTACTCGAGGCCGATGACGTCGATGAGGTGGCGCTCGGCGAGGCGATGCTTGCGCATCACGCCCGTGGCAATCCGCTCTCCCTCGATACTCAAGTGAATGACGCGCTCATCGTCAAGGAAGAGCAAGCCATCGCGCTCCATGCGCGCAACCGTCTGCGAAACGGTGGGTCCAGACTGATGCAGTCGCTCCGCGATCCGCGCCCGCATCGGCGTAATCCCGAGTTCGAGCAGCTCGAACACCGTTTTCAAGTACATCTCTGTCGTATCGATCAGGTCAGTCACGATGCTCCTTCGAGTGGGGCGCACGGGGCGCAGAAAATATGGGGCGCTAAATATGGGGGCGCTGCTCGATTCTATAAGTGAGGTTCCGACGGCAGCCCGGCAAGCGTCGGACCCCACATTGCTTGCGCTCCCCCGCCTCGACCGAGACGCACAAAGCGCCTCGCACTACACGTCGTGTGCCACGATCCTCGCGAGTAGCGTGAGCACTCCTGCCGTCGAGGCAAAAAACGCCGCAATCGCCGCAACGGAACCGACGAACATGCCGGCGGTATCCCCGTCCCGGACTGCACGCGCGAGAACCCACGCGGCTAGGGCGAGCCCCGCCACTGCGAGTCCGATGCCGATGCCTATAACAATCGCCCACTTGAGGAGCCCGAGTGCGCCGCCCACGATTGCGAGAAATAGAGCGCCAATGGCAAGAGCGGGCAAAAGGAGCGGAGAGCGCGAAGGGGCGGGGGCGTGCATGGTCACGGTGTCACCTGGCCTCAAGTTTCAATGGGATTCGTTCGCTATGCCATTCAATTAACACGCCACTGCACGTTATGCTCCACGCCATCGTCATCCTCGTAGGCCCGTACCCCCTGGTGTGCGCTGCTCGTGAGCCAAAATTGCCTCGCGTTCGCATTGCTCCCGTTGCTCTTCGCGGTGACCTGAACCTGGCCCGCATCGACGGGAGTGCCGGGCGTTCCGGTCTGAAGAGGTGCGGGCGTGGGTTGCGGCTGATTCATTCCGGGACCGAGGGACGGTGCGCTCATGCGGCCATCATAGACGCCGGCCGGCCACAAAGGTATGACAGGTCACACCCTCCCGGTGCGAATAAAGAAATCGCCCCGCACCACGCTCCTCGAAGGAGATGGCACGAGGCGAAATCGCATTGAGCAGAGGTGTGCTACGACAGCATCGCGATGAGGCCAATGATGATGGACACGACGCCGATGATGATCGTGATAACCGAGAGCACCGACGCGATGATGCCGAGCGCCTTGCCACTACCGCCCTTGAAGCCGCGCGCGGCGCCCCAAGCACCGAGCACGAGCCCCACGAGGCCGAGCGGGAGTGCAAGGGCATACACGAACATGAGCGGCACGAACGAGAGCCCGATACCGATCAGGGCCAGCACAAGACCAATGATGGCGAGCACAGTGCCGTTCTTCTTCGGTGTGCTTGCGGCGGTGGGCGCTTGCTGGTTGTAGCCCGCGGGGGTCGGGTAGCCGGTATTTGCGCTCGGTGCCGAGTAACCGCTTTGCACACCCGGGTTGCTCGGCTGGAACTGGTTAGCGCTCGAGTTCTGGGCGCTGTAGCCGCCCTGCGGCGCTGCCCCGTGATCGCCGGAGTTCATCGCACTGTAGCCGCCCTCGGGGGCCTGCTGCTGGCCATAGCCCTGGGCGTAGCTAGGCTGCTGGTTCTGCTGGCCGTAGCTCTGCTGGCTGTAGTCGTTGCCGTAGCTCTGCTGGCCATAGCTCTGCGCTTGGGGTGCGGATTCACTGCCGTACCCCTCGCTCACGGCGCTTGAAGTCTGGGCGCCGAAGCCCTGCGCTTCACCGGGCTGCTGGAAGGCCGACGCCTGCCCGGATCCCGCGACGGTCGAGTCAAACTGCTGCGGCTCGTTCGCCGAAGGGGCCGACGGAGCCGAGTACGCGGGAGCTGCCGAGGTTGCCGACGCTGCCGGGGTTGCCGAGTTTGCCGACGCTGCGGATGCTGCCGTGCCGTACTGCGCGGCGCTGCTGTCCGTATTCGAGTAGCCGCTATCAGGCGCGCCACTCGGGGCGCCATAAGTCTGGTTCTGCTGCGACGAACCGTAGCTGGGCGCTTCGCTCGGCGCGCCATAGCTGGGTGCGCCGTAGCTGGCCCCGCCGTAGCTCTGCGACTGGGACGCCGCGCCCTCGTGGCCCGGTGCGCCGTAGGCGCCAAACTGCGTGGATTGCTCGCTGTGCTGCTCGGTGGCGCTCGACTCACCGCCGTGCGACGGTGCGCCGTAGGAACCAAACTGCGTGGATTCTTCGCGCGGCTGTTCGGGCTCAACGCCCGCCGGCTCACCCTGAGCAGCCTCGACCTTTTCCGGCTGCGCCTGCTCATTCTGTGCGGACGCACCGTAGCTCGGAGCCGCGGGAGCCGCTTCTGCGGCGTTGCCGTAGTGGGCGGGCTGGTAGGTCGAGCCGTACGACGGCACGTCTTCGCTTGTGTCCGGAGTCGCTTCGGGATTCTGCGAAGCTTCGGGGGACTTTCGATCTCCCTCAGCCTCAGCATTCTGCGAGGCGAACGGGCCGACCTCGTGCACAACGCCGCCCTCGGGCGTCGCAGCAGCGGACTCGTCGTGCGAAGGGGCGAGCGCTTCCTGCGCCTGCCAATTCGGTGCCGATGACTGCTCCTGCTGGGCGTTCTCGACGCTCGGCGAATTCTCGGGTTTCTCGGGCTCTGGGTAGCCCTGGGGATTGTTGACGGGATCGTTGCCGTAAGGAGTACTCATGCCTCCCATCCTAAAAGCGGCTTCCTTAGAAACCTTTGGCAACGCGTGGGGCGAGAAACCGTCGGATCTCAGGCCTTCCCCACCGGCATGAGGAACATAAACGCGTACGGAGTCAGCCCGAAGAACACGAGCGGGAACGAGGCGGCGATCGCGGCAAACGAGAGGAGGACGCTTCCGCCCTGTCGCTGCGAAAGGCGGACGCTCAAAAACGCGAGCACGAGCGCGAGAGCCGCGAGGGGCAGTGTTCCAAGGCCAAAGCGCTCGAAAGGTTCGACGAACGAGCACACGACGCAGACAAGACCGAGAAAGCTCAGCACGAGCGAGAGCGCGGCGAGGCCGAGACCCGTGCCAAAGAGGTACTTGAGGAACGCGCCGCTGCGAGAGGTGCGCGCGGGCGTGGAGTCCCAATTCGAAGCGCCCTCAAGCATCGAGGGGTTGAAGCGTGGGGCCTCGCTCGGCGTTTTCCTGGTGGGTCCTGATGTACTCATGCGGCAAGGCTACTGAGTGTGCCGGCGTCGTGGGGCGCGCAACTTGTCGCAATCCTGAGACAGCGAACGCGGTGCAGGACTCGCGAGCGAGCGACGTCGAGCTTCGCCTATCCGTGACGGGAGGGGATGCCCGCTAGAGGCCGTCTCGTACGAGCCTCGCGGCCTCACTCGGACTCGTTCCCACGCGCACACCCGCAGACTCGAGCGCCGCCTTCTTCGCGCGCGCCGTTCCGCTTGAGCCGCTCACAATAGCGCCCGCGTGCCCCATTGTTTTGCCTTCGGGAGCGGTGAAGCCAGCGATATAGCCGACGACGGGTTTCGTGACCTTCGCGCGGATGAATTCGGCGGCGCGCTCCTCGGCGTCTCCCCCGATTTCACCGATCATGACGATCACCTCCGTCGCGGGGTCTGCTTCGAAAGCATCGAGGGCATCGATGTGGCTCGTGCCCACGACCGGGTCGCCGCCGATTCCGATCGCGGTCGTGAAGCCGATGTCGGAGAGTTCGTGCATCATCTGGTACGTGAGGGTGCCGGATTTAGAAACGAGCCCGATCGGGCCCGGGCCCGTGATGTGGTCGGGGATGATCCCCGCGTTGGACAGACCCGGCGAGACGATCCCCGGGCAGTTCGGCCCGATGATGCGCGTGCGACCACTGCGCTGCGCGCGCGCATAAAACTCGACGGTGTCCAGAACAGGGATGCCCTCCGTGATGACGACGACGAGTGGCATACCCGCCTCGATCGCTTCGATCACGGCCCCCTTCGCAAACCTGGGCGGCACGAAAACCACGGAGACATTCGCGCCGGTTTCGCGCATCGCTTCGGCCACCGTGCCGAAAACCGGGGTCCGACGGTTGCCGAGGTCCACGTCGCTCCCGGCTTTCTTCGGGTTGACCCCACCCACGATCTGGGCGCCCGCGGCGCTCATGCGGCGCGCGTGCTTGAGACCCTCGCTTCCGGTGATGCCCTGCACGATGATGCGGGAGTTGTCGTCAAGAAAAATCGCCATGATTGCCCTACTTTCCAGCGGCGAGCGCGGCGGCTTGCCTCGCGGCGTCGTCCATTGAATCCGCGATGTGCACGAGCGGGTGCTTCGCGCGGCGAAGAACCTCGCGCCCCTCCTCCACGGCGTTGCCGTCGAGTCGCACGACAATCGGCTTCGCTGCGCGGTCGCCGATTCTCTCGAGGGCGCCGACGATGCCGAGGGCGACTTGATCGCACGCGGTAATACCGCCAAACACGTTGATAAATACGCTTTTCACCTGAGGGTCGGCGAGGACCAACCCGAGCCCATCGGCCATGACGCTCGCCGATGCACCGCCGCCGATATCGAGGAAGTTCGCCGGATGAATCCCGCCGAAGTCGCGACCCGCGTAAGCGACAACGTCGAGAGACGACATCACGAGGCCTGCACCGTTGCCCACAACGCCGACTTCGCCGTCGAGCTTCACGTAATTGAGGCCGAGGCGCTGGGCCTCTTCCTCCAGGGGGTCCTTGCTGTCGGTTGAGGCGAGGGCGGCAAGGTCGTCGTGACGAAACAGCGAGTTATCGTCGATCGACACTTTGCCGTCGAGGGCGAGGATCTCTCCCCCCGTGGTGGTGACGAGGGGGTTGACCTCGACGAGAGTCGCGTCTTCGTCGCGATAAACCTCCCAAAGCCGTTCGAGAACCGGGGCGATGGCGCCGATCTGCTCGGCATCGAAGCCCGCAGCTTCGAGAAGATCGCGCGATGCTTCCGCCGTGAGGCCCTCGAGCGGGTCGATTTCGCGGCGCGCGAGTGCCTCCGGCCGCTCCTTCGCCAGCTGTTCGATCTCCACGCCGCCTTCCTTCGAGCACAGCGCGGTGAGGCCGTGCGAGGAGCGGTCCAGAAGGATTGAGAAGTAGTGTTCCTCGGCGATCTCGGCGCCCTCGGTAACCAGGACGGAATGAACCGTGTGCCCCTTGATGTCCATACCGAGGATCGCTCGGGCTGCATCTTCGGCTTCCGCTGGAGTGCGAACGACCCGAACGCCGCCGGCCTTTCCGCGACCACCGACCTTGACCTGAGCCTTCACGACCAGCACGGGAGAGTCGAGCGAGTCCGCGGCCGTGCGCGCTTCCTGCGGGGTTGTCGCGAGACGACCGTCGAGAACGGGAACGCCGTGGCGGGCGAATAGCTCACGCGCGTGATGTTCGAGAAGGTCCACGAGGGGTCCTTTCATGGCAGGCAATTGTCACTCCAGGTTAGGGGATCGCCACGGCCAAGGGGCACAGCGGACACCCGCGCGCCCGTCACACCCGCCAAACCGGGACCGTTACGATGGAACAATGACGAGCCCCCGCCCCCAGCGTAGAACGCTCCGCCAGCGCATCATGGATCACCTTTTCTTTTCCGTCGTGGTCATGACGCTCTTTTTCGTGGTCCTCTCACTCATGGGGATCAAGGCGAAGTTCGCAAGCCTCGTGCTGTCGATCCTGCTCACGCTCGCGCTCAACGTGGGGCTTTCCTACTACTACGAATGGCGTCGCGACCGCGAGCGCGCCGCGATCCGCGAAGGCCGCGCGAATGTGCGCGACAGACGCGATGGCGATATCCGCATGAGGGATGAGAAGTAATGGCCAGTTGGAAGACCTACGCGAAGGCGGCCCGCAACACGGCGCGCAAGCAGGCTCCCGGCGCGAAGCGCGCCGTGCAGCGGGAGGCCCGCGCCTACGCGAGCGGAGCGCAGAAAGTGTGGGAGGCGAAAGCAGCCGATAACGTGCGCCGTGGCGCCGAGAGCGCGAAGAACTCGGCGAGCGAATCGGCAAAGACGATGCGCGCGGCCGCGAAGGTCGCGGGGCGCCGGTATCGCCGCGCGAATATGACGAAGCGCCTGCTCGCGGCCCTGCGCGACACGTCAATCATCGCCCTCTCGCTCGGCGCGATCTGGTTTGTGTTCTCGAGGATCATCCCTATTCCGGTGACGTGGATGCTCATCCTCCTCGCGGTGATCGTGCTCTTGCGGATCATTGCCGCTCTCATGCAGGACGCCTACGAAGAAACAGACCTCGACGATCCGGAGGGCATTCCTGGCGAGGAGCTCCCCGAAGGCGCGAAGGTCAAGAGGTTTAAGTCCTGATCGAGTTCCCTTTTCGTCGATAGCATGAACGGGGCGCTTTTCGCGCCCCGTTTGTCGTCCCCGCACGGAAGGTCAGCCTTGCACTCGACCGAGAATCGCCCCAAAGGCTTCACCCGCCGCAGCTGGCACAGGAAGGCCACGAAACCCGTCTCCTACTGGATGATCGCGCTCGTGATCGCCGTCGCCGCGCACCCGTTCATCCCGCAGTTTCGGTGGCTACTCGTGCACATGGTGACGCTCGGCCTCGTGACGACATCGATCATGATTTGGGGCCAGCACTTCACGGAGGCGCTCCTTAAGACTCGCCTCGCCGAGGAATCCCGCCCGACGCAAGTGGGGCGCATTTGGGGCCTCACGGCGTCGATTGTGCTCACGATGGCGGGCATGCTCGCGAATCTCCCGCCCGTCACGGTGCTCGGTGCCGTCGGCGTGAGCGCCATGATCCTCTGGTATGCCTTTGCGCTTGGCGCGCAGCTCAAAGCAGCCCTCGCCCCGCGTTTCTCGTTCGTCGTGCGGGCCTACCTCATTGCCGCGTGCCTCCTCCCCTTCGGTGCAACGCTCGGCGCGATCCTCGCCTTCTCCCCCGGCGAACCGTGGCAGGGGCGTCTGCTCCTCGCTCATCAAGTCGTCAATATCCTCGGTTTCGTGGGCGTCACGGTCTCGGCAACGCTGCTCACGCTCTGGCCCACGGTCTTGCGCACGAAGCTCGATACGGCGAAAGCCTCGCGCGCCTCGCGTTTCCTCATCGTCATGGTGATCGGCACGCTCATCGCGATGCTCGGTGCGCTCGTCGACAACGTCCTCGTGGGGCTCGCGGGCCTCACCCTCTACATTCTCGGTCAGGTCGTCCTCGGCTCGCTCCTCGTGGCGCTTGCGCGACAATCGGCTCAGCAAACCCGTCGCGAGCCGCTCGCCCTCTTCCCCGTGCTCTCGATCGGCACGGCCGCGCTGTGGTTTCTCGGCACGTGCGTGGCGCTGTGGGGGCTGTGGTTCAGCTCGATCGGCAGTTCCGACGGTTCCCCGGTCACCTCGCCCCTCAACTTCTCGCTCACCGCGGCACGCCTCCACGATCTGAGCGTCCCCTTCGTCGCGGGCTTCCTCTTGCAACTTCTCCTGGGCGCGATGAGCTACCTTCTGCCGGCCTCGATGGGCGGCGGTCCGCGCGCTCTCAAGGCGGGTCTCGCCGTCATGAGCCGCTGGGCGATCTTCCGCGTAGTGACACTCAACCTCGCACTTGGTCTGTTCGCGTTCGCGAGCGTCACCGGCACGATCGGTGAGGCGTTCTTCGGCGCTCTCACTCTCGGCACGTTCGCGCCTAGCCAGTTCGGCTCGGTCACGCGCGTTCTGGTGTCCGCCGTGGCGTTTTTCGTGCTTGCGAGTTTCATCTTCTTCATGCTCCGCATGGTCAAGGTCAATCTTCGCGAGCGCCTCGAGTTCAAGGAGCGCTCGGCGCAGCTTGGCATGCCCGGCGTGGGCGCACCGACCGCATCGATGCACGCAGCAGGCGGTGCTACTTCGGCATCCACGTCCTCTGCCGTGAGTGCACCTCGTGCGGACGCGCGCGAAGCACAGCCCTCGCGCGAACCCGCGATGCTCGACCGGCGCCACCTCACGAGCGCACTCGCTGGCGTAGGGACCGTGTTCTCCCTTGCCGCGGTCGGGCGCGCTTTCGACGGCACCCTTGCAGGCGCGGCGGCCGTCGGAAACCCCGCCGGAGGGGCCGAGCCCACGAATGGTGCGGGCCCCGCCATCGCCCCGACCGGTCGCACCACCCGACTTAAGGTCGAGGCGAATGCCGATATGCGCTTCGTGCCGGACGCGCTCGAGGTACCCGCGGGTGACCGCCTCGAAATCGAGGTCCGCAACGTCGATCCCGCGAACACTCACGACCTCGTTCTCGCCACGGGCCCACACACGGCGCGCCTCCATTCAGGCGACACCGCCGTGCTCGAGGCCGGAATCATCACTGAACCCGTCGAAGGCTGGTGCTCGATCGTCGGTCACCGCGCGATGGGCATGACCCTCACGATCACCCCAACCGCGGCGAGCACGAGCGAAACCGAGGGCGGCAACGCTGGCGCAGCAGGCGTCGGAACCGACCCCCTCACCCGAGTAAGCGCCGACCTCACTGCCGCGCCAGGTACCTCACGCACGCGGCGTGACCCGGTCGTGCCTGCAGTCCCCTCCCCCGGTACGCCGCAAAAACTCGCCTTCGACGTGACCGAGGCGAACCTCGAGATCGCACCCGGCATCGCGATGGAATCGATGGTGTACAACGGCGAGGTCATGGGGCCCGTCGTCACCTCCCCCCTTGGCGGAAAAGTCGAATTAACCCTCACCAACAGCGGCGAGATGGGCCACTCGATCGACTTCCACGCCGGCACCGTCGCGCCGAGCACCTACATGCGCACGATCGCGCCCGGCGAGAGCCTCGTGTACCCCTTCACCACTGACTATGCGGGCGCGTGGCTCTACCACTGCTCGACCGCACCCATGACCATGCACCTGTCCGGCGGCATGTATGGAATCCTCATCGTCCCGCCACAGGGACTTGCACAGGCCGACCGCGAATACGTGCTCGTCCAATCCGAGCACTACCTCACCCCGGAGGCCAGCACCGGCGCGGATGGAAGCCCTGTTCAGGGGCCCGACGGTTGCGCGGTTCACGCCATCTCTTCGGAAAAAATCTTCGCCGAACGCCCCGACTTCACCGTGTTCAACGGACACGCGAACCAGTACGTGCACGCACCCCTCGAAGCGAAGGTCGGCGAGCGCGTGCGCATCTGGGTACTCGCCGCGGGACCGAGCCGAGGAATTGCCTTCCACGTCGTCGGTACCGTTTTCGACACCGTCTTCAAGGAAGGCGAATACCTGTTGCGACCCGACAACGCCACCGGCGGCGGCGCGCAAGCTCTCGACCTCGGCAGCTGCCAGGGAGGGTTCGTCGAGATGGTGTTCCACGAAGAAGGCACGTACAAGGCCGTCAATCACCAGTTCGTCGACCTCGAACGCGGCGCGCTCGCGCTCATTAACGTGACAGCCTGAGCGCCGGGCACCGGTGGTCCCTGCCCGTACGCGGCGGTGCGTGGCAGGCTGGAAGTACCGAACACGACCGCGAAGGAGCACCCATGAAAGCCCTCATCCTCAACGCCTCGATCTACGGGCACTCCGGCCGATACGCCGAGATGATCGCGAGCGCCCTCACGGATGCGGGCTGGGACGTGCACACCCTCACCACCAAAGGATTCACCATCGAAGCGGCACGAGAGACGCCCGGAGGTGAACCCGACCTCGTCGTGTACGCGGGCGGCAACTATGCGGGCAAGCTCCACGACGTCAAGGCCTTCGTGAGCGCCGCACATGCTTTCAAAGGCGCCCGCCTCGCCCTGCTCTCCGTTGCCTGGGCTGACCCAAGCCGCACCGACGAGGTCGATAAAGTGCATCGCGCGAACCTCCCGAGCGACGTGTATGCGCGTACCGAACGCTTCCACGCGCGCGGCGGACTTGCCCACTCCAAGGTGTCTTTCGCCCACAAGGCTGCCCTCACCGGCGTGCACGCCTTCATGAAGGCGACGCCCGCGAGCAAACGCCACGCGAACGACCAGGAAATGCTCGACACGTGGGGCACGGACACCGATTTCGTGAAGCGCGACACCATCGAGCCAATGCTCAAAGCGCTTCTCGACTCCTGACTCCGGCCCCAGGACCCGCGGGCCAGATTGCCGCATAAAAGGGCCCCGCGCCCACCCACGACGGGTGCGCGCGGGGCCCTTGGCTGAACGAGAGAGGCTAGAGCGCCTTCGTAATCGCCTCGACCGACGCCTTCGCGTCGCCAAGCAGCATGTCCGTGTTCTCATTGAAGAACAGCGGGTTCTGAACACCCGCGTAGCCGGCGCCCATCGAGCGCTTGAACACGACGACACGCTTCGCGTCCCACACCTTGAGCACGGGCATGCCCGCGATCGGGCTGCCGGGCTCCTCGGCGATCGGATTCACCGTGTCATTCGCGCCAATCACGAGCACGACATCAACGTCGCCGAAGTCGTCATTCACCTCGTCCATCTCAAGCACGATGTCGTAGGGAACTTTCGCCTCGGCAAGAAGGACATTCATGTGCCCGGGCAAGCGTCCCGCAACCGGGTGAATACCAAACGTGACCTCCACGCCGTGTTCGCGGAGCTTCTTCGTGAGTTCCGCGACCGGGTACTGCGCCTGCGCCACAGCCATGCCGTAGCCGGGAGTGATCATGACCGTCGAGGCACCCTTGAGAAGCTCCGCCGTCTCTTCAGGCGTGATCTCGGTGTGCTGCCCGTAATCACGCTCAACGGTGGAGGAGCCACCGTCGGAACCAAACCCGCCGAGGATCACCGAGAGGAACGAACGGTTCATCGCCTTGCACATGATGTAGCTCAGGTACGCACCCGACGAGCCGACGAGCGCACCCGTGATGATGAGCAGGTTGTTGCCGAGCATGAAGCCCGCGGCCGCCGCAGCCCAACCCGAGTAGCTATTGAGCATCGAGACGACGACGGGCATGTCGCCGCCGCCGATCGCGGCCACCAGGTGGAAGCCAAGGAAGAGCGCAAGGATCGTGAGCAGGAGAATCGAGGCCCAGCCGGCAAAGCCCTCGCCGCCGCTCGCCATGAACACGATCGTGAGAACGAGCGAGAGAACGAGGACGCCGAGGTTGATCCAGTTGCGGCCCGGAAGCATGAGCGGCGCGCCCTTGATCTTCGCCGAAAGCTTCAAGTACGCGACGATCGAGCCCGTGAACGTCACGGCACCGATGAAGATACCGAGCGCCACCTCTCCCAGATGGAAAGTCTCCATCGCGGGCGACACACCGTACGGATGAAGGAAGCTATTGAAGCCAATCAGCACCGCCGAAAGACCCACAAACGAGTGAAGCATGGCGATGAGCTCGGGCATGCCCGTCATCTCCACCTTCTTCGCGAGCGGAATGCCGACGCCGGCACCGATACCCATCGCGAGAATAATCAAGATGAGGGTGACGATCGGGCCGTTGAAATGCTCGGGATCCACGTGCGAGTTCGCGAGCGCACGCGCGATCGTGGCAACGAGCGCAATGGCCATACCGGCCGCACCAAAAATGTTGCCGCGCTTCGCGCTCTTTTGCGCGCTGAGCCCCACGAGCGCGAGGATGAAGAGAATGGCCGCGGCAATGTAGGCGAGGGTCGTGAGCCTCAACGTCCAGTCAACCAGCTGCATGTCCATCGATCAGCCCTCCCTCGAAAACATGGAGAGCATGCGGTGCGTGACCGTAAACCCGCCAAAAATGTTGATGCTCGCAATCACGATCGCGATGAACGACAGAATCGCCACGGCAATATTCGCGCTGCCCACCTGCAAAATCGCGCCCACGAGAATAATCCCGGAAATCGCGTTCGTCTCGCTCATGAGCGGCGTGTGCAGCGAATGCGTGACCGACGTGATCACGTAGTAGCCCACCACGATCGCGAGCATGAGCACCATGTACTGCTCCGCCACCTGGAAGGGGCTCGCAAGCACAAGCGCCACACCGAGGATTCCACCAATGATCGCCGCGATAGTCCCCGCGTGGGACTTCTTCGCTTCGGGCGCTTCGGCAGGAGCCGGTGCCGCTTCGGGTGCAGGTGCAGGCGCCGCCGACACCTTCACGGGAGGCGGTGGCCACAGCACATCCGCCTGGCCATCGTGCGCGAACGTCACCGTGATGCCACGAACGATCGTGTCCTCGAAATCGAGCATCATCACGCCATTCTTCTGAGGCGTCACGAGCTTCATGAGGTTCACGATGTTCTGCCCGTACAGCTGGCTCGCCTGACCGGGAAGCCGGCCCGCGAGGTCGGTGTGGCCCACGATCGTCACGCCATTCTCGATCTGGTAGACCTCGCCAGGCCTCGTCAACTCACAGTTGCCGCCGTTCGCGGCAGCCATATCCACGATCACCGAGCCGGGCTTCATGTTCTGAACATCAGCGGCGGTGAGAAGCACCGGCGCCTTGCGGCCCGGGATATTCGCGGTCGTAATGACGATGTCCGCCTCGGCCGACTGCCGCGAATAGAGCTCCGCGGCCGCCTTCGCTTGGTCCGCCGTCATCTCCTTCGCGTAGCCATCCTCAGACTTCTCCGTCTTCGCCTCGATCGGGACGAACTCCGCGCCCATCGACTCGACCTGCTCGGCAGCCTCGGGGCGAAGATCGGTAGCCTTCACGATCGCGCCCATCGAATTCGCCGTTCCGATAGCCGCGAGACCCGCAACGCCGGCCCCGATTACATACACGTTCGCGGGCGGCACCTTGCCAGCCGCCGTGACCTGCCCCGTAAAGAGACGCCCAAAGTTGCTCGCCGCCTCGATCACCGCGCGATAGCCGGCAATGTTCGCCATCGAACTGAGCACATCCATCGACTGTGCTCGCGAAATACGAGGCACCGCGTCCATCGCGAGAGCCGTCAGGCGATGCTCCTTGAGTTCGTCGATGAGCTCCGGGTTGCGACCCGGCGCCATGCGAGAAATGAGCACGGCACCGGCGAGCATCCTCTCGCGCATCTCGCGCGGGGGCGTATCGAGCGTCGTCACGATATCGGACTGCCACACCTCCTCCCCCACGATCTCGGCGCCAGCGTCGGCGTAGGCGGCATCGAGGTATGAAGCGCGCTCCCCAGCACCGCGCTCAACCGCGACGTCGTAACCAAGCTTCCGGAGCTTGCGTACGGTGTCGGGCGTGGCGGCGACGAGCGGCTGATCCTCGAGTGTTTCTCTCGGGATTCCGATTCGCAATGTCACTCCTTAGTGCGAGATGCCCATGTGCGCATGGGACCTGCTACGAATCTACCGCGTGCCTGCGAGACGTACAGCCCGAAACTCACGAGGGTCGAGAAAAACTGCGTCTCGAGCCCGAGAAACGGATGCCCGGACGGTCGCCGGCCCCACTCGCTCAGAGCTTCGTAATCGGCGCGTAGCGCACCAGGAGGCGCTTTTTCCCGTGCGGCTCCCGGAACTGGACCTCGACCTGGAGCTTCTCCCCCGCCCCGGTCGCGGAAACGACGGTCCCCATGCCGAAGCTGTCGTGCGTCACGCGGTCGCCAACCTCGAGGTTCGGGATTTCGCTCGCCGTCTTCGCCTTCTTGCCGGAACCGAAACTCGGCCGCGATACGTCGCGGCGGCCGCCGCCGACGCCTACGCCGGTAACAGATGGGCCACGCCTGCTCGAAGTACCCCAACCGTCGGAACCGCCGAAGCCGCCACCAAAGCCACCGCCGAAATCGGCGTACGCACGCGCGTTGCCTGCGCGCGCTACGTGCACGAGGGCCTCGGGGATCTCTTCGAGGAACCGGGACGCGGGGAAGAACTGCGGCGTGCCCCACGCGGCGCGCACGCTCGCACGCGTAATGAACAGCCGCTCGCGCGCTCGGGTAATCCCCACGTAGGCGAGGCGGCGCTCCTCCTCGAGTTCTTTCGGGTCGGCGAGGGTCCGCTGGTGCGGGAAGGTGCCGTCTTCCATGCCCGTGAGGAACACGATCGGGAACTCGAGGCCCTTCGCGGTATGGAGGGTCATGAGGGTCACGAACTGATCGTCGCCCTCGGGGATCTGATCGGAGTCGGCGACCAGCGAAACCTTTTCGAGGAACTGATCGACGAGCGAACCACTAGGGGCCTCGGGGCCGCCCGGCTCGTCCTCGAACTCGGAAGCCGCGGCTTCGGCGGCCGCGAGATCCGCCTCGAAGTCAGCGGCGACACTCACGAGCTCCGCGAGGTTCTCGAGGCGGGATTCATCCTGGGGATCGTCGCTGCTCTGGAGGGAGGCGTAATACCCGCTCTCGCTCAGGATCTCTTCGAGAACGTCGCTCGGGCCCTCGCCCTTTTCGACCTTTTCGCGCACGCGCGACATGAGTGACACGAACTTCTCAATCGCGCCCAGGGAGCGCGTTGCAATGCCGGGAGCTTCGCTCGCACGCTCGAGCGCCTCGCCAAAACTGATCCGCTCCTGCTCCGCGAGCACTGACACGGCGGCCTCAGCCCTCTCGCCGATTCCGCGCTTTGGCGTATTGAGGATGCGGCGCAGATTGATTTCATCTGCGGGGTTCGTCAGCACGCGAAGGTACGCGATCGCGTCCTTAATTTCTCGCCGCTCATAAAAGCGCGTTCCGCCCACAACCTTGTACGGGAGACCCACGCGAATGAGCTGATCCTCAAGCGCGCGGGACTGGGCATTCGCCCGATAGAACACCGCGATGTCGCCAGCCTTCGCCCCCTCATCGATGAGAGCATCAATCTGGCGGGTGATGTACCGCGCCTCGCCCTGCTCATCGTCGGCCACATACAGCGTGATCTGCTGGCCCTCGCCCTGATCGGTCCACAGCTTCTTGGGCCGCCTGCCCTGGTTTTCCTTGATGACCGCGTTCGCGGCGCTGAGGATCGTTTGGGTCGAGCGGTAGTTTTGCTCGAGCACGATCGTGCGGGCGCTCGGGAAATCCTGCTCGAACTCGATGATGTTGCGGATCGTCGCGCCGCGGAACGCATAGATCGACTGGTCCGAGTCGCCCACGACCGTGAGGTCCGCATGAGGGTCATCGCCGACGAGCTCGCGCACAAGCCTGTACTGCGCGGTATTCGTGTCCTGATACTCATCCACGAGCACGTGCCGGAACCGACGGCGATAGCCTTCGCGAATCCCCGGATTCTCGGCGAGCAGGCGCACAGTCAGTGCGATCAAGTCGTCGAAGTCCACGGCGTTCGCCGTGCGCAGCCGCTCCTGGTACTGGGTGTAGATCTGCGAGATCATCCGTTCGGCGGGGTTCTTCGCGTTCTCCGCCTGGGCAGCGTATTCCTCGGGCGTCACGAGCTCGTTCTTGAGGGAGGAGATTTTTGCCTGGAACGCTCGGGGCGAGTGCCTTTTCGAGTCGAGCCCCATGTCCTTCGCGATGTTCGTGATGAGCCGCTTGGAGTCTGCCGAGTCGTAGATCGAGAACGTGGACTTGAGCCCGGCTGCGGCCGCATCTCGCCGCAGAATACGCACGCACGCCGAGTGGAAGGTCGACACCCACATGTACCGGGCCGCGGGCCCAATGAGCGCCTCAACCCTCTCCTTCATCTCGGAGGCAGCTTTGTTCGTGAAGGTGATCGCGAGAATTTCGCCCGGAAGAGCCTCTCCACTTCGCAAAAGGTGAGCGATGCGGCGGGTCAGCACGCGGGTCTTGCCGGAGCCTGCCCCGGCAACGATCAACAGCGGGGAGCCGCGATGTTCGACCGCATCGCGCTGGGGCGGGTTGAGCCCCTCGACGATCTCCTCGAGAGCAGCCTCATCGCGCCCGCCCCAGGCCGCAAAACTCTCATGACGCACGGGCTCGGGCTCATCCGGAACCGGCTCAAAGTTCACCCCCGCCTCGGGATTGGGCGATTGCGACACCTGCTCGTCAAACGCGGTTTCCCAATCCTCGGGCGGGGCATCCTCGGAAAAATCCCATTCGTCGGGAGGCGGGCAAGCGTCGGACTCCCCTCGCGCACCCCCGCTCTGTGCGCGCGCACCCGTGCCACCCTCGCCTTTGATTCCCTTCCCGGCCTCGCCAAGCGCGCGGAAGGATTCGGGAAGTGGAAAATCGTCAAAAAGCGAGGACATAGAGGCACCTTCACGTACGGATAGGGCGGATAGTTAACGGATGCGTGGGCGCGCATGCACAGGTTCATGCGCTGCGGGCCTACCCCGTGTAGCGGCTTGCCCGTGCACGGGGGCGCTTACACGCGCTCTCACATGAACAGCGCAACCGCGATATTCACGACGATGCCCGTAGGAATCGCGAACCAGACCGGCGCGGGCGTTGCTTCGCGCTTCTTGATCGCGATGAACGCACACACCGCAACGATGACCGACAGCACAAGCTTGATACCGATCACCATGTGGTTGATACCCATGTCTGCGGCGATCCCAATGAGGGCGGCGATCAGGCCAAACACGGGTGCGGCAGCGGCCATGTGCGCCATGCCGGGACGAGGCTGGCGGTTCTTGGCAGCGGCGATCCACATGCCGAAGGCGCCGGCCCAACAAAGGATGTGGAGGAAAACAAAAATCATCATGAACGTATGCATGACTCCACTCTACGAAAGGGGTGAGACATTTAAACTCAGGGGCCCCGACGGGGTCGCTCGCATCACGTCGAGACCGCGCGTTTCTGCGAGAATGGTCCGCGATGAACGACTCCTCCAGCCCCACGCCCCTCACACGCGAACAAAAACTTACGCGCGCCCTGCTCGCCGTCGGCTCCATTGCCCTCGCAGCAATTCTGATCGTGTGGCTCATCCCCCGCGCTCTCGACACATCGTGGACACACATTTTCGCGTCCTTCACCGGGATCAGCGTGTGGTGGGTCCTCGCGCTCCTCGCGGTCGCGCTTGTCGTCCTCGCGATCGACTCAATCGGTTTTTCCGCCTGCTTTCGCGGCGTGAGCCTCAGGGCCAGCGCCGAAACGAATGCTGTTGCCCAAGCCGTCACCGTCGCAATCCCGATGGGATCAACCATCTCCCTCGGCCTTATCTACGCTCGACTCAAACGCGCGGGGGCGAGCGCGAAAACGATCGCCTCGGGCACCCTTCTGGCTTCGATCGCCGACATCCTCGCGCAGATCCTCCTGCCGATCCTCGCCGTTACCCTCCTCGCTCTCGCCCCGCTCGACATTCCGCTGTGGGTCCGCATCGCCCTCGTCGTTGCCGCCGCGCTCGGCCTCGCCCTTACGAGCACGGCGCTCGGACTAGCCTCGAGCGAAACACTGCTGCGCACACTCCTCGAACGCGTGCAAACGATCACCGACGCCTTCCACGAGGGCTACGGCGGGCGAAGCCGCGACATCGTCACACCCGCCCTCGCCACGCGCAACATGGCGATCGCCGACGCTCAGGGTTCACGCGCCTTGATCCTCGGCGCCCCCACCATTGCGCGCATAGTGCAGGGCCTCGCGTTCATTGCCTGGTGCACGTTCGGCTACGGCTTCACCATCAGCCCGCTCCTCCTCTTCGGCATCTATGCCCTCAGCCGCTTACTCGCCCTCATCCCTCTCACGCCGGGAGGCATCGGCGTGATCGACGTCGGCGTCGCGTGGGCCCTCGTGCAATGCGGCGCACCAAACGCCGCGGCTGTGTCGTGTGCGCTCGCGTTCACGCTCAGCCAAATACTCACGCCTGCCCTCGCCGGTGCGCTCGCCATCCCGATCGGGGTTCGCGATGCCGAGGCTGACGCCAAGGCCAGAAGGGCCTAAAGTCCGCGCCTCTCCATGAATGCGGCAAGCTCAGCGAAAAACATCTTCCTCGGGGCCTCGAACGCGAGGGCCATGTCGTGCGTTGCTCCAGGAATCCGCGCGATCGTCAGATCTCGCCCCGCGTTGCGCGCGTTCCTCACCTGCTGCTCGACGTTCAAGATCGCATCGCTCGTGTAGGCACGGCGCGTGAAAAACGGTTCGAGAGCGGATCGCGTCGAGGCCGTCATGAAAATAGGCTCGCGGATATTGAGCCCGCTCGCGAGCTGATTCTGGGCCCGTGCAACGGCAGCGAGTGTGCATGCCGGCATCGGGAACGACTCGAACGGCTTGTACGGCACATGCCAATCCCAATGCCCCCCAAAGTGGGTGTGAAGCGTCCGGGCATAAAAATCGGGCGTGCCCGGAATTACCGAGCTTAGGGGCCGCGTGCGCGCGAGCGCCTCGAGCATAGGAAGGAGGGCTCGGCGGACGAGCGGCCCGCCATGCAGTTCGAGCCACGGCGAATTGAGCAGAAGGGCCGACGCTTGCCCCGGGTTCCTCGCCGCCCAAGTGACCGTCGTGATCCCTCCCGTCGAGTGGGCATAGATGACCGGTTTCTTTGGGGTGAGGCCACGCTCGCGGGCGGCCGTGCTCGCCATGTCGATCGTGCGGCTGATCTCCTCTGCGTAGTCGCTTAGGTCGCCAATCGCGGTCGCCACATCTCCCTCGCGCAGCGAACGACCGTTTCGGCGCAGGTCGATCGCCCAAAAATCGTAGCCGCGGTCGTTAAAGAAGTTCGCGACGTGCGGGTGAAAGAAGTAGTCGCTCCAGCCGTGGAGGTACAACGCGATGGCGCCCGTCGCTCGCTCTTTCGGTGCGGGCCGCGCGATCGTCGTGAATCCCCACGGCCCGAGTGCGTCCTCGCCGCCGTCGTGGTGGCTGATGTCGAAACCATGCGCGACGAGAGCTGAATCGTCAACGGGCGGATAGGTGCGGTCGTGTTCGGCGGACATGGCTGGGGCTTTCTTTCGTCGCTATTCGCACTCGGTAGCAGGGCATTTTTCCCGGTGACGGAGCCGCCGTCGGGTGTGACGTGGCCCCGCGCGGGCCTGCTTCTACTTTAAGTCCCAGGCGCCGCAGTGTAACCTAGAGTCCGAAACTTACTCTCCAGGGCGAAAGACGCCCGCATGTTCGACGCACAGGGGGTCGTACCTATGGGTCGTGGCCGTCAGAAAGCCAAGCAGGCCAAGATTGCTCGGGACCTCAAGTACTACAGCCCGCCCACGGATCTCAACGCTCTTCAGCGTGAGCTGAGCGGGAAAAAGAACGAGTCCGCTTCGTGGGACGAAGATGACCGCTACGAAGACAAGTGGGCAAGCGAGTACGACGACTGGGCTGACGAGGACGAGGAGTCCTGACCGCCCCTTCATTGTGAACTGACGCCGCCAAACGAAGGTAATTCGCGAGAACTACAGCCGTTTGGGGGCGTCATTTTTTATGCGGTGAAGCCCACCCCCTCCCCGGTCCCCGCCCCCTCGAATTGCATAGGGTTTGTGGGGGTTTGGTTCGCGCCCAAAACCCCCGCAGCGCCTATGCAATTCAGATTTTTGGGGACAGTTACGTAGTGACGAGGACGGGGCCGCCGTGCGCCCCCTTTGCCCCCTGCACGAGCACATCGCTTTCGCCGCGCGGCTGTGCAAGATCCTCGCGCCGGGTGACTTCGCCGATCACCCGCGAGCGCACGCCCTCGGCCTCGAAATGCCGCACAACCGCGTCGGCGCTTTCTTCGCTCACAACCGCGACCATGCCAATACCCATGTTGAGAGTCGCCTCGAGGTCCGCGAGCGGCACATTTCCCCACTCGCCGATCGCGCGGAACACCGCACCGGGCTCCCAAGAGCCACGGCGAACGTGAGCGCCACAATCGGTGGGAATCACACGGGCAAGATTCGCGGCAAGGCCACCGCCCGTCACATGAGAGAGTGCGTGGAGGTTTCCGACGCCTGCCTTCTCGAGTACGCGCAGGATCTGTGCGCTGTAGATGTGGGTCGGGGTAAGGAGTTCCTCGCCGAGGGTCTTGCCGAAATCGTCGATGTGTTGGTCAAGGCTCAGCCCTGCGTGGTCGACGACGGCGCGCACGAGGGAATAGCCGTTGGAGTGCAGGCCGCTGGAGTCCATGCCGATGAGAACGTCGCCGGCTTTCACACGCTCGGCGCCGAGCATCTGGGAGGCTTCGACGACGCCGACGGCTGCGCCCGCCACGTCGTAATCATTCTCGCCCATGAGGCCGGGGTGCTCGGCCGTTTCGCCGCCCACGAGTGCGGTCTCGGCAAGGATGCAGCCCTCGGCGATGCCGCGCACGATGTTGGCGATCCGCTCGGGGTGAACCTTCCCGCACGCGATGTAGTCGGTCATGGCGAGCGGTTTCGCACCGCTCACGACGATGTCGTCTACGACCATCGCCACGAGGTCCTGACCGATCGTGTCGTGCACATCGAGCGCCTGGGCGATCGCGATTTTCGTCCCCACGCCGTCGGTACTCGAGGCGAGCAAGGGCCGCTCGTAGTTTTTGAGTGCACTCACGTCGATGAGACCGGCGAAGCCGCCAACACCGTCCACGACGCTCGCGCCGTGGGTCTTTTTTACGGCGGCCTTCATGAGTTCGACGGCGCGGTCCCCCGCGTGCGTGTCGACGCCGGCAGCGGCGTAGGTGAGGCCCTCGCCTTTCGGTGCGTTGGTCATTTCTGGATCTCCTTGTCGGCCATGCCAAGCAGTTCGCGGCCCTCGGAATCGGGAGCGGGCAGTGGGATGGGATATTCCCCGGTGAAGCATGCAGAGCACAGCTGGTTCGGTTGTTGCGCGGTCGCGCGGACCATGCCGTCAAAGCTGATGTATCCGAGGGAGTCGGCACCGATCGACCGGCAGATCTCTTCGGTATCAAGACCGTTGGCAATGAGTTGGGCGCGATCCGCAAAGTCGATGCCGTAATAGCAGGGCCACTTCACAGGCGGTGAGCTGATCCGTACGTGCACCTCGCTCGCGCCCGCCTCGCGGAGCATGCGAACCACGGCTCGCTGCGTGTTGCCGCGCACGATTGAATCGTCGATAACCACGAGGCGCTTGCCCTCGATAACTTCGCGAAGCGGGTTGAGCTTGAGGCGAATACCGAGCTGTCGAAGTGTTTGCGTGGGCTGGATGAACGTGCGACCCACGTAGGCGTTCTTGACCATGCCCTGCCCGTAGGGGATGCCGGATTCTTGGGCGTACCCGATCGCGGCGGGTGTGCCCGATTCGGGCGTGGGGATCACGAGGTCAGCGTCGACGGGGTGTTCGCGCGCAAGCTCGCGCCCCATCTCGATGCGCGACTCGTTCACGCTCCGCCCATTGAGGTTCGTGTCAGGGCGCGAGAGGTAGACGTACTCGAATACGCAGCTCTTGCGCGCGGGTTCGAGGACCTGCTCGCAGCGCAAGCCGTCTTCGTCAATCGCGATGAGCTCGCCGGGCGCTACTTCGCGCACGAAGCTCGCGCCGCAAATGTCGAGGGCGGCGGTCTCGGAGGCCACAACCCACCCGTTCGACAGCCTGCCGAGCACGAGCGGGCGGATGCCTTGCGGGTCGCGCGCCGCGTACAGGGTCTTTTCATTCATGAGCACGAAGCAGTAGGCACCGCGGATACGGCCCATGAGGTCTTTGAGGTTCTCCTCGAGGCTCCCGTCGTGATTGAGAAGCGCCGTCACGATCGCCGTGTCGGTCGTGTTGCCCTGCTTGAGCTCACCGATTTTCGCGCTGCCCTGGCGCTCGTGGAGAAGCTCGAGGAGCTCGAGGGTGTTCACGAGGTTGCCATTGTGGGCGAGGGCGATCGTGCCATCGGGGCGAGGGCCGAGCGTCGGCTGGGCATTCACCCAGTGGCTTGCCCCGGTCGTGGAATAGCGCGTGTGGCCCACGGCCATGTGGCCCTGAAGAGTCTTGAGATTGCCTTCGTCGAACACTTGCGAGACGAGACCCATGTCTTTGTAGACGAGGATCTTTTCGCCGTTTGAGGTCGCGATGCCCGCCGACTCCTGGCCGCGGTGCTGAAGCGCATAGAGCCCGAAGTAGGTGAGGGTGGCGACGTCTTCTCCTGGCGCGAACACGCCAAAAACGCCGCATTCGTCTTTCGGTTGGCGATCGTCGGGAAGGAGGTCGTGGGTAAGTCGTCCGTCTGCGGGTAGCACTAATCCAGTCTAATACGGCACACGCCCCTCGTGAATTGCATAGAGACTGTGGGGGTTTTGCCACGAGGCCCGACCAATTGCATAGACGTTGCGGGGGTTTGATCCGCTTCCGAAACCCCCACAACCCCTATGCAATTCAGGTTATCTATTTCGCGCGCGTGCGCTCGAGGAGCCAATCGATGATCACGGCGAGAAGGGCGAGGGCACCCCCGATAAAGAGAACCCCGTAGAGCGCGGCGATCACGAGCGGCGCCACATCGAAAACACCCCGGAACATGCCCCACACGAGCCCGGAAAGGGCTCCGAGCACGAGGGCGAGCACGACCCACCCACCGAGATTCATGCGGCGTTCACGCCTCACGAAGAGCGCTGTTGGCATCGGCGTCGCGTGAGGATCCGCGCCCGCGGCACCCGCATCGTCGGAGTCGACCTCAGCTGGCGCAGCGGCCTCAACATTCGCCTGGCTATCGTCCTGTCCGTGATGCTCGACGTGTGCGTCGGAGGCATCGGCGGGGAGGGAGCCGGCTTCGGGCGTGTTCTCGCTCGTCACGTGTTAATTCTCCTCGGTCGTAGTGGGGCGGGCGGGCGCTTCTTCAGCGGCGATTCTCCGGGCGATCGGCACGGGCAGAATTTCAGAGAGGTCGCTGCGTTCGCCGGATGCGCTCACACCGCCGCCTTTCGCGCGGCCCTCTGCCCACGTCAGCTCACCCGTCGCAAGGCGCATCCAGGTTGCTGCATCCATCTCCACGACTGCGGGCGGGGTTCCGCGCGTGTGGCTCGTGCCCTCTATGATCTGCACGGCGCCGAACGGTGGAACGCGCAGTTCGACGGCGCCGCCCGGGTATTCCTCGGCGAGCGCCTGGAGGGTGAATCGCACCGCGAGCGCGAGGGTAGGTCTCGCCGTGTCTTTGCCGTTCTCGCACCACGAACGGATCGCGGCCGTGCCGTCGGAGATCGGGATCGGCTTACGCGCCGGCACCGTCGGACCCTTCACCCGCGAGGCGTTCCTCGCCGGGAATGAGCGAGTGCACCGCGATCGTGTCATCGCGGTCCGGGCCAACACCGATCGCCGAAATGCGGCAGCCGGCAAGTTCCTCGAGTCGGCGCACGTAGTTTTGTGCCTCGATCGGAAGCTGCTCGAACGTGCGAGCCTTCGAGATGTCTTCGCTCCACCCGGGCATCGTCTCGTACACGGGCTTCGCGTGGTGGAACTCAGTTTGCGTCATGGGCATGTCTCGATGGATTTCGCCATCGATCTCGTAGGCGGTGCAGATCGGCACCTCGTCGAGACCCGTGAGAATGTCGAGCTTCGTGAGCACGAGATCGGTGAAACCGTTGATGCGCACGGCGTGGCGAATCATGAGGGCGTCGTACCAGCCGCAACGGCGCGGTCGCCCCGTATTGACGCCCACTTCGTGGCCCTTCTGCTGAAGGTATTCGCCCCATCTATCGAAGAGTTCCGTGGGGAACGGACCAGCGCCCACACGCGTCGTGTACGCCTTGACGATGCCGATCGCGCGGTCGATGCGCGTCGGGCCGATACCGGAACCCGTGCACGCGCCACCCGCGGTGGGGTTCGAGCTCGTCACGAACGGGTACGTGCCGTGGTCCACGTCGAGGTAGGTCGCTTGGCCGCCCTCCATGAGCACGAGCTCACCTCGGTCGAGCGCCGAGTTCAGCATCTCGGTCGTGTCCACGACCATGGGGCGGATCCGCTCCGCGTACTGGAGAAGGCCTGCCACGATCTCCTCAACCTCTACGGCCCGACGGTTGTAGAGCTTCACGAGCACGCCATTCTTCTGGCGAAGCGAGCCTTCAACCTTTTGGCGCAGGATCGACTCGTCGAATAGGTCCTGAACGCGGATGCCGAGGCGCCCCACTTTGTCCATGTAGGCGGGCCCGATGCCGCGGCCGGTCGTGCCGATTGCGCGCTTGCCGAGGAAGCGCTCGGTGACGCGGTCCATCGTTTGGTGGAAGGGGGCAACGATGTGCGCGTTCGCGGAAATGCGCAAGTGCGAGGTGTCGACGCCGCGTGATTCAAGAGTGTCGATTTCCTCGAAGAGCGCATCGAGGTTCACGACCACGCCGTTGCCGATCACGGGCGTCGCATTCGGCGACAGAATCCCGGCGGGAAGGAGCTTGAGCTCGAACTTTTCGCCGTGGACGACGACCGTGTGGCCCGCGTTGTTGCCGCCGTTGGGCTTGACAACGTAGTCGACGCGATCGCCGAGAAGAT
This sequence comes from Dermabacter sp. HMSC06F07, assembly GCF_001807345.1. Classification (NCBI taxonomy): domain Bacteria; kingdom Bacillati; phylum Actinomycetota; class Actinomycetes; order Micrococcales; family Dermabacteraceae; genus Dermabacter; species Dermabacter sp. HMSC06F07. Next base: position 199,760 of record NZ_KV788577.1, read on the forward strand.
CGGTTGCCTTTCCCTTTCCTTCATCGCCCCACTGGGCTCCAACGATCACGATCGCGGGCATGACATCTCCTTGTGCGCGGCGTCCTGGTGCGCGCGGTAACGAAACAGCAAAGGCCTATTTTACGCGGGGTGATTGCCGACGTTAAGGGGCGAGCGTTGTGGCGTCGCTCAGGCTCGGGTCGGATTCGGCGATGAAATCCCTCAGGCGTTCTACCTCGCCGGTCTCGCCGATCGCTTCTGCGGCACGCGCAAGGTGCAGGAGGCACAGAAGAAAACCGCGGTTTGGTTCGTGGGAGGCGGGGACTTCACCCTGGCCTCGCCATCCGGCGCGGCGCAGCGCGTCGAGACCGCGGTGGTAGCCAACGCGCGCGAATGCGTAGGCCTCGATCGTGTCGCCATCGGCACTTGACTCCTGGGCGAGGAGCGCCCAGGCGAGCGGGGAGGTGGGGTGGTCAGCAGCGACCTTCTTCGGGTCGTCACCTTCGCGCTCGCGAACGGGGCGATCGAGCTCGTCGGGCAGGAAGGTCGGCTTCGGGCCAAGCAGGTTGCCGCCAAGCTCGGGGCGAGGGCGGGAAGTCGTGTTTTCACTCATACACCCACCCTACAAAGTGTCTGTGCCATATACCCTGCGTGCACGGCTGTTCAGAAGGGCCCGGCCACAACCTGCAACAATGGGAGCATGACAGAGACCCTTGACGGTTCCGAGCTTCTCACGGGGCCCCAGGCCGGAGGTGTGCTCGAGGCGGCCGTCACCAACGCGGGCGGCGAGCTCGTCGAATGGACGCTCGACCACGTCGACCACCGACCTTCACGCTCCACGAAAGCAATGTTCCGCACGAAGGTGCGCTGGGTGGAGCTTGACGGCGCCGAGGCTGAACCTCGCGATGAGCTTTTCGGCGTGAGCGCCCACATCGGTGAGCAGGAAAAGAACGTGCTCGCCCCCGAGCAGTCCCTCGTGATGACCGACGGCGACATGAACGTGCGCGTGTGGCGCTACCCCCACGACCCGTGGCTGCCGATGCTCCCGCAAGTGTGCTACCCGGATGTTCTCCACGAAACCCTCGGCCGTCTCGGTGTTGCCACGGGCTTTGCGGAGGGCACCCCCGTGCCGGTTGAGGTTGTGAGCTACCGCCCCGGTCGCCGCGCCGTGCTCAAGGCCACCCTCGCCGACCGCAACGTGTTCCTCAAGGTGTTCCAGCCGCACACGACCTCGAGCGTCGTCAACCTCCACCACAGCCTGCTCGAGGCAGGCGTTCCGGTCCCCGCCGTTCTCGGCTCGACGGACGGCCTCGTCGTGCTCGCCGAGTTGGCCGGCACGGTTCTCGCGAAGGCGGTGATCGAAGAGGGCGAGCGCGCGTGCCACGCCGAGGATCTCGTCGCGATGCTCGACCGCCTCCCCGCTTCCCTGATGGATCAGCCCGTGCGCCCGCCGTGGACCGATTCCGCCGAGTTTTACGCTGGCGTTGTCGCCTCGAGCCTCCCCTCCCTCAAAGACCGCCTCGATGTCCTCGTGTACCGCATCGAGCTGGGCCTCGCCGACGTCGAGCGTCGCATTGGCCTCGAGCCCACCGAAGTCGTCCACGGCGACTTTTACGAGGCGCAAGTGTTCGTGGACAATTCTCGCGTCGTTGGCGTCCTCGACATTGACGGGGTTGGTCCGGGCCGCCGCGCCGACGACCTCGCGTGCCTGTGCGCCCACCTCTCCGTGCTTGGCGACTACGCGAATCAGGGTCGACTGACGCTCGACATTCACGAACGGGTCGCGGAGGCAATTCGCACGTGGTATCCCGTTTTCGCGAACCGCGTTGATCCGCAAGAACTCGCGCTGCGCGCCGCCGGCGTGGTCCTTTCCCTCGCGACGGGCCCGCACCGCCAGCAGGAGCCCGATTGGGAGCGCGCCACGGAAGCGATGGTTCGCGTTGCCGAAACGTGGGTGCAGGTCGCCGAGTACGGGCCGCACTACGTGGGGCCCATGCCGGGCGGGCTCATTTCCGGATCCGACGCCACCCGGTCCCGTACGAATGCCACGACGAATGCCGAGGCGACGAGTGCTCCGACGGGCGACGCCGATGGCACGCCAGCCGAACAACCGGCACAGGACCTCTCGCCGTCGCCGATCATCGTGCCGTCCGTTCCAAGCGCCGACACCTCGTTCGCCCACGGCGCCGCCCACTTCGAGCAGGATCCAACGATTCCGCTCCCGCCGATTCCCGAGCTGTCCGGTCAGCAAATGGAACTCGCGCTCGGTGGCGCCAACGAACAGCCTCACGAACACTTCGGGCGCGCGGGCATCACGATGTCCCCGCCCACCCCCGTCTACGTGCCGGGAATGCGGCGACGCCCTCACGTGCGCCCTGCACGCCACGCGTTCCTGAAGTCGATGGAGGCGGCGCAACCGTCGGAACCCGTGCGGCGTAATACTCACCGCGCCGACGCTGCCGAGGATCCTCCAGCAAAGGCCAACGAGGAAGGAGAGAGCTGATGCGCGCGATCGTTCAGAAGGTGAACGGAGCGAAGGTCGAGGTGCTCGATACTCACGACAGCCCCCGACGCACAACAGGCGAGTTCGAGGGCGAGGGCCTCGTCGTGCTGCTGGGCATCACGCACGACGACGGCGAGAGCGCGGTCGAAACGATGGCGCGGAAGATCTGCGAACTGCGCATCCTCGACGACGAAAAATCCGCGCTCGATAAGAGCGCGCCCGTCATGATCATTTCCCAGTTCACGCTGTATGCGGACGTGCGCAAGGGGCGCCGCCCGAGCTGGAACAAAGCCGCTCCCGGGCCCGTTGCGGAGCCGCTCGTGCAGCAGGTCATTGACAGGGTGCGCGAGCGTGGCCTCACCGTGCACGAGGGCGAATTCGGCGCACACATGCAGCTCAGTATCACGAACGATGGTCCCATGACGATACTCATCGAGACCGAGTAGGGTGGATGTATGACATACACACTGGTACTGCTCCGCCACGGCGAGAGCGAATGGAATCAAAAGAACCTGTTCACCGGTTGGGTCGACGTTCCTCTTTCGGAGAAGGGCCGCGGTGAAGCCACTCATGGCGGCGAGCTCATCAAGGAATCGGGCATCCTTCCCGACGTTGTGCACACGTCGCTCCTGCGCCGCGCCATCATGACCGCGAACCTCGCGCTTGATGCCGCTGATCGCCACTGGATCCCCGTGAAGCGCGATTGGCGCCTCAACGAGCGCCACTACGGCGCGCTTCAGGGTCTCGACAAAGCCGAGACCCGCGACAAGTACGGCGACGAGCAGTTCATGCTGTGGCGCCGCTCGTTCGATGTTCCGCCGCCCGCCATCGAGGAAGGCAGCGAGTTCAGCCAGGATGGCGACCCCCGCTACGAGGGCACCGAGGTTCCGAAGGCCGAGTGCCTCAAGGACGTCATCGCGCGCTTCCTCCCCTACTGGGAAGAGGGCATCAAGCCTGACCTCGCCGCCGGCAAGACCGTTCTCGTGGCTGCGCACGGCAACTCGCTTCGCGCCCTCGTGAAGTACCTCGACGACATCTCTGACGAAGACATCGTCGGCCTCAACATCCCGACCGGCCAGCCGCTCGTCTACGAGCTCGACGAGAACTTCAAGCCTGTCACCAAGGGCGGCCGCTACCTCGATGAGGAGGCCGCGCGTAAGGCGGCAGAGGCCGTCGCCAACCAGGGCAAGAAGTAAACTCTCGGATTGCATAGGGGTTGTGGGGGTTTCGGGCTCACGCCCGCCCCGTAACCTCTCGAGTTCCGACGGTTGCCTACACACGAGGCCCCGGAGATCCTCTCGGATCCCGGGGCCTTCGCTTCCCCCCCTTTTCGAATTGCATAGGAGTTGTGGGGGTTTAGTGCCGATTCAGCGCTGCCGATTCAGCGCGGGTAAGGCGCGAGCGCCGAGGCTTCCGGGACGTCCCATAGCGCCGGCGCCGCCGATACGTTCGTAGGCACCAGCGCTCCAGTCGCCCATTATCGGCGACGCTTGCGAGTCGTCCCGAACAGCGAACGCGTAATCTCACGCCCGAGCACCGTCCCCGCCGAACGAAAGAAACTCTTGACCGCGCTATTGCCCGCGATCTTCTCCACCAATCCAGGCTCTTCCTTCGCGGGCTTCGCCTTCGCAGCGGGGGCTGCGCCTGCACCGGGCTTTTCAGTTCCGACGGCTGCCGGGGAAACGTCGGACTCCCCCTGCCCGACCTGGCCACCCTCCGCACGCGCCTTGAGGATCTCGTACGCGCTTTCGCGATCCACAACAGTGCTGTACTGGACCGCGATCTGGCTGGACGCGATAATCCGATCGATCTCAGCTTCAGGCGCGGGCTCCATCGAGGATTCGGGAGCGCGCATCGCGGCGTAGGCCACGGGGCTCGGCGCGCCCTTCTCGTTCAAGACGGTGACGACCGCTTCGCCCGTGCCGAGGGAGGTCAAGAGCTTTTCAAGGTCGTACTCGGTTGTGGGGTAGGTGGCGACTGCTTTCTTGATGGCCTTTGCGTCATCGGGCGTGAAGGCGCGCAAAGCGTGCTGGACGCGGTTGCCGAGCTGCGCGAGAACGTCGGCGGGAATGTCCTTGGGCGATTGGGTAATGAAGAATACGCCGACGCCCTTGGAGCGAATAAGCCTCACGGTTTGGATGACTTGGTCGATAAAGGCACTGGATGCGCCCTTGAAAAGCAGATGCGCCTCGTCGAGGAAGAACACGAGTTTCGGCTGGGGAAGATCGCCCACTTCCGGCAGCACCTGGTAGAGCTCAGCGAGCATCCACATCATGAAGGTTGAAAACACTTCTGGCCGCTCGGCAACGCCGGGAAGTTCGAGACACGAGATGATCCCGCGACCGTCGGAATCTTTCCGGAGGAAATGCTCGACGTTGAAAGCCGGCTCTCCAAAAAACACGTCTGCACCGGAGTTTTCGAACTGGGTGAGGTTGCGCAGAATAACGCCGGCGGTCGCGGTGGAAATACCGCCGATGCTCTTGAGCTCATCCTTGCCATCGGTCGTGAGGTACTGGATGAGGGCGCGCAGATCCTTGAGGTCGAGGAGGGCAAGGCCAGTCTGGTCAGCGTAGTGAAAGATAAGCGAAAGGGAGGATTCCTGAGTCTCGTTGAGACCCAGCACCTTCGAGAGGAGAACCGGCCCGAATTCGGTAACCGTCGTGCGAATCGGCACGCCCTTACCGTGTCCACCCAGCGAAAAGAATTCGGTGGTGCCAGCGCGAGATACCCAGTCTTGGGCGCGAGCCTTCGCACGTTCGGTGAGTTTTTCCGACGCCTGCCCGGGAACAGCAATGCCGGAAAGGTCACCCTTCATATCCGCGACGAAAACGGAGGTACCGGCGGCCGCGATTTGCTCCGCGATGAGCTGCAAAGTTTTTGTTTTGCCGGTGCCGGTAGCGCCGGCGATCAAACCGTGCCTATTGAGCATTCCGAGTGGCATGTAAAGCGGCGCTTCGGGGTTCGGCTCGCCGCCATCGACGACCGCGCCGAGATGAATCCGCGGCTCCTCAAACGCGTAGGCGGCAACGAGGTCGTTCGTGTCGGGCTGAGAGATATCGGCCATGAGGTAGGAGCTCCTTCGCGGTGGTCAGTTAGAGGCGAACACGACCTGAGTCAAGAAAGTCGAGAACGATCGGCAAAGCGTCCGCGAGCGAGAGATCGCGGCGCACAGCAATAGCGTAGACGCTGCGCGCCATGGCGAATCCCCAGGCAACGTGAATCGCCGCTGCATCACGAGCGTCGTCCGCCCCCATGCTCGGGGTGAGACGCTCGGCGATGACCGCGCTGAGTTCGCGGCTCACTCCCCTGTTACGGTCGGTGAGGATTTGCAGCAGCTGCGGCTCGCGAGAAAGCACGCGGTGTGTGAGCTCGCGGGTGTCACTGCGACGAGAAGCGTCATCAGCGTGGATGCGAAGGAGCGCACGAATAGAGTCGCGAACGGGCTCCTGCGCGGGGCGAGAGGCAAGAATGTCCACAAAACGACTGCTCTGTTCAGGATCGACGCCCAGCACGGTCGCTTCCTTGGAACCCCAGTAATTGAAGAACGTGCGCGAGCATACCCCCGCCCTCTCCGCGATCTGATCGACCGTCACCTGGGCAAGACCGTGCTCGGCTACGAGTTCGAGCGCCGAAAGATGCATCGCTTCGCGCGATTCGCGTTTCTTTCGCTCGCGCAAACCCTCGTGGCTGGCGGCCAGGTCCGACGCCTGCTCTTTCTCCGTTGCGGCTGTGTCGCTCATGTCAATCACGCCTCCTCGTATCGACGTGCGGTGCATCTCCGTGTTCGAGGTGACCGTCAAGCGGTCCCTCTCAGCATGGCCGGGCGCTAGTTGGTGCTGCGCAGCTCGGTGTGGCGGATGAACAGGGAAAGCACGAGAGCGACAACCGCGAACGGGGCCGCCGTCGTGAAGACAACCTGCATGGCGTCTCCCATGCCGTGGCGAATGGCCTCGACGATCGGGGCGGGAATGCCCTCGAGCTTCGAGGGGTCAAGAATCGCCGCTGCACTACCGCCGGACTCGCCACCGATCTTTCCCATTGCGGCTGCGACCTGCGGCGGAAGCTGCGCCTGGATCTTTGGCATGAGATTCGCCGACATGACGGAGCCGAGAACGGCGGTGCCGATCGTCGAACCGACGTTACGGAAGAACTGCACGGCAGACGTCGCGACACCGAGATCCTCACGAGCGACGGCGTTTTGGACAATGAGGGTGTAGGTCTGCATACACATGCCGAGCCCCGTGCCGATCACGATCATGACGAGCGTGAGATGCAGTTGCGAGGATTGCCAGTCGAGGCCTGCAAGAAGGATGTATCCGACGCTCATGACGATACCGCCGAGAACGAGGAGTCCCTTGTAGCGGCCCCACTTGGTGATCATGATGCCCATGAGAATCGACGTCACGATCATGGCGACGTTGAGCGGGATGAGGATCGCGCCCGAATTCGTTGCGGATACCCCGAGGACGCCTTGCGCGAACACGGGGATGTAGATGATTCCGCCGAACATTGCGACCGCGATCGCGAAGCTCGCGAGGATCGATAGGGAGATGCGGGAGTCGGCGAGCATGCGGAGCGGGACGAGCGGGTTCTCCGCTCGCATCTCGACGACCACGAAAAGCGCAAGGAGGATTGCCGCAGCCACGAACATGGTGATGATGACCGAGGAGTCCCAATCGTAGGTATTGCCACCCCACGACACGGCGAGCAGGCCGATGACAAGGCCGGGCGTGAGAGTCAGCGCGCCAATGAGGTCGAACTTTCCAGCGCTTGCCGTATGCGGCAGGCGCATGAACTTTGTGAGGAACACGAGGGCAGCGACACCGAGCGGAAGGGCGAGATAGAACAGGTAGCGCCAACCGAAGTTGTCGGTCACCCAGCCTCCGAAAAGCGGACCAGCGATCGAGGACACGCCGAACACGGCACCCATGATGCCCTGATACTTTCCGCGCTGGCGCGGCGGGATGATGTCGCCGATGATCGTCTGGCTGAGCGGCAGGATCGTGCCCATACCGAGGCCCTGGACGGCACGCGAGAACACAAGGAACCAGAAGTTTGTGGCCAAGCCGGACAGGGCCGAACCGATCATGAACACGAAAAGGCCCGCGATGTAGAACGCCTTGCGGCCGTACATGTCGGAGAGCTTGCCGACGACCGGCACCGCGACCGCCGAGACGAGCATGGCTGCGGTCGCGATCCAGCTGTAGTGCTCCATGCCGCCGAGTTCGGCGACGATGCGCGGCATGGCGGGGCCGACGATCGTCTGCGAGATCGACGCGACGAACATGCCGAGCATGAGGCCGAGGAACACGAGCTTGCCGTCCCGGTCGAGGCCGGTGAATTCCACGGGCGCGTCGCCGCGCGCCACGTGAGTCTGAAGTGATGTAGACATGGTCCCCTTTTCGTCCGTGCACCGCCACAAAAAACTATGCAGCGACTGCAAAATCCTTAACGTGTGGGAGATTATCGCCTCCTGCCTGCCCTCACCAAGGGCTGCGCGGCGGAACGTGACAATCGGAGCAGGGCGGCGCGTTTGCGGCGATACGGGGCCCAGCCTCGGCACACCTCCGTCCCTCGCCTCCTCTCGCCGCGCCTCCCCTCGCCTCCCTCCCCTCCTTCGATTCTGGACCCAACGTTTGTGGCGGTATGCGGCCCCATTCCGCCACAAACGTAGGGTTTAGATTCCTAGCCCGCTCGGATGCAGCCCTGCAGACCCGCAGCCCCGCAGCCCCGCAGCCCCGCA
>NZ_KV788577.1:208004-255814 GCF_001807345.1 Dermabacter sp. HMSC06F07
GCCCCGCAGCCCCGCAGCCCCGCAGCCCCGAGCAGCTTAAAACGCGAGACTCGGACCCAAGCCACATAGGCCCGGATCCGAGTCCCGAAATCAGAGGTCAGCTCAAGCTACGCGCGGCTTGCACGTCGCCGCGATACGAGCACACCACCCGCAGCGATAGCCGCGAAGGCAACGCCAGCAACACCGAGCGACTCAGCGCCTGTGCGCGGGAGCGCCGAAGCGCCCGTACCGCGCGCACCGGTCGAACCGGAAACCCTCTCGCTTCCATCGCCCGCCGACGCTGGAACATCCGAGCCCTCACCATCGGCGGGGGTACCGTCGGAATCGCCCACGCCCGGGTCTTCCTCACCGGCCGAGCCTCCCGCGCCTTCCGAATCATCCGCCGGGGTGTCCTCGGAACCGTTGCCGGTACCCGGCGCTATACCACCCCGGTCGAACACAAGGGCCACGTAACCGGTCGTCGCGCCAGCCTTGATGGTGTAGACGTAGGTACCGGATTCCGTGTAGTTCGGGATCGTAATGGTGAACGTGGCCTTGCCTGTCTCATTGCCGTCAAGGGTGTTGTCCACCGGGCCGCGACCAACCTCATTGCCCTTGTCGTCGTACATCACCGCTTCGGTCGGCTTGTCTTCGTCGGCCGTCATGGACAGTGAACTCAGGCTCACCTCAACTTTGTCGCCGGCCTTGAACGATTTGGCGGAGGACGTGAAGCCGATTCCGCGCTGGCCCTGATCAACCTTGTAGGGGGAAACCTTCTTTAGCCATGCATTGAACGCATCGAGATCAACCTCGGTCGAGTCGATGCGGTTCTTACCGTCACCGAACACGCTCGAAAGGAGGTACGACGTCGTGGCGACCGTATACGTCGCCTTCGGATCGATCGGTGTGCCATCGAGACGGACGTCCATCACCTTCGATCCCTCGGGGGCCGTGGGATCGTAGGTGTAGGAAAGGTTCCGGCTGAAGCCAGCATTCTTCACGCGGGGCTTGCCGGCATCGTCGGTACCAAACTGCGCCTCGACGAGCCCGATCAGCTGCGCACCGGTGATCTCGACAGTACCCAAAGTGTTGCCGAATGGCTGCACCGTTCCCGACTCGACAACGGTGATCTTGCCGTCCTGGTTCGGATCGAGGTCAGCGCGGGTACCGCCGGCGTTCTGGTAGCCGAGGTCGGCGCCCTGCTTCTGGTCCTTACCCCACGCAAGGAAACCGTCGGCAATCATGTTGACGGCCGTGGACTCGGCACCCGAGGAGCGGGCGGTGAGTGCCTTGCCCTCGATTTCGGCGAGGGTCTTGTTTGTCTTTTCGGCGTAGGCGGCGGCTTTGGAGTAGATGTCCATCGCCTTAGGCTCCGTAGGGGCATCGGGAGTTTGCTCGATGTCGGCAACCTCGCTCATCGACGCCTTCACGCTCACCTTGCCGTCCGCAGCAACGGTGATGTCGAAGCGGCCGAGAAGCTGGCCGAAGTTTGCCGGTTGAATTACGGGAGCCCCGCTCGCCGTTGCGAGCTCAGCCTTGCGGTGGCTGTGGCCACCCACCGCGGCATCAACGTTCTTGCCAACCTTCGCCGCAATGTCAGCATCATCGTGCACGAGGGCGATGACGACGTCGGCTTCGCCGTTGGACTCGTCGCCATCCTTGAGCTGCGCCGCGTACTTGTCGACAGCGGCAACGGGGTCAGTGACCGCTAGCCCCTGGTTCGTGAAGGAGTCCACCGAAATATCCTTCGGCGAGGAAATGGGCGCGGTACCGATGAAACCGACCTTCACGCCTGATTCCGTGTCGATGATCGTGTACGGCGGGATCGCTTCGGGATCGGCCCCGGTGAGGTTCGCTGCGAGGTACGGGAAATTCGATTCCTTGTTCAGGCGCGCACCTGCCGCCATGTCTTCTTTGTACCCCTTGTCGAACTCGTGATTGCCGGCCGAGGACACCTGAAGGCCCATCGCGTTGAGCGCTTCGATGGTAGGTTCGTCCTTCTGGACCGACGAAATGTAGGCGCTACCCCCCACCGAGTCGCCGTTGGACGCGACAATCGTGTCGCCTGGGTTCTCCGCCTTGATCTGTTCAATCTGGTAGGCAACGTTCGGGACTCGTTCTAGATGCCCGTGGAGGTCGGTGAACGTTGCGACGGTAATGGTCTTCGAACCGTCGTCGTTCACGGCCGCGAGCGCGGGCGCTGCCGCGGAAAGGGCAAGGGCGCTGGCTGTGGCCAGGCTCGCGCCCGTCAGCAGGGCACGGCGGGGGAAAAGGCGCATGAATGATCCTCACGGAGATGCGGGCATGGGACAAGGGGAAGCAGCCCAAGGTTACGCCCACAACTTTGCACTTCGGGGTGGACACGGTGACGGCTTGGTGAACGAGTGCAGTTTGCGGGATCTGCAGGGATAAGGGTCCGACGGCTCTCGCGCTTAAGGTCCACGCTTGTCGTCCGTGCCCTTCGATTCTAGACCCAACGTTTGCGGCGGTATGCCGGGCTATTCCGCCACAAACGTAGGGTTTAGATTCCTAGCCTATTCGGAGGCAGCCCCGCAGCCCCAGGCGGCGTACAGGGATCACCTTGATCAGTGCCGTAGCCCATAGCCGATTCCCCGCAACCTCATCCCGTAGGCGCGGCGGAAGGTCCTACCTAGGCACGAGCCTCGACACGAACACCCACCACGTCGCCGGTCGTCCGCGCACTTTCGAGCACCGCCTCGAACATTCGGTTCCAGCGGGGGCGCTCGGGAAGCGTGCGCGCAAAGGTATCGGACGTACCGTCGGACCTCGCCTGCTGAAAAATCAGCGTTCGCGCTTCCCTCTCCGCCCCGGCTTCGCGCCAGAGATCCGAGGCGACCTCGACGATGCGCGGGGCGTACGGGGCGAGCACCGGGGTGAGGGTCGTGCGCAGCTCAATCTCTACCCCGGCGCGTGCAAGTGCGAGGAACGACTCGCGTGAGCGTTCAAAGGCGCGGCTCGCGTTCGGATTCACGCTTCTCAGTCCGACGGTTTCCTCAAACACTTCGGGCGGTGCTTTGAGGTCAAATCCGACCCAATCGACGAGAGGCCCGCCTGGGTCCGAGGAGACGATGTCGTGAATCCGGGACGGAAAGGCACCTCCCGTGTGCAGGCCGGTGCGAAACCCGAGCGCCCGCACCTCTTGAAACGCAGGGGTGATGGCACGCTGGAGCGTCGCCTCTCCCCCGGAAAACACGACACCATCGAGGAGCCCGCGCCTTCTTGCCAAGAGATCCTCGACCTCGCCCCACGTGACCGTGCCCGGAGTTCGGGGGTCGAGGATCGCGTGGTTGTGGCAATAGTTGCACCGCCACGGGCAACCCTGGAGAAAGAGCGTCGCGGTAAGCTTTCCAGGCCAATCCACCGTCGAGAGCGGCACGAGGCCCGCAATTGCGAGATCATGCGGACTCAGGGCTGCGGAATGCTCACTCATGCAGGGACGACGGTTTCCGGGCGAGCGTCGGACGCGCGAAGTTCCCCGTGGCGCTCAGCCGCACCCTCCGTGAAGAACTTTCGCTCTTCGAACTCCCCCTTTTTGCCAATGTTGAACGAGCTTACGGGGCGGTGGTAGCCCATTACGCGTGTCCACACCTCGCAGCTTTCGCCGCACGTGGGACACACGTGGTGTTCGCCCTTGAGGTAGCCGTGGCTCGCACAGATTGAAAACGTCGGCGTGATCGTGAGGTACGGCAAGTGGAAACGCGTCAGGGCCCGCTTGACGAGTTGTTTCGCCGCCTCGGGCGAACTCATCTGTTCATTCATGTACAGGTGCAAAACCGTGCCGCCCGTGTATTTCGTCTGCAGCTCATCTTGCCATTCCAATGCTTCAAATGGATCGTCGGTCGCGCCCACGGGAATTTGCGAGGAGTTCGTGTAGTACGGGTTTTCGGCGGTACCCGCTTGAATGATCTCGGGATAGCGCTCGCGATCCGCTTTCGCGAGGCGATAGGTTGCGCCCTCGGCAGGTGTCGCCTCGAGGTTGTAGAGATTCCCGGTTTCTTCCTGGAATTCGACCATTTTCCCGCGAATATGGTCGAGAATCCGCACGCACATCGCGCGCCCGTCATCCGTCACGAGGTTGTGGGCATCACCCGTAAAGTTCCGCACCATTTCGTTCATGCCATTAACCCCGAGCGTCGAGAAGTGGTTACCGAGGTGGCCCATGTAGCGCTTCGTGTACGGGTAAAGCCCGCGATCGATGAGCTCCTGCACCGTCGCGCGCCGCCTCTCGAGAGTGTCTTTACCCAGGTCAAGGAGGCGATCGAGAGCATCCATGAGCGCGGCTTCATCACCCTTGTGGAGGTAGCCCAGGCGCGCCATATTGATCGTGACCACGCCAATCGAGCCCGTGAGTTCAGCGCTTCCGAAAAGGCCATTGCCGCGTTTGAGGAGCTCTCGAAGATCGAGCTGGAGGCGGCAGCACATCGAGCGAATCTGCCCGGGATCAAGCTCCGAGTTGATGAAGTTTTGGAAGTACGGGAGGCCGTACTTCGCGGTCATCCGGAAAAGACGCTCTGAGTTCGGTGAGTCCCAATCAAAGTCCCGCGTGATGTTGTACGTCGGAATCGGGAAGGTGAACACGCGACCATTCGCGTCCCCCTCCGTCATCACGTCGATGTACGCGCGATTAATCAGGTCCATTTCTTCTTGCAGCTCGCCGTACGTAAAGTCGCACACCTCTGAGCCAATAAGCGGATACTGATCCTTGAGGTCATCCGGGCAGTTCCAATCAAACGTCAAGTTCGTAAACGGGCACTGGCTCCCCCAGCGACTCGGAACGTTCAGGTTATAGATGAGCTCCTGCATGTTCTGCCGCACCTCTTCGTAGCTCATCGCATCGAGCCTCACAAACGGCGCCATGTAGGTATCGAATGAGCTGAACGCTTGCGCACCCGCCCACTCATTTTGCAGCGTCCCGAGGAAGTTCACGATCTGCCCGCAGGCACTGGAAAAATGCTTCGGGGGCGCGGAGGCAATCGCGCCCGGCACACCATTGAAGCCCTCCTGCAAGAGCGTGCGCAGCGACCAGCCCGCACAGTATCCCGTGAGCATGTCGAGGTCATGGATATAGAGATCGCCCTCGCGGTGGGCCTGGCCAGCCTCCGCGCTGAAAACCTCATCGAGCCAGTAGTTCGCGACCAGCTTTCCCGCCGAGTTGAGCACGAGCCCGCCAACGCTGTACCCCTGGTTCGCGTTCGCATTCACGCGCCAATCGGCGCGGCCAAGATAATCACTGATCGTCGAAATCGGGTCTACAAGGGTGCGCTCGGCGTGGTGGCGTGCGGGCATGGTGCGCTCCTATCGCAAATGGGGTGGTGTGCTTCGATGTGCCGATGGGCCCCGCGTGCGGAGCTTTCGGCTGCCCACCTAGATTCACTCGCGAGAGGCACATCTTGTGCCGCGACACGCGGAGGCCACAACATGTAGTGGTTTCGTGACGGTGTGAGCGGCACAGATCGGGACGAACGTCCCGATAGGCGGGCGCCGGGGCTACTCCTAATTAACTGTCGCCAAATTCGCCCCCAACAGCCGCCCCAACCCCCGCCCCGGCAGCCGCCTCCTCTCGGGAAAGTGGTGAAAAACAGCCGCAGATGCCCGGATTCCAGCTCCAGGCGGCCACTTTTCACCACCTTCAAACAAGCAACCACCAACGACCCGACCAACACCCCACCCAAAGCCAACAGCTCCAGCGCCCGCAACACCCACCGTCAGCACCCTCGCAGCACCCCAAACCCCCGATGCCCCTCAACACCCGCAATCCCCACCTTCAGTACAGCCCCTCACCCAGCACCACCCCCACCGGACAAGAAGTGCGTGCGCGCTGACCAACCACTAAACCAGGGCAATATGCCGAGGAATTTTAAATATCCAGAAAAACGCGCGATTAAGAGGATTACTGGCAATAGATATCGACGAGGGCTACCCACCTTCAGTCTCACTGTGCAGTTTCAAAGGTGTCGCATCACTGAAACGCCGGCGTCCAACCACCTGCCAACAAGGCGCGCGCCACACTGTGTCCTTAGTCACGATGTCACACACACCACCATCGGACCCTAAAAGCCAAAACTGCAGGCCGTAACACTGGGAGCGCACCCGCCACAAAAGGATCTAGATCACTATTTGGACGAAGTTGAACGAGAGCGCGCAGCGTTGCACAGAAACCGACCCCGCGCAAATCGCAGACGCACTCGACGTAAACATCCCGTTACAACAACAAACGAAGGGACTTAACTCCCTAGAAATGCGCGCGGGGATGGGTGTAGCTTCGAGGTGTCGGACAAAGCTGTGCCGACGAGATTTTCTCCAATGCAAGGAAAGTGAAAATGCTCCGCAGGACTATTGGAGTCAGCGCCGCTCTTCTCGGCTCTGACACAACGATCCATCCGATTCCCGGCTACGAACTGACCGCACTCCAGGGCGGCGACCTCGCGAACATCTCCGCGATCATCCTCGACCAGGATGACATCGACGCGGGTAAGGTCGCCGAGATCAACGAATACGGTTTCGGCATTCCCGTTTTCGCCGCCGTTAAGAGCACCAAGGACACCACTAACCTCGAGGGCCTCCACGGCGTTATCGCCCTCGACGAGCTCCAGGGCGACTACTTCGCTCGCCAGATCGCTGCCGCTGCTGACAAGTTCGAGGACGAGGTTCTCCCCCCGTTCTTCGGCGCGCTCACGAAGTACTACAACCGCGGCTTCTCGCCGTTCGACTGCCCCGGCCACCAGGGCGGCCAGTTCTTCCGCCAGCACCCGGCCGGCCGTCGCTTCTTCGACTTCTACGGCGAAGAGCTCTTCCGCACCGACCTTTGTAACGCGGACGTCGCCATGGGTGACCTCCTCATCCACGACGGCCCGCCCGTCCAGGCCACTGAAGCTGCTGCTCGCATCTTCAACGCCGACAACACCTGGTTCATCCTCAACGGCACCTCGTCGTCGAACAAGGTTGCCATCAACGCTGTTGTTGGCCCCGACGATCTCGTGCTGTTCGACCGCAACAACCACAAGTCGAACATCCACGGCGCCCTCGTCATGGCCGGCGGCAAGCCCGTCTACCTCGAGACCGCACGTAACGCGTTCGGCCTCATCGGCGGTATCGACGAGCACTGCTTCGAAGAGGACTACATCCGTGAGCGCCTCGAGAAGGTTGACCCCGAGCGTGCAAAGGCTGAGCGCCCGTTCCGCCTCGCCATCATCCAGCTTGGCACCTACGACGGCACGATCTACAACGCCCGCCAGGTCGTCGACAAGATCGGTCACCTCTGTGACTACATCCTGTTCGACTCCGCATGGGTTGGCTACGAGCAGTGGATCGACATCATGAAGGAAGGCTCGCCGATGCTCCTCGAGCTCGACGAGAACGACCCCGGTATCCTCGTGACCCAGTCGGTGCACAAGCAGCAGGCTGGCTTCTCGCAGGCCTCGCAGATCCACAAGAAGGACTCGCACATCAAGGGCCAGGATCGGTACGTGAACTTTGACCAGTTCAACAACTCGTACATGATGCACGCCTCCACGAGCCCCTACTACCCGCTGTTCGCCTCGCTCGACATCAACGCCAAGATGCACGAGAACGGCGCCGGCGAGAAGCTGTGGGACGAAGCTCTCAAGAACTCCATTGAGGCTCGTAAGCTCATCCTCGGCAACCTCAAGATGCTCAAGCCGTTCGTTCCCACCGAGGTCGACGGCAAGCCTTGGGAGTCGTACGACACCGAGACCATCGCTTCGAACCGTAAGTTCTTCGAGTTCCACCCGGGCGAGCAGTGGCACGGCTTCGACAGCTACGTTGAGGGCCAGTACTTCGTCGACCCGATGAAGCTCCTGCTCACCACGCCGGGCCTCATCAACAAGACCGGTGGCTTCGAGTACGAGGACTTCGGCATCCCGGCGAACATTCTCGCGAACTACCTGCGCACGCAGGGCATCGTTCCCGAGAAGTGCGATCTCAACTCGATCCTGTTCCTCCTCACCCCGGCGGACACGATCCAGAAGTACTCGAACCTCGTCGCTGCGCTCCGCCGCTTCGAAGAGGCTGTTGAGAAGGACGTTCCGCTTCAGGAAGTTCTCCCGGAGATTTACGCTGCGCACGAGGACCGCTACCGCGGTTACACGATCCGCCAGCTCTGCCAGGAGATGCACGACTTCTACAAGAACCGCACGGTTGCTCAGCTCCAGAAGGACATGTTCCGCGAGGAGAACTTCCCGAAGGTCGAAATGACCCCGCAGGAAGCAAACGTCGAGTTCATCCGCGGCAACGTCGACTACCTGCCGATCGAAGAGTGCAAGGGCCGCGTTGCGGCTGAGGGCGCTCTTCCCTACCCCCCGGGTGTCGTCGTGGTTGTCCCCGGTGAGGTCTGGGGCGGCCCGCAGTACGACTACTTCATGGCACTCGAAGAGGGCATCAACCAGCTGCCCGGCTTCGCGCCTGAGCTCCAGGGCGTTCACATGGTGACCGAAGAAGACGGTCGCCAGCGTGCCTACGGGTACGTCATCCGCAACAAGTAAATTCAGCGCAAGGTTCGGGGTGGGAGAGTCCTGCTCTCCCACCCCTCCTTCCTGACTCGATCTAAAGGTCACATCACATGTCACAGACTCCTCAACGCAAGAAGATGGGCGTTGTCCAGCTCACCATCCTCACGATGGTGAACATGATGGGCTCCGGCATCATCATGCTTCCCACGAAGCTCGCCGAAGTCGGCACCGTCTCCATCCTTTCCTGGCTCGTCACCGCGACCGGCGCTACCCTTCTTGCTTACGCCTTCGCTATGGCAGGCCGCTACTCGAAGCGCCCCGGCGGCATGGGCGGCTACGCTGAATACGCCTTCGGTAAGGCCGGCAACTTCACCGCAAACTTCACTTACTTTATTTCGCTCGTGATCGCGAACATCGCGATCGCGATTTCGGCTGTTGGTTACGCACTTTCGTTCATGCAGATCGACAGCTCGAAAATGGCCAATGGCCCCGTGATCGTTGGTCTGCTCACGATCGCAACCCTCTGGCTCGCGACCGTCCTCAACTTCGGTGGTGCCTCGATTACCGGTAAGATCTCGTCCTTCACCATCTGGGGCGTCATCATTCCCGTGTTCTTCATGTGTATCTTCGGTTGGTTCTGGTTCGATGGCAGCCTCTGGGCAGCCTCGTGGAACCCGCACTCGTACAACATGTTCGAGGCCATCAGCATGTCGATCTCGATGACTCTCTGGGCGTTCCTTGGCCTTGAGTCTGCTTCGGCCAACTCGGACGCCGTTGAGAACCCCGAGAAGAACGTTCCCCGCGCGGTTCTCTTCGGTACCATCGGTGCCGCTGTTCTCTACATCGTGTCGACCAACGTCATCGCAGGTATCGTCGACAACGCTGCACTTGCGTCCTCCGACGGCCCGTTCGGCCTCGTGTTCTCGCAGATGTTCAACCCGGTTATCGGCCGCATCGTTCTTGGCCTCATGGTTATCTCCTGCTTCGGTTCGCTGCTCGGTTGGCAGTTCACCATCGCCGAGGTTGCCCGCTCGATGGCTCTCGTGCGCATGCTTCCGAAGTGGTTCACGAAGCTTTCGAAGAACGGCGCCCCGATTCTCGGTATGGTCATCATTACCGCTGTCCAGACGCTTATCACCTTCATGACCATGAGCCCCGAGCTCTCGAAGCAGTTCGAGGTTCTCGTGAACCTCGCGGTGGTCACGAACGTCATGCCGTACATCCTCTCGATGGCTGCACTTGCCGCCATGATGTTCGTCGAGAAGGTTCCCTCGAAGACGCGTCGCACGACCGTCATCGTCGCCTTCATCTCGCTTCTGTACAGCCTCTACGCTCTCTACGCCGCTGGCGCCGAAGCGTTCATCGGTGGCTGCCTCGTGACGTTCTTCGGTTGGGGTCTGTTTGGCCTCATCGTTCCGAACCTCATCAAGCATGGTGAGATGAACGTCGAAGCAGTCGGCTCGGATCCGGAGGCACTTGCCGCCGCTGAAGCCGAGGCTGCTCAGGCCTGATTAGTAGCGAGCTAGCTCAGCTCACTTCTTTCACCGTAAGCGCTCCCGCTCCCCTCCAAGGGGCGGGAGCGCTTCTTTGCGTACAGAGCCACTTGCGATTTGCTTTGCCCGCTCACCGCACCGAGGTGCAGATCTCGTGGCGGCAAGCTGGGCACCCGTGAAACGGAAGGTCTGACGCTTGCTGAGCAACCGTCGGACCCTAACCCCCATCGCCGGCCCTAGCCTATATTTCCCAGGCACCAATAGCCCGGCCCAACAAACACACGAAAGGCGACCGCCCCGGGACGAGTCCCGAAGCGGCCGCCTAACGTTTGCTGCTTACGCTCTCTTATTCCGTAATCGGCTTCACGAGCGGGAACAGGATCGTGTCGCGGATACCGAGGCCGGTGATGGTCTGCAGGACACGGTCGATCCCCATGCCCATGCCGCCTGACGGCGGGAAGCCATACTCCATGGCATCGCAGAAGTCTTCGTCGTAGCGCATAGCGTCTTCGTCACCGCCAGCGGCGAGCTGCGCCTGCTGGACGAAGCGTTCACGCTGGATCACCGGGTCGGCGAGCTCGGAGTAGGCAGTGCCGATCTCCGAACCACGGATGTAGAGATCCCACTTCTCGACGACGCCTTTGCGTTCGCGATGGTCGCGGGTGAGCGGGCTGGTCTCAACGGGGTAGTTCATGACGAACACTGGCGCGTAGAGCTCTTCGTCGGGGATGAGGTGCTCCCAAATTTCCTCGACAAGCTTGCCGTGCCCGAGCTTTTCTTCCTCGACCTCAACCTCGAACTTGCGGGCAAGCTCTCGAAGGTGCTCGACGGAGGTTTCAGGCGTGATTTCCTCGCCGGCATGCGTGGACAGGCTCTCGTACAGGTCGATGCGCTTCCATTCGCCGCCGAGATCGAATTCGGTTCCGTCGGCGAGCGTGACGAGCGTCGAGCCAGTCGCGGCAATCGCAGCGTTCTGGATGATTTCGCGTGCGAGCTCGGCCATGCCGTTGTAGTCAGAGTAGGCCTGATAGCACTCGAGCATCGTGAACTCGGGCGAATGCGTAGAGTCGGCGCCCTCGTTACGGAAGTTGCGGTTAATTTCGAAAACGCGGTCAAGGCCACCCACGACAGCGCGCTTGAGGAATAGCTCGGGGGCGATGCGAAGGAACAGCTCCATGTCGAACGCGTTCATGTGCGTCGAGAAGGGGCGAGCCGAGGCGCCCGAGGGGATGGTCTGCAGCATCGGGGTTTCGGCTTCGAGGAAGTCGTGTCCGTGGAGCGTTTGGCGGATGGACTGCAGGACGCGCATACGAAGACGCGCGATGCGCTGCGCTTCGGGGTTGGTAATGAGGTCGACGTAGCGGCGGCGCACGCGCACCTCTTCGCTCAGATCACCGTGGAGGTTTGGCAGGGGGCGCACTGCCTTGGAGGCCATCTCCCACCGATCAGCAAAGACGGACAGTTCGCCGCGGCGTGAGGTGCCGACGGTGCCGTGGACAAAGAGGTGGTCGCCGATATCGACGAGGGCTCGGAAGTCATTGAAGGCCTCCTCGCCGATTGCCTTGAAGTTCAGCATCGCCTGAAGGCGCGTGTGGTCACCGGCTTGAAGAGCGACGAAGATGAGCTTGCCGGTTTCGCGAATATGGATGACCCTGCCAGCGAGACCGACGACGCGGTCGGTCATCTCACCGGCTTCGAGGCCACCGAATTCCTTGACGACTTCGGGGATTGTGGTTGTGAGCTCAACACCTACGGGATAGGGGGCACGGGCGCCACCCGCGAGCATGTCGGAACGCTTGCGCATCCGAACCGCACGCTGATCCGAGCTGGGCGCTTGCGCCCCGTCCATGTGGCCACCATTCAGTTCAGGCACAACGATCGTTTCCTTTTCACGTGTACTGCGTTTTTAGGGTTAGGTACTTCCGGGGATTTTCACCGGTGATTAGTACTGCGATTTTATCACTCTTGCAGGCGTGAGCGGCTGGTTCACTGCTATCCGAAGGGGGGCGTAAGCAGAGTTTCGTTTTGATCCGACGGTCGTGTGCAGCACGACGTTCCCCACATCCACGGGCCAAGCGGTTGCCCGTCAGATATACTGGATCCATAAACTAAAGATTTAAAGACGGTGTATAGAAATGTCGTGGAGAGCGCGCTGGGCTGCCCTAGCTGTCGTTCTGTTGCCAGTTTTCCTGATCAGTATCGATGTCACGGTTCTGAGCATCTCGCTCCCGGGCATCTCGCAGGATCTCTATCCGTCGGCAAATGAACTTCTGTGGATCGTCGATTCGTACTCGTTTGTGCTCGCGTGCCTGCTCATTGTGATGGGAAAGTTCGGTGACAGTTTCGGGCGGCTTCGTCTTTTGATGTGGGGCTCTGCCCTCTTCGGCGCGGCCTCTGTTTTGTCGGGCTTTAGTACGTCACCGCTCATGCTGATCGTGGGTCGTTCCCTCCAGGGACTCGGTGGCGCGACTCTCATGCCGTCGACGCTCGGTATGATCCGCCACATTTTCCAGAAGCGTTCGGAGAGGCGTCTCGCGCTCGCACTGTGGTCGGCAGCTTTCTCTAGCGGTAGTGCGATTGGCCCGCTTCTCGGCGGCATTTTGCTCGAGGTCGCGAACTGGCGGTACGTGTTCTTTATTAACGTGCCGATCGTGATCGTCTTCGTGATCCTCGCGAAGCTTTACGTTCCCGAATCAGAACTCGAGGAAGCCGAGCGCATCGACCTTTTCTCCCCCGTGCTGCTGATCGCGTCGATCTTTGCGCTGGTGCTGAGCTTCAAGCTTCTCATTGATGATTTCGCGATCTGGCAGGTAGGCCTCTTGGTCGCTGGTGCGGCGGGTCTCGCGCTCTTTTGGCGTCGCCAGTACGTTGTTGCGAACCCAATTCTCGATGTGGATGTGGTCTCGGAGCCGACGTTCCGCTCGGCAACACTCATTAACGGCATCGCGTACTTCATCACGATTGGCACGCTGTTCTTCTTCCCGCAATACCTCATGGTTGTTTCGGGACTTTCGCCGATCGAGGCGGGCCTTTGGGCACTTCCGATGGTTGTGGCGACGATTCTCGGCGCACTCATCTCCCCGGTCTTTGCGCGAAAGTTCCGGTCGAACCAGCTCGTGGCTCTCGGCCTTTTCACGTGCGGTATGGGCTGCCTTTCGGTGCCGCTGCTCGTGACCGTCCACTTCAACCCGTTCTTCTACTTCCTGTGCACGTTCCTCATCGGTCTAGGTATCGGGTTCTCGGAGCCGCTCACGAACGACACGATTCTGTCGTCGGCCCCGGACAAGGAGGCCGGCTCCGTTTCGGCGATTTCCGAAACGGCGTACGAGCTTGGCGGGGCGCTGGGCACTGCGGTTCTTGGTGGCGTGGGGATGCTCGCTTATCGCCTCTCCCTGTCCTCGCGTGAAGCTGGTCTGGGTATTTCGGATCAAGTGCTTGAGGAGGCAAAGCAGACGATCGGTTCGGCGGCGGTACTGGCCGAGCCGGGCAATTCTGCGAATCCGGAAGTGGCCTGGAATCTTGCAAAGGCATCGTTCGTTGATGGGCAGAATGCCGCGATGTATCTCGCTGGCATTGCGGCCTTTGCCGCGACCATTATTGCGTTGCGTGGCATGCGCGCCGAACTGCATTTGAGGCTTCAGGACAAGCTCGGTGCAAAACCCCCGCAAGAGTCCCCTGACCTGCAGTAATGGACTTTTCAACACAGTTTTGGTGCAGGTTTTTGCTCTAGGCTAAGGTCATGGCTTTCGTCGATACTCCCACCCCCGCCGATTACCCCGCTATCGCCCTTATTGCGAGGGATCTTTTGCGCGCCTCTGATCCTTCTGAGGTATTCGACGGCACTGACCTCATCAACACGATTGAGGCGGGACACTCCGCGATGGTGGTTCGCGAATCACGCTGTTCTGGCGAGGAACCGGCACCGGTGGTGGCGTACGCGATGGTGCACGATCACGCTCGGGGTCGCATCGATGCGAAGTGGGCGGTGCGTCGTGGCGATGAGTTCTATATCGCGCATGCCGCGCGCTGCCTGGAGTGGATCGAGAAGCAGGCCCGCATGCTTGGCGAGAAGCGCGGCGAGGAGGGCTTCGTGATCGTCACGGAGGTCGGCCCGGGCGATTGTATCCGCGCGGAGGCTCTCGCTGACGCTGGCTTTGCGAAAGCGCGCACCTGGGTGGTGATGGACCAGGACATCCCCGCGCGTGTGCAAGAAATCAGGGAGCGGGAGTCCGACGCTTCCTTGGCTCCCCGCGTAGCTGCGAATGTTCGCGTTCGCACTCTTGCCGACGTTGAGGATCGCCGCGCTGCCCACGCTGCTCTCGAGCATGCTTTTGAGGATCACTTCAATCACTTCGAGGAGAGCTTCGACGAGTGGTGCGAGCGCACGGATCTGTATGCGCATCACGAGTGGGACCGCGATCTTTTGGCTGAGCTCGTTCCCGCGGATGGTTCGGCACCGATGGTGATCGGCACGCTCATGACGTCGTGGCTTCCCGAGTCGAAGACGGCCCACGTGGAGTATCTCGGCGTGACGCGCGAGGGTCGCGGTAAGGGAGCGGCACACGCGCTGCTCGATGCGTTCTACCTGCTTGCCATGGAACATGGCTTTAGTCGGGGCGAGCTCTTTGTGGACGCCGATTCTCCCACGGGGGCAAACCTCGCCTACGAGAAGATGAATTGGCGCCAGGATTTCCTCAAGGAGACGTGGCACAAGGAAATCACTCTCTAGCCCTCGCACCGCCCCACCTTTAGCCGCGGCAACCCCCTCACCCCGCGGCCCCCCTTTATCCCTCCCCTCCACTCCCCTCACCCCGCCCCACCCCTCACCCCGCGACCGTCTTCTTCCCTGCGGAAGTGGTGAAAAACAGCGTCAGAGGCCCAGATATCAACGTGAGGTGGTGATTTTTCACCACCTTCGAAAAGAGACGACGGTAGCCCAGGGACCCGGAGCCAAGGAAAGTCAACTACTAGGCTCCCCAATGCGCTGGTCGGGGAAGCTCCCCCTGGGCATGGCAAAGGGCCCGCTCCCCAAAGGAGCGAGCCCTTTACTACCGCGGGATCACTCCCACTCGATCGTGCCCGGCGGCTTGCTCGTCACATCGAGGGTGACGCGGTTAATGCCATCAACCTCGTTCGTGATGCGCGTCGAGATCTTCGACAGAACATCGTAGGGAACCTTCGCCCAGTCGGCGGTCATTGCGTCGTCCGACGTCACCGGTCGAAGAACGATGGGGTGGCCGTAGGTGCGGTGATCGCCCTGCACGCCAACGGAGCGCACGTCGGCGAGGAGCACGACGGGGCACTGCCAAATGTCGCGGTCGAGACCAGCGAGGGTGAGCTCTTCGCGCGCGATAGCGTCGGCGGCGCGAAGCGTGTCGAGTCGCTCCTTCGTGATCTCGCCGATGATGCGAATGCCGAGGCCCGGGCCGGGGAACGGCTGGCGCCACACGATTTCGTCGGGCAGGCCGAGCTGGGTGCCGACGGTGCGCACTTCATCCTTGAAAAGCTGGCGAAGCGGCTCCACAAGTTCGAAGGTCAAATCGTCGGGAAGCCCACCGACGTTGTGGTGGCTCTTGATGTTGGAGGTGCCATCGCCGCCGCCCGACTCCACAACATCGGGATAGAGCGTGCCCTGCACGAGGAAGGCTTTGCGGCGAGCCTGGTCGCCGTCAACAACACCCTGCTCACGCAGGATGTCTTCCTGCGCCTGCTCGAATACACGGATGAACTCACGGCCGATGATCTTGCGTTTTTGCTCGGGGTCGGTGACGCCCGCGAGCGCGGTGAGGAAGCGCTCTTCGGCGTCAACCACGACGAGTTTCGCGCCGCCCGTTGAACCGCTGAAGGCGCGCTCAATTTCTTCGGATTCGCGAAGGCGCATGAGGCCGTGGTTGACGTACACGCACGTGAGGCGATCGCCGATCGCACGCTGCACGAGGGCCGCGGCAACGGCGGAGTCGACGCCGCCGCTCAGGGCGCAGATGGCGGTGCCGTCTTCACCGATCTGGGCGCGGATCAGCTCGACCTGTTCGTCGATGACGTTGGACATCGTCCATTCGGGCTTGATGCCGGCGCCGCGGTAGAGGAAGTTCTCGAGGATTTCTTGGCCGCGCTCGGAGTGCTTGACTTCGGGGTGCCACTGGACGCCGAAGATGCGCCGTTCGCGATTCTCGAATGCGGCAACGGGCGAGCCCGCCGAAACGGCGATCACGTCGAAGCCTTCGGGGGCTTCGTGAACGCTGTCGCCGTGGCTCATCCACACGTTCTGGTGGAGATCCTGGCCCGCGAGCAGAACGGAATCGCCCTGAATTTCAGTGAGCAGGGTCGCGCCGTACTCGCGCGTGCCCGTAGGGGCTACCGTGCCGCCAAGGGCCTGCGCGATCGCCTGGAAGCCGTAGCACAGACCGAGTACCGGAATACCCGCCTCGAGGAGCGCGGGGTCGAGCTTCGGAGCGCCGTCGGCATACACGGAGCTGGGACCGCCGGAGAGGATGAGCGCTTTGGGGTTCTTCGCGAGGATTTCGCTCGCGCTCATCGAGTTTGGGACGACCTCGGAGTAAATGTTCGCTTCGCGGACCCGGCGCGCGATGAGCTGCGCGTATTGCGCACCAAAATCGACGACGAGGACCGGATCTTGCTGGGTGCTGAGCTGGTTGTCGTTCATCACGCTCTCCATCCTAATGCGCGTACTACTGGTCCGCCGCATCGCCGAGCGTGGGGCGCTCGGCGAGATCGCGCTCGACTTTGGCGTGGGTCCAGCGCTCGCCGAAGAAGCTCAGCACGGGGATCACGCCGAAGAACATGAGCAGGAGCATCCGCTCGAGGCCCCAGCGCATCTTGCTCCACAGGTCGAAGGCGAGCACGACGTAAATCATGTAGATGAGGCCGTGGATGGGGCTCCACGTCTTTGAAATCGTCGCCCACAGATCGCTCTGGCCCCCGTACACGAGGTAGCGCATGATCATGATCGCGACGAGCACGAGCAGGGCGATACCTTCCACGATCGAGGCGACCCGGAAGCGGGCCATCGACGTGCGGATTTGAGTGTCATTGAGCGGCTTGCGAGCCACGGGGCCTCCTTGCGGCATGGTTGGGGCGGTGGCGGCTAGTCCGAGGTTTCGCCGGCGAGCCGCGATTCGAGTTCGAGCCTACGCTCAGCCTGCTCGTCAAGGTAGGTGGAGCGCACGCTTCGCCACCAGATGTAGAGGAAAAACACGCCGAAGAGGATCCACTGGAGCATGTATCCGAAGTTTTGGAGGTTGAGGCCACTCGTGAAGCTCGACTGTGCGGCGGGAAGCGGCCCAAGGTCGCGCCACGCGTCCGCAGCGGCAGCGTCCGCAGCTGTGACGTCGGCAGCGTCGGCCCCTTTCGCCGAGGAGTCGCTCGCACCAGCCTCCGCAGCGGTTTCGCTCGCACCGTCGGACTCCCCCGGCCCGGCCATGTACTGACGCGCCTCGTTCGTGAGGGCCCCGTACCCGGCGAGCATGGGCCCCTCCCACACGTTCACGAGCAGGGTGGAGGAAAGCGTTCCGACGGTCGCCACGCCCCCATCACCCTCGTGGCGCACGGTGCCGCTCGCCTCCTCGGAGGCCTCGAGGCGCACGACTATTTCATGCGAGCCGGTGGGCGGCTCGGGAAGGGTACCCCATTCGCTCGAGGGGGCGGTCGTGTAACCGCGCGCGACGGGGATGGATGTGCCGCGAAGCGGCCCTTTGGTGATGCGTGCGTTTGTGACGACGACGGCGGCGTCGTGGCCGTCGATCTCGCGGCCGGGCACGAGCACTTGCTCCGAGGGCACGAACTCCCCCGTGAATGACGCGAGACGCCCCTGGACCGCGTTTGTGACGGGTGCGTGCGCGTCCATGAGCTCCTCGATCGGGACGGGCGCGGCGGATTGCGTTTCATCGCGGGCGTCGAGGGCTCGCGTTGCTCGCTCGAACTGCCAGTTCGCGAGGAGACCGCACACGAGGGTCGCTGTTGCCATGAGGGCGAGTAGGCCCAGGAACTTGGGGCGGAGAGCGACGCGAAGCATTCCTTAAGTGTAGGCGTGAGATTGAACGAGTGGGCCCTTGGTTCCCGGGCAGCGTCCAACTGCTCGCCCTATCCTAGAAAGCGTGTCTCACAGTGTGTATGTAACCTCGTCAGAAGGACGCTCCGGCAAGTCCACCGTTGCCCTCGGCCTCCTTGAAGCCCTCGTCGCTACGTCAGAGAACGTCGCCGTGTTCCGGCCGATCATCGATTCGCGCCACGAGCGTGACGCCGCCGTTGAACTCCTTACTTCGCACCCGGGCATTAGCCAGGGCTACGACGAAGCGCTCGGCGTCACCTACGACCTCGTGAACTCCAATCCTGAGAAGGCGCAGGAAGAGATCATGCGCCGCTATCAGGAGCTGCGCGAGAAGTACCAAGCGGTGCTCGTTCTCGGCTCTGACTACAACGGTCTCGCAAACCCCACCGAACTCGCCTTCAACGCTTCCGTGGCCGCGAATATCGGCGCGCCGGTTGTGCTGGTCGTCAGCGCACGCCGCCGCGATCCGCAGCAGGCCGCGACGGTCGCCCAGATCGCCTTCCACGAGTTTGCACAGAACCACGCGACCCCCGTCGCCGTCGTCATCAACCGCGCCGCGGAAGAGGACCTGCCCGCAAGCCGCGAAGAGATCGCGAAGGTTCTTCCCGAAGGCGTGATCACCGCTGCCCTTCCCGAATCGGACATCGTGTACTCGCCGAGCGTGAACGCTATCAAGGATGCCGTGAACGGCACGGTCGTCCAGGGTGCGCCTGAGCTTCTCGATCGCGTCGCGCTCGACATCGTCGTGGCCGCGATGGGGCTGCCGAATGTGCTCAAGAATCTCCACGAGTCGAGCACCGTGATCGCCCCCGGCGACCGGCACGATCTCATCCAGGGCATCCTCATGTCACAGCAGTCGGGCACGTTCCCGTCGCTCAGCTCGCTCGTGCTCACGGGCGGCTACGACCTTCCCGAAGAAATCAAGGCCCTCGGCACGGGCGACCTGCCGATCATCGTGACAGAGGAGAACACCTTCGAGGCTGCCGTTGCCGCGAGCAATATCGACGGCAAGCTCACCTCGACGCCGCAGAAGGTCGACGCTGCCCGCCGTCTCGTCGCCGAGAATTTCGCGATGACCGACCTCATTTCGGCACTCAACCTCGCAAAGAGCGACGTTGTGACACCGATGATGTTCCAGTTCGACCTGATTGCCCGCGCGCAGGGTGAAAAGAAGACGATCGTGCTTCCCGAGGGCGATGAGCCGCGCATCATCGCCGCCGCCGAGGCGATCCTCAGCCGCGGCGTTGCAAACCTCGTGCTGCTGGGCGACGAAACCGCGATCCGACAGAAGGCTGCACAGCTCGGCCACGACATCGCCGAAGCCCGCATCGTATCCCCGCACGACGAAGAGCTCGTCGAGAAGTTTGCCGAAGAGTTTGCGCGTCTTCGCGCAAAGAAGGGCGTGACCCTCGATCAGGCGCGCGACACCGTCCAGGACGTCTCCTACTTCGGCACGATGATGGTCCATTTGGGCTACGCCGACGGCATGGTCTCGGGCGCCGTCAATTCCACCGCCCACACGATCCGCCCCGCGCTTCAGATCATCAAGACGAAGCCGGGCGCGAAGGTCGTCTCCTCCGTGTTCCTCATGGCACTCGAGGATCGCGTCCTCGTGTACGGCGACTGCGCAGTGAACCCCGACCCTACAGCCGAGCAGCTCGCCGACATCGCCGCTCAGTCCGCCGCAACGGCAGAGCAGTTCGGCGTGGACCCGCGGATTGCGATGCTCTCGTATTCGACGGGCACGAGCGGTTCGGGGGCCGACGTCGACAAGGTTCGCGAAGCGACCGCGCTCGTGAAGGAGAACCACCCCGACCTGAACG
Source organism: Dermabacter sp. HMSC06F07 (assembly GCF_001807345.1). Classification (NCBI taxonomy): domain Bacteria; kingdom Bacillati; phylum Actinomycetota; class Actinomycetes; order Micrococcales; family Dermabacteraceae; genus Dermabacter; species Dermabacter sp. HMSC06F07. The sequence continues at coordinate 227,857 of NZ_KV788577.1, forward strand.
TCGAGGGCCCGATCCAGTACGACGCCGCCGTGGACGCCTCAGTCGCGAAGACCAAGCTTCCCGATTCGGCCGTTGCTGGCCGCGCGACCGTGTTCGTGTTCCCCGATCTCAACACCGGTAACAACACGTACAAGGCAGTGCAGCGCTCCGCCGGAGCGATCGCGATCGGCCCCGTCCTGCAGGGACTCAACAAGCCCGTGAACGACCTTTCGCGCGGCGCGCTCGTCGAGGACATCATCAATACCGTCGTGATCACCGCGATCCAGGCGCAGAACCAGAACTGACGGGCGAAGAGCCCCTTCTTGACTACGAACGGAGAAACCGTGACTAACAGCAACGTTCTCGTGATCAACTCGGGTTCGAGTTCGATTAAATTCCAGCTCATCGACCCGACCTCGAATCACGTGACCGCGTCCGGCATCGTCGAGCGCATCACGCTGCCCACGGGCAACGCGTCGATCGAGGCCGGAGACAAGGAAGAAACATGGGAGGGCTCGATCCCCGATCACGTCAAGGGCATGCAGGTCGTCGAGGAGCTCTTCGCGAAGGTTGGCGTTGAGCTGACCGAGGAGACCGTGAGCGCCGTTGGCCACCGCGTTGTCCAGGGCGGCGCGGTGTTCCCTGAAGCCACCCTCGTCACTGACGAGGTCCGCGACCAGATCCACGAACTCGGTGCCCTCGCGCCCCTGCACAACTACGCGGCGGTGGACGGCATCAACGGTGCACGCGCGCTCCTGCCGAACCTTCCCCACGTCGTCGTCTTCGACACGTCGTTCTTCACGCAGCTTCCGCCCGAGGCATACACGTATGCGATCAACAAGGAGATCGCCGAGCAGTACAAGATTCGCCGCTATGGTGCACACGGCACCTCCCACGAGTTCATTTCCTCTCGCGTGCCGGGATTCCTCGGCCGCGAAGGCGAGGATCTCCGCCAGATCGTCCTGCACCTCGGCAACGGCGCTTCTGCCTCCGCCGTCAAGAACGGCAAGCCCGTTGATACCTCGATGGGTCTCACCCCGCTCGAGGGCCTCGTCATGGGCACCCGCTCTGGCGACATCGACCCGTCGGTGTATGCGCTTCTTCACCGCCAGGCCGGTATGGACCCCGCGGAGGTCGACACGCTTCTCAACAAGAAGTCCGGTCTCATGGGCCAGCTCGGCATGAGCGACTTCCGCGACATTTCCGCCGCCGTGGAGGCTGGCGACGAAGCCGCGAAGCTCACGCTCGGTATGTGGGCCCACCGTGTCAAGAAGTACGTGGGTGCCTACGCTTTCATCCTCGGTGGTCTCGACGTCATCACGTTCACCGCGGGCATCGGCGAGAACGCTTCGCTTGCCCGCTCGAGCGCCCTCGAGGGTCTCGAGGAGTTCGGGATCATCCTCGACGAGGAAGCAAACGCCCAGCGTAAGAAGGAACCGTGGATCATCTCGGCGCCTGAATCGAAGGTCACCGTTGTCGTGTACCCCACGAACGAAGAGCTCGCGATCGCGCAGCAGACCCTCGAGGTTGCACGCGGCTAACGATTACCGCACAGAAAGTGGGGCTCGCCGACAATGGCGAGCCCCATTTTTCGTGGAGGGTATCAGCGAGTCGTGACGACCTCGACGCGCTGGAACTCCTTGAGGTCCGTGTAGCCGGTCGTCGCCATCGCGTGGCGAAGCGCGCCGACGAGGTTCGTGGTGCCATCGGCAGAAAGGCCGGGGCCGAACAGGATCTGCTCGAGTGGCGCGACCTGGCCGACCTCGACACGGTGCCCGCGCGGCATCGTTGGGTGGTGTGCCTCGCTGCCCCAGTGAAAGCCGCCGCCGGGGGCCTCCGTGGCTCGTGCGAGCGCGGCACCGACCATGAGACCGTCGGCCCCGCACGCGATAGCCTTCACGATGTCACCGCTGCGACCGAGGCCACCGTCGGCGATCACGTGCACGTAGCGGCCGCCCGATTCGTCCATGTAGTCCCTGCGGGCCGCGGCGACATCCGCGACGGCAGAGGCGAGCGGCACGGAAATACCGAGGGTCTCCCACGTGGTTTGGCTCGCGCCGCCACCGAAGCCCACGAGAACGCCCGCCGCCCCCGTGCGCATGAGGTGAAGGGCCGCGGTGTAGGTTGCGCACCCGCCCACAATGACGGGGACGTCAAGCTCGTAGATGAAGCGCTTGAGGTTGAGCGGCTCGCGGTTGCCCGAGACGTGCTCGGCGCTCACGGTGGTGCCGCGGATGAAGAAGATGTCGACGCCCGCATCGACGACGCTCTTCCAGTGTTCCTGCGTGCGCTGCGGCGAGAGGGAACCGGCCGCGACCACTCCAGCTTCGCGTAGCTGCGTGATGCGCTCACGGATGAGGCCCGGCTTGATCGGCTCCGAGTAAATCTCGCGGATGCGGTGGTGAACATCCTTCGGGTCGAGACGCGCAATCTCCTCCAGGAGCGGCGTGGGATTCTCGTAGCGAGTCCACAGGCCCTCGAGATCGAGCACGCCGAGCCCGCCGAACTGGCCGAGTTGGATCGCCGTTTCGGGGCTCATCACGGAATCCATAGGGGCCGCGAAGATCGGGATGTCGAAGTGGTAGGCATCGACCTGCCACGAAGTTGAGACATCCTCCGGGTCCCGCGTGCGGCGGGAGGGCACCACGGCTACATCGTCGAGGCCGTAGGTGCGACGGCCTCGCTTATTGCGTCCAATTTCGATTTCGTTCTGCACGGTTTCCAGTCTACAGAGGCCATACGGGATTGACGTCTGGTGTTTTGCCCTGCCGCTTGAGATAGTCGATGAAATTTTCGGCCCATGCGCGGTGAAGCTCGATTTGCTTCTTGTGGAGCTCGGCGAGATCGCTTTCGGCAATGACCGTGTGCTTCTTCGCCATGGCGCGCAGAACATCGAGGGTCATGGATACATCGACATCTGCCGTGTGCATGTTCCCCTCGGGCTCCTCGATCCCGTACACCTCCATGAGAGTCGACAGATTGCGCTTGCCCTTGCGGTAGCGATCCAGCCCGCGATCGAGCACGAGCGGATCGACGACAGGCGCAATCGCGCGGCCAAGGCGATCCTCGATCGTGGGCAGGCCGTTGCGGCTCAGCTCCGCTTCGATGATCGAAAGATCGAAGCCACCGTTAAACGCGACGATCGGCGCGCCCTGCTCAAGGCACTCAACGATGCGCACCGCTATTTCCTCAAGAGCGGGCGCGGGCTCCATGCCGTAGGCGCGCGCGTGTTCCGTGGAGATGCCGTGCACGCGCGAGGCCTGCTCGGGAATCTCCACGCCCGGGTTGATGAGCCACGTCGCGACGGTTTCGCCCTCGCGGCCCGGCCCCGTGGAGAACACGAGGGCTGCGGTCACGATGCGATCATTCGCGGTATCCGTGCCGGTGGTTTCCGTATCAAAGCCCAGCATCGGGCCGTCAATCCAACTCATGTCACAAGCCTACGTCGGGGTGGGACATTTAAACGTGGCCGGCCGTAGGATGAGGAAAGACCCCCTCCGCGCGAGCAACCATGGAGAGCCGTGCTCGAACTGCACAACATCACCAAGTCCTACACGACGGGCACCTTTACCCAGGTCGCGCTTGCCGGTGTGAGCGTCGCGTTTCGTGACAACGAGTTTGTCGCAATCCTCGGCCAATCTGGATCTGGCAAAACCACGATGCTCAACGTGGTTGGCGGCCTCGACCACTTCGATTCCGGCGACCTCGTCATCGACGGTATCTCGACGAAAAACTTCAAGGACCGCGACTGGGATCGCTACCGCAACAACCGCATCGGTTTCGTTTTCCAGAGCTACAACCTCATCCCCCACCAGAGTGTCCTTGCGAACGTTGAGCTCGCTCTCACGCTCTCGGGCGTCGAGCGGTCCGAGCGCCGCACACGCGCCCTCGATGCCCTCGCCAAAGTGGGCCTTGGCGAACACGTGCACAAGAAACCGAGCCAGCTTTCCGGCGGGCAAATGCAGCGAGTCGCGATCGCACGCGCCCTCATCAACGACCCCGAGATTCTTCTTGCCGACGAGCCCACGGGCGCCCTCGACTCCGCCACGTCCGTGCAGGTCATGGACCTTCTACGCGAGGTCGCGAGCGATCGCCTCGTCATCATGGTCACTCACAACCCCGAGCTCGCCCACGAATACGCAACCCGCGTCGTCGAGTTTGCCGACGGCAACGTCGTCGGTGATTCCGATCCCTTCGACACGGCCCTCGAGGAGACGCGCGAAGCGAAGCCCACGCGCAACACGCGCATGGGGCCGCTCACGGCACTCATGCTCAGCTTCAACAACCTCATGACGAAAAAGGGCCGCACGATCATGACCTCGTTCGCGGGCTCGATCGGCATCATCGGTATCGCCGCGATTCTCGCGCTCGCGAACGGCGTCAACAGCTACATCGCCAAAACCGAGGAAAACGCTCTCGCGAACTACCCGCTCAGTATCCAAAAAACGGGGGTCTCGATGGAATCGGGACTCGCGAACGCCAAGCCCAAAGGCGAAGAAAAAGCGAATACGGTGCGCGCCGTTGAGATGTACACGCGCTCCATGAACTCGACGAGCACCAACGATCTCGCCTCCCTCAAGAAGTATTTCGACGCCAACGGAGGAGGAATCAACTCCTACGTCAAGGCGATCGAATACTCTTATGCAGCCGAACCCCAGATCTACGCGCTCGGCACCGACAAGCCCGTGCAGGTCCATCCTGAACAGGCGTTTTCTCAATACTCGGGGGGCTTTTCGCTCAGTCCCGCGAGCGCAATGTTCTCGATGAACGCCTTCCGTCAGCTTCCCGAAAACACCGCGCTCTACACCTCGAAATACCGAGTTCTCGACGGGCGCTGGCCAAAAAACGCGCACGAACTCGTGCTCGTCCTCGACGAAAATGGCCGAATGCCCGATCTATACGAGTACACGCTCGGCCTTAAGGACCACGCGAAACTCGACGAGATGATGGAAAACACGCAGGCGGGACGAGCATCGGGAGATTCCGACGGCACCTCGGGCGACAAAACCTCCACAAAACCCGGCGAGTACACCTACGACCAGATCATCGGCACCGAGTTCTCACGCGTCAACGCCTTCGAGACCTACACCCACAACGACGACACCGGCACGTGGATCGACCGCAGCGGCGATGCCGACTTCATGCGCGAGAAAATCGACAAGGGCGAGCGCCTCACGATCGTCGGCATCGTGCGCCCCAACGAAGGCGAGGACATGGGTGCACTCCAGCAGGGCATCTCCTACCTTCCCGCCCTCACGGACCAGGTCATCACCGAAGCTGCCCAGTCGGAGATCGTCCACGAGCAGCGGGCGCATCCCGATGTCGACGTTTTCACCGGAAAGACATTCGACGAACTCAAAAACGACGATCAGGGCGACGACTTTGACATGAGCTCCCTGTTTACGGTCGACCAGGAGAAGATCCGCGGCGCATTCCAGATCGACGAGTCGAAACTCCAGATGGACCTCGGCGGTCTCGATCTCAGCTCGATGCCTGCACCGAACTTCGATCCGGGCGCACTCGATATGAGCGACCTTGATTTTTCGAGCCTCGACCCAGGCGCGGCAACCATCGGACCCCCAACCGTGGAACCCCAGGACCTCGACCTTGCCGACCTCACCGCGCGCTACCCCCAGCTCGCCGACATCGACCTCCAGGGCGCGCTCGCGAAGGCTCTCGAGGGCGACGTGATCCGGCCCGGTGCCGGCGCGTACCTCAGCGGCGAGGCGGGCGCGCTCATCCAGGGCTTTCAGGAGTACTACGCGGCGCATGCGGATTCCGACGGCGACCAGATTCCCGATCGGGACACGGCCGAGGTCGTGCTTGAGTACATGCAGACCGACGAGGTCAAAGGGAAACTAGACGAGATTTCGAACTCCGACAAGGTGGTCGATCGCGCGCTACTTGAACAGCAACTTTTCGAGGCCCTCGGCGACGACCCGGCCCTCAAGGACGTTTCCTCCGCGGTCAGCAACGATCTCTCGAACGCCATCGCCGAGCAGCTCTCCACCCAGCTAGGCGGCGCCCTCGCAAGCCAAATTCAGCAGGCCATCGGCGGATATTTGACGAACGCGATCGGCTCCATGATGCAGGAATACATGAGCGCACTCCAGGGCGAGATTGAACGCCAGATCAATGACGCGATGTCCACGATGGGCGAGAATTTCGCGAATGCCATGAGTGTCGATCCGGAGAAATTCGCCGATGCGTTCGAAATGAACATGGACAAGGAAGAGCTCGCTGCGTTCATGTCGACGATGGTGTCGACGCGCGCGGCAAGCTACGAGGACAATCTCGAAAAGCTCGGCTGGGCAGACCGCACGAGTCCCGATCAAGTCGATATTTACCCGGCGAGTTTCAAGGACAAGGACAAGGTCAAGGCCATTCTCGACTCCTACAACGCGCAGGCCAAGGCGCGGGGCGAGAAGAAGAAGGAGATCGTCTACACCGACATGGTGGGGATGCTCATGAGCTCGGTAACGAGCATTATCAACGTGATCACGTGGATGCTCATCGCCTTCGTGTCGATCTCGCTCGTGGTCTCGTCGATCATGATCGCGATCATCACCTACATTTCCGTGCTTGAGCGGCGCAAAGAAATTGGCATCCTGCGTGCGGTAGGGGCGTCAAAGGCCGACGTCCGCCACGTGTTCAATGCGGAAACGATCATCGAGGGGCTTCTCGCGGGCCTTATTGGTGTGGGCATCACGCTTCTGCTGTGCATTCCGGCGAACATCATCGTTGAGCAGAAATTCGACGTCGAGAATATTGCGAGCCTCCCGCCACTAGCGGGAGTGATCCTCGTGGGAATCTCGGTGCTGCTCACCGTACTGGCGGGTGTGATCCCCTCGGGCAGGGCGGCGCGACAGGACCCGGTCGAGGCCCTGCGCGCCGAATAGCCCCAGGCTTTAGCGGGCGCGGTAGTTCGGTGCCTCCACGATCTGCGCCATATCGTGCGGGTGCGACTCCTTGAGGCCCGCCGCCGTGATGCGCACAAACTTCCCGCGCTCCTTGAGCTCGGGAATCGTGTGCGCCCCCACGTAGAACATCGACTGCGCAAGGCCGCCCGTCAGCTGGTGCACGACGGTGCCGAGCGCGCCCTTGTAGGCGACGGTTCCCTCGATGCCCTCGGGCACGATCTTGTCGTCGGTCTCGACATCCGCCTGGAAGTAGCGGTCCTTCGAGAAGGACTTTTTGCCGCGCGAGGCCATCGCGCCGAGCGAGCCCATGCCGCGGTAGCTCTTGAACTGCTTGCCGTTCATGAGGATCACCTCGCCGGGCGACTCGGCGGTGCCCGCGAGGAGCGAGCCGAGCATCACGGTATCGGCGCCGGCAACGAGAGCCTTCGCGATGTCGCCCGTGTACTGCAGGCCACCATCGCCAATGAGGGGAACACCCGCGCTCTTGCATGCCTTCGAGGCTTCATAAATGGCCGTGACCTGCGGGACGCCGACGCCGGCGACGACGCGAGTCGTGCAGATCGAGCCCGGGCCCACGCCAACCTTGACGGCATCCACGCCCGCGTCAATCAGGGCCTGGGCACCTTCGCGGGTTGCGACGTTACCGCCGATGATCTGAACGCCGTCGAAGGCCTTATCAGCCTTGAGTCGGCGAATCATGTCGAGGGCGAGGCGCGCGTGACCATTCGCGGTGTCGACCACGAGCACGTCGACGCCCGCGTCGCGCAGCGCACCGGCGCGCTCGTAGGAATCGCCAAAGAAGCCCACGCCCGCGCCGATCAGCAGGCGCCCCTCGGCGTCCTTCGAGGCATTCGGGAACTGCTCGCTCTTGACGAAGTCCTTAACGGTGATGAGACCCGTGAGCGTCCCGTTCTCGTCGACGAGGGGAAGTCGCTCGCGCTTGTGCTTGCGCAGCAGTGCCGTTGCTTCGTCGCGGCTCACGTCGGTAGGTGCCGTGTACACCTCGCGGGTCATGACGTCCGCAACCTTCGTGCTCGCCCACTCGGCGACGGGAATGAAGCGCAGGTCGCGGTTCGTGCAGATACCGAGAAGCTTCCCGTGTTCATCGACGACGGGCAGGCCCGAAACTCGGTAGTTGCCGCACGTCGCATCGAAGTCCTCGAGAGTCGCCTCCGGACCGATGGTCACGGGATTCGGGATGCGACCGGTCTGGGTACGCTTCACGAGGTCGACCTGGTGGGCCTGATCCTCAATCGAAAGGTTGCGGTGGAGGATGCCAATACCGCCGAGGCGCGCCATCGCAATCGCCATACGGGCCTCGGTCACGGTGTCCATCGCGGCGGAGGCGAGGGGCACCCTCAAGCTAATCTCGCGCGTGAGGCGCGAGGTCGTATCAACATCGCTGGGAATGACGTCCGTCTCCCCGGGGAGAAGCAGCACGTCGTCGTAGGTAAGGCCAACAAAACCGAAGGGATCATTCGTCATGATCCAACCTTAGCGCCGCCTCCTTGCCAGTTGCTTCCTGCGCGCATCAAATGCTTCGAGAAACACGTGCGGATCCTCGAATTCGCCGCGCCACGCCATCCCGTACTTCTTCGCAAGAGCGCGGTTCTCCCAGGACTTTCGCGCGGCTCGGTCACGGGCAAGCAACTGCGGGCGAGATGCCCCCTCCCCCGCAAATACCCTCCGCTCGAATTCGGCGATTCCCTCGTAACTGCGGTCGTCCCAGCCGCTATAGGGGATGAGCAAGCGTCGGGCCCCCTCCCCCGCCTCCAGCGCCGTGACACCCTGGGGCCGAAAGTCCGGAACCACCGCCTGGACGTGCGCGACCGCAAGATGCTGCCGGCCCCGACGGACCTCGCCCGCAACCGGGTCCCACCAGGTAGTCCTGTGCACGCACGCGAGCACGGCGAGCAGAAGCAGCGCGAGCAGGGCCCAGCCCGCACACCACGCAAGCGGGAGCGACACAAACCATGGCCAACCGCTGATGCGCCCCACATACAGGCCCGTGACCGGAAGGAACAGCGCGGCAAGGAGCGGCGCCCCCCACTTGAGCCACGGCACTAGGCGCGCGACAAAGGTCGGGCCGAGCGCGATCCGGCCACCTTTCACACGCGGCTCAACGCGCTCAGTCATCTCCCGGCACCTCCGGCGGCCACCACTCGAACCGACGCTCCCTGCCCGTCACCGGATCAGTGAACGCCATGAGCACGCTCCACAGGGCGAGAGGCTCACTCACGTCCCGTCGTGACCGCTCCCCCGTCGCGGGATCGGGCGGGGGCGCGGGATACAGTTCGTCCCCCACAATCGGCAGGCCCACGTGTGCAAGGTGCACGCGCAGCTGGTGGGTGCGGCCCGTATGCGGTACCAGGCTCACGAGACTCCGACGGCTCTCCGCCTCACGCCGCATCATCCGCACGCTCGTCCACGCCTCTTTCCCATGCGGGTCAATGTGCGCCCAGAGATCACCGTGCCGTTTCGCGATGGGTTCGCGGATCTCGATCGGGCCGCGCTCGAGTTCGGCAAGCGTCGGCCCCTCCCCCGACACCCACGCCACGTACCGCTTTTGCACTTCCCCGCGCGCGAAGAGCTGCTGGTAGGCGCCCCGCTCCTGCGGAATCTTCGAGAGCACGAGGATCCCGCCGGTCTGCTTATCGAGCCGATGAATCGGCGAGAGATCGGGAAGCCCATGCGCGACTCGTAGTCGCACGAGGGCACTGCGGCGAATGTGCTCGCCGCGCGGAATGCTCGCCATCGTGCGCGGCTTCGCGACCACGAGCAGATGCCCGTCCTCGTACACGATCGGAATCTCGGCCGGCTCGAAAGGTTCCGGCGCGAGCTCCCGGTGGAAAAATACTTCGCGCGCACGCATCATCGGCTCCTGGGCTGACCACGCGGCGCCATGCTGGTCCACGACCTCGCCCTCGGCGAAACGCGCACCGAGGTCACGCGCCTCAGGCGAACCGAGCGCAGGGAATCGGTCCAGCAGCACCTCGCCTACCGGACGGCCCACCTCGCGTGGCGCCGCCACCACCCTCACGGCATCGAGCCCAGCCCTCTGCGGCAAAGGCGGGCGGGCAAAACGCTTCGTACGGCGGGCAGGCATGGCTCCATTGTGCCAAGGAACCGGTGGCTTCAAATCCCCCAGATCATGAAGGTCAGCACATTGTGCGCGGCGTAGAACGCGACAATCGCGAGCACGAACATGTTCGGGTGGCGATCGATGACCGTCAGCGAGCCGGGCATCATGCGGGCAAGCTCACCGGGGCGCGCATGATCAATATGGTCGATTTTGACGCCGTGAGCCTCGGCTTCGCGCACGAGAATTGACTGCGCCCGCGTGCCGTAAAACGCGCCCGAGAGGTTCGCAACGCGGCTCGTACTCGAGCGCATGATGAGGGCGGCATCGAAGGCATCGACCTCGGATTCCACGGGGTCACGGGGTTCTTTACCGCGGTAGATGTCGCGCACGAGCCAGATTCCCGAAAGCGCACTCCAGCGCGCCGAACGCGGGATACGGAAGAGCCCTCGAACCTTGATCCGATCGTCCTGAAGGATCACGCACTGGCTGACGATGCGCAGCACCCCGATGAGCGCAAGAGCCACGACACCGAACCACACGTAAAGCGGCAGGGTGAACCAGTGATCGCGAAACAGTCGCGCATCACTCCAGAGGCCCTGACCGATGAAACTGATGCCCACGAGAAATTCAAGAAGAACCGTGAACACGATCGCCGCAAGGAGCGAGGCGCTCATGGCCGCGGGGCTCGGCCGCATAACAATCCTGTGCGCCTTGCCGTTGTGTCTCGTCGTCACATCCTGCGTGGGGCACTCACCCCTGGGCGTGCTGCGCGATGGTGAGTGGAACACTGCGCTCATGCGATCCCCTCTCACTCTCGCGAGTTTCGGCAGTTCGGGCTTCGGTGTGCGTGGGCGCGCGCGGCGCGTTGTGGGTGCACTCCGCTAAGAATACGCCCCGCTTCTCGAGAAACCTCAAGGAGCGGGGCGCGTGAGATGGGGGGCCGACGATTGACTACTCTTCGTCGTCCTCGCGCTTGTCGACGACGAGGGTCTCGGTCGTCAGAACGAGGCCCGCGATCGAGGCGGCGTGGCGCAGGGCGCTGCGCGTCACCTTGACCGGGTCGATGATGCCAGCGTCGACGAGGTCGACGTATTCGCCGGTCGCAGCGTTGAGGCCGGTGCCCACCGGGGACTCCTTGACCTTCTCGACTACGACGTAGCCTTCCTCACCGGCGTTCTCGGCGATCCAGCGCAGCGGCTCAGCAACGGCCTTGGCGACGGCGCGAACGCCGACGGCCTCGTCACCCTCGAGCCCGAGATCATCGGCGAGGACGGTCGCGGCCTGGACGATGGCCGAGCCACCGCCAGCGACGATGCCCTCTTCGATCGCGGCACGCGTTGCGGCGACCGCGTCTTCGATGCGCATCTTCTTTTCCTTGAGCTCGACCTCGGTGTGCGCGCCAACCTTGATGACGGACACGCCGCCCGAGAGCTTCGCGAGGCGCTCCTGGAGCTTCTCGCGGTCCCACTCGGAATCGGTGTTCTCAATTTCTGCCTTGATCTGCTGGACGCGATCGGACACGGCTTCGACATCACCGGCGCCGCCCACGATGGTCGTGTTGTCCTTCGTGATGACAACACGCTGTGCGGTGCCGAGCTGGCTGAGCTCGGTCGTCTTGAGGTCGAGGCCGAGATCCGGCGTGATGACCTCAGCGCCCGTGAGGATCGCGATGTCCTGCATCATGGCCTTGCGGCGGTCGCCGAAGGCAGGAGCCTTTACAGCGGCGCCCTTGAAGGAGCCGCGCAGCTTCGAGACCACGAGGGTTGCGAGGGCTTCGCCCTCGACGTCCTCGGCAATCACGAAGAGGGGCTTGCCGGACTCCACAACCTTCTCGAGCACGGGCAGGAACTCCTGCACGTTCGAGATCTTGCCCTGGTTAATGAGCACGTAGGCGTCTTCGAGAACGACTTCCTGGCGGTCAGCGTCGGTCACGAAGTGCGGGGAGATGAAGCCCTTGTCGAACTGCATGCCCTCGGTGAAGTCGAGCTCGAGCGCCGTCGTCGAGGACTCCTCGACCGTGATGACGCCGTCCTTGCCAACCTTGTCGAATGCCTCGGCAAGGAGCTCACCGATCTCGGCATCCTGCGACGACACGGTCGCGACGGAAGCGGTCTGCTCCTTCGAATCGATGTCGATCGCGATCTCGCCGAGCTTCTCGCTGAGGGCCTCGACAGCCTTCTCCATGCCGCGCTTGAGCGCCGCGGGGGCGGCACCCGAAGCAACGTTGCGCAGGCCCTCGTGCACGAGCGCCTGGGCGAGAACGGTTGCGGTCGTCGTGCCGTCGCCAGCAACGTCATTGGTCTTGGTCGCGACTTCCTTCGCGAGCTGAGCGCCGAGATCCTCGTAAGGATCATCGAGCTCGACCTCGCGAGCGATCGTCACGCCGTCGTTCGTGATGGTGGGGGCGCCCCACTTCTTGTCGAGGACGACGTTGCGGCCCTTGGGGCCAAGCGTCACCTTGACGGTGTCCGCGAGCTTGTCGACGCCGCGCTCAAGCGCGCGACGCGCCTCCTCGTCGTAAATGATTTCTTTTGCCACGGTGAGCCTTTCAGCCTTCGATGATTGCGAGAACGTCGCGCTGGCTCAGAACGAGGTATTCCTCGGAGCCGTACTTCAGCTCGGTGCCGCCGTACTTCGAGAAGACGACCTTGTCACCAACCTTGACGTCCATGGGGATGCGAGCACCCTTGTCGTCGAAGCGGCCTTCGCCAACGGCGACGACCTCGCCCTCCTGGGGCTTTTCCTTGGCAGTGTCGGGGATGATCAGGCCCGAAGCAGTCACCTGCTCGGCTTCGAGCGGGCGGACGACGACACGGTCCTCGAGGGGCTTAATGGAGACCGACATGCGACCTCACTCCTTCTTTAATCAATGTGAAGTTGACGGGTGTGCCACGGTGGGATGCTCGTCGTCGCGGTGCCGAGCAACCCGGCGCACCTTTGGCACTCTCACGCTGAGACTGCCAACGGATCAAGACTAGTGTGCCCGTTAGCACTCGTCAAAGCTGAGTGCCAGCTTTACGCGGAGCGCAAACCCCCACAACTCCTATGCAATTCAGGTGGGTGGGATTCGGGTCAAAACGGGGCCTAGGTCCCATAAGCCCGCGGCTCCTACGTCACATATCCGGCATACCGGAACCCGGGTTCCATATCACACGGTCCACCCTAGCGCGACTTTGTGTCCACTTCATAAGATTGAAACACGTGAGAAACCAGCGGTGGAGAGCGCTCTACCGCCACTTTTCGCGCACAAATTAGGTACCACCGGTAGTGAGGACACACCCAAAATGACCATCATCCGCTCAATCTTCAAGACCTTCGAAAACCTCGCCGATCACATGGTTGGACAGGACGTCGAAAGACACAACACGGTTCACAAGAACCGACTTGGCGGCGACTTCGCGGCAATCGCACAGGCCCGGAGCAGCCAGGGCTCGACAACCCTCGGTCTCGGCCGCTAAATCCCCCAACCTCACCTACCGAACGCCCCGCGCGCCGCTCCTACGAGCGCAGCAGCGCCGGGCGTTTATTCATGCCCCAAAACCTAAGATCGAAACGCTCCTCAGCCGATCGCGGCGACCCACTCGTGGGTACCGTCGGAAAAATACTGGTCCTTCCAAATCGGAACGCGCGCCTTCACCTCATCCACGAGATCCGCACACGCCTCGAATGCACGCGCCCGGTGGGGAGCTGCGACCGCAGCAACGAGCGCCGAATCGCCCACCTCAAGAGCACCGTGGCGGTGGCTTGCGGCGACGAGCACATCCGGGTAGCGCTCGGCGATCGTGCGCACCACATTGGCCATGACCTCGCTCGCGCTCGGGTGCGCCTCGTAGGCGAGACGCACAACCCCGCGCCCCTCATCGTGGTCGCGCACGAGTCCGTCGAAGGTCACGAGCGCGCCGCAGCGCCGATCCTCGACACAACGGACCATGTCAGCGACGGCGACCGGCTCGCCACTCACGCTCGCGTGACGCACGCGGTCCTCGACGCCGCCGAGGCGCGGGTCGCGCTCATCCTGCACTGCTTTCACGTCTTTCCCCTCGCTCATTCGTGACCTCCCCCATCGCGCTGGCGCAGGACGTGCTCGACAATGGGCTCGAGCACCGCCATACCGTCCTTCACTCCACCACGGGAGCCGGGCAGATTCACCACGAGAGTGCGACCGGCGAAACCGGCAAGCCCCCTGCTCACTACCGCGTACGGCGTCGATTCGCGCCCCTTGAGTCGCAAAGCTTCCGCAATCCCGGGGATCTCTCGCGTGAGGTGGGGGCGAGTTTGTTCCGGCGTGACATCGCTCGGCGTGAGGCCGGTGCCTCCCGTCGTGATCGCGAGATCCACTCCCGAGGCGATGACATCTGCAAGGGCGCGGCCAACGTCGGGCCCATCCGGAACCACCGTGACGCCACACCCGCGAAAGCCGCACCGTTCAAGCCACGCGGAGAGCACGGGTCCCGTGAGGTCTTCGTATTCGCCGCGAGCCGCGCGCGTCGAGGCGACGATCACGCACGCCGACCAACCGCGCTCCCCCACACACTTCACCGCGCACCGCCCTTGTCGCCGCTCGCGACGTTACGGTCCCAATCGCCGCTCTTACCCCCGGACTTCGCGAGAACCTTGACGTCGCCGATTACCGCGAGGTGATCGACGGCCTTCACCATGTCGTACACCGTGAGCGCCGCAACGCTCGCCGCCGTGAGTGCTTCCATTTCGACGCCAGTCTTCCCCTCGGTCTTGACGCGCGCGCGAACCTCGATCGCCTCGGGAGCGATCCGCGCGAAGTCCACGGTGACCTTGGTAATGGGAAGCGGGTGGCACAGCGGGATCAGCTCGTGTGTGCGCTTGGCCGCCATGATGCCCGCAACTCGGGCGACGCTGAGCGCCTCCCCCTTCGGCAGCTCGCCCGCGAGAACCCGGTCGATCACGTCGGCGCGGCTCGTCAGGGTCGCGCTCGCGACAGCTTCGCGGGTCGTGACGGCTTTGCTCGACACATCGACCATGTGGCTCGAACCGTCGGAGCGCACGTGCGTAAGGGGGCTGCTATCGCCACTGTTGACACTGGTCATCGAAGAATCATCACCTCATGAATGTCGCCGTCGGCCACGCGCGTGACCTCCGGGGGAATAAGCACGAGCGCATCGCTCAGGGCGAGCGCGCCCACGAGATGCGAACCGGGGCCGCCCACGAGCTTCACAGTTGAGTCAGCGTTGAGCCGGGCCCGCCGCACCTGCACGAGCCCCTCCGGGGAAGGCTCGCTCGCGCCGGTTTGTGTGCGCACCGGCAGGTGCACACGCGCGCGCGGCGGTGCTGCGAGGGCGTCGCGAACGAACATCTCGAGGCTCACGTACGCCGAAACCGGGTTGCCGGGTAGCGCGATCCACGCGACCTCGCCATGCTCCGCCGCGAGCATCCCGAGTCCTTGCGGCCCTCCCGGCTGCATCGCCACCTTGTCAAACGCGAGGCGCAGCGGCGAGGCTGCCATCTGGGCCGCCTGGCGAATCGGCTCGACGGCCCCCGCACTCACCCCGCCGGTCGACACGACAAGATGCGCCCGGGCACTCTCGCATGCCGCACCCACGTCATCGAGAAGCGCACGCGGATCATCCGGAACGCGAAGCCTGGCGCACACCTCGATCCCCGCGTCTTCAAGCGCCGCGGACACGAGGAAGGAGTTCGCATCAAAAATGCGCCAGTCATCCGGCTCCGGCTCCCCCGGCTCGCGCACTTCAGTTCCCGTCGAGACGACAACGGCGCGCAGCCGCTCGCGCACCTCCACTTCGGCCACGCCAACAGAAGCGAGGTGCCCGATCAGGCGCGCAGTCAGCACCTGGCCCGCCCGCGCGACAACGTCGCCGCACTCGGTGTCGCTTCCCGCGGGGCGCACGAAACACCCCTCGGTGCGGTGCTCGGGGGCAAGGGTAAACGTGAGGTCCGACGGTTGCTGGCCGACGTCGGATTCTTCTTTCGTCCGCTGAGCAAAACGGCCGACCGCGGTCTCTTCGACGGGGATCACGGCGTTCGCGCCCGCGGGGATGGGGGCGCCCGTCATGATGGGGCGAGCCGATCCCGGCTCGAGCGTCGAGGGCTCGTCGCCCGCCGCGATGAGAGGGCCGAGCGGAAGCGTAATCGGGGCACCGTCGGGGGTTGGGGCGAGGCTTTCAACGTTGAGCGCGAAGCCGTCCATCTGCGAGTTTGCGACGGGAGGCACATTCACGGGCGAGGTCACGTCTCGGGAGAGGGTGCGGCCTCGGGCACGTTCGAGGCCGACGGTTGCCACGCCCGGGGCGTGTGGCGAATCCAGCACGGCGCCCATGAGCTCCCGAAGGCTCCGCCGGTGCTCGGCGAGAGGGATGCGACCAGGCGCGAGGCGCGAGTCTTGCTCCACGGTGGTGTTCCTTCCTCGTGTGGCCAGGGCCTCTAGGGTAGCGCGCGAAAGTCCCCTAAGCTGGTGTGACACCTCTTTGTCGTTCCCCGTAAAGGAGAGCATGTCGATCGATCTCGGGATGCCGAAGCCCCGCGCCATGGACCCCATCGAGGAAGCGCCCTCGACCGAAGGGCGCCCCGCAACGGGCGCGCTCATCGACACCTTCGGGCGTACGGCGCGCGACCTGCGCATCTCCCTCACGGATTTCTGCAACCTCCGCTGCACCTACTGCATGCCCGAGGCCGGCCTCCAATTCCTCAAGAAACCGCAGCTCATGAGCGTCGAGGAGGTCGCGCGGTTCGTCCGCATCGGCGTGGAGGAGCTCGGAATCCGGGAAGTGCGTTTCACGGGCGGCGAGCCACTTACGCGCGCCGATCTTCCCGAGATCATCGAGTCCGTGGCCGCGCTTTCACCGAGACCCGATATCTCGCTCACAACCAACGCGATCGGGCTCGAAAAGCGCGCAACGAAGCTCGTGGAGGCGGGGCTCAACAGGGTTAATATCTCGCTTGATTCGGCGCACTCCGAAACTTTCGAAGCGATCACCCGGCGTCCATTCCTCCACCGCGTCCTCGAGGGCATTGATGCCGCGCGCGAAGCGGGGCTGAGCCCGGTCAAAATCAACGCCGTTCTCCAACCCGGTGCGAACGAACACGAAGCCGCTGAGCTCCTCGCCTGGTGCCTCGAGAGGGGGCTTGAGCTTCGTTTCATCGAATACATGCCGCTCGACGGTGCGGGACGCTGGAACCGCGAACGCATGGTCACGGCGAACGATGTATGGCAGCTTCTCAGCCCCTACTACGTGATGCACCCCGTGCGCGAAACTCGCGGCGGTGCCCCCGCCGAGAAATTCGAGGTATGGCCGCGGTCGGGCGCTTCGGCGCCGGGTGCGCCGGGCACGATCGCAGGGGTGTTGAAGGAGCGTGACATCGATCCAGCGGATACGGAAGCTGTGCGCCAAGTTCTGCCTCCGACCCCCGGCGAACCGTTCATAGAGACGTGCGAAAGGCCGCGTGAGGAGTCGCTGGGAACCGTCGGAATTATCGCTTCCGTAACGCGCCCCTTCTGCGCGGATTGCACCCGCACTCGCCTTACTGCCGAGGGCCGCGTGCGCACGTGCCTCTTCTCCCACAGCGAGACCGATCTGCTTGGCCTCATGCGATCCGGGGCGAGCGACGAAGACATCGCCGAACGGTGGCGCGCCGCCCAATGGGGAAAGCAGGCGGGCCACGGCATGGATCGCAGCGACTTCGTGCAGCCCGAACGCCCCATGAGTGCGATCGGAGGTTAAAGACATGACCGAAAGGATTCACACGATGACCAGGGCCGACGTCCGCTTCTTCGCCGGTGCTGCCCACGCTTTTGGCACCGACTCCCAATTCGTCCAGTTCGAGGGCGACACCCTCGGGGACCTGCTCGATGCCCTCAGGTCAGGTGCCATTGAATCGGCGGGGGCCGACGCCGCAGTAGTGCTCGATCGATGCAGCTTCCTCGTGAACAAGGTGAGCGAAAACGACCCCGCGGCACGCCTTATCGAAGGCGCCGATGGCGGTATCCGCGTAGATGTTCTGCCGCCGTTCGCGGGCGGCTGAGGCTCGACTCTCTCCCGGTTCCCTTCCTCCCGGCCTAGGAAACTAAACCCAACATTTGTGGCGGTATTCGAGGCCATTGCGCCACAAATGTTGGGTACAGATTCTCGATACGAACTGCACGCGGGCCTCGCTACCGCCGCGTTGGGCTGCACACAACTTTCACTCGACGTCTCAAGGCCCTCTTCGCGATAGACGCCGCCCGTGAGTTCGCGAGTGCTCGTGCCACGACATCATCGGGCGCTTTGACCGGCAAAACTGGCAGGTCACGAACGTGAAGCCGGAACACCTCGAGGCCGCGATCGGCGTAGAAGAAATCCTTTGCTCGATCTTGCTCGATGGCGTCAATTTTTCGGTGATACTCCCCGTCATACTCCCCGACGACGCCTTCCCTCTCCCACCAGAAATCCGGCGCACACACAATGCGCCCACGAGCATCGTGAATCGGCACGTTGAGACTCGGCTCCTTGAGCCCAGCAAAGACCATCGCGAGCCGAGCCCGGGTTTCTTGCGCCGAATCAGATCCCACTCGAATGAGTTCAAGCGCGCGGCGTGCACGACAAATACCGGGCAAGCCTGGATAAGCGGCGACCGCGGTCTCCAGTTCGGCGAGCGTCGCGTACGGAGCGGTGCGCCCGAACTCGAGTGTCGATCGAGGCACCCGCACAAGGGCATCGCCCGCAGCCACGAGGTAATCGAGCGGAACGATCGACGCGAGATCGAGCCACGTGCGCACACGCGACATGATCCGAAGCCTGTGCTCACCGTTCGTGAGAGTGCGAATCTCATGCTCATCGATCCGAGAAAAGTGAACGTCAATGAGCGGATTAGGCCTCGCTGCTTTCAGCGGCGTAACAAAGCTCATCGGAGCCGCGGGTTCCCACGTCGAGAGCTGAGGAGGCAGCGGCATCTCGTGCACGCGCGCCGCATTCACCCCCGAAAGCACGAGGTGTGGATATTTCGCACATAGAGCCCGCGCAAGTTCGGACTCCGTGAAGTCACGATTGTCGTTGGCATAGATACCCGGGCCGAGGATCGTAATGTCGCTGCGGCGGAGCCGGTCGCGTGTGCCGCCGAGCGCGGCGAGATCATTCGCGGTGAACACTGGCGGAAGCTTGCTCGGCAGTGGCGAGGGAGGTCGAGTCATGGAGTCAGTCTTGCCGCGACAGGACCATCGAAAAAGCGGCGACTGCCAAATTGTGGATAACTTTCAAAGTGGGGTAGCGCCCGAAGAGACTGAGTGACGCTGGAATGAAGGCATCGGAAGCTGCTGCCGGCGGCTACCGAACAAACTCGGCGACGACAGGCCATGCTTCCAAATCCTCACCCAACGTTCATGGACGGGATTCGGCGACTACGGCGCATGCCCCCGAATCTGCACCCAACGTTTGTGGCGCAATAACCGCGAATACCACCGCAAACGTTGGGTTTAGCATTCTAGGCCGGGAAAAAGGGTCGAGGCCTAAGACCCGATGCGACGAAGCTTCCGTCCCGGCCTAGCCGCCGAGAGACGCGGCCACGTATCCTCCCGCCATATCCCCCACCTCAATCCCGAGGGCGGCGAGCTCAGCCTGGGCCGCCGCCGATCGGGCGCCACCCGCGCAGTGGAGGATTGCGCCACGCAGGTCATCAACCCCACTCAAGGGCCCGACGCTTGCCCGCTCCCCTCGAGCAAACTCCATCAGTTGATCCTTCGGGATGTTCACGGCGTGAGGCAGCATGCCCTTTGCAGCTTCCGACTCTTCGCGGATGTCGATGAGCAGACGCCCATCGGCCGCCTCCCGAAGCGCCTCGGAAGGGGAAAGCACTTCGGGGTCAAGGTTCGAAGTAGGAGCGGCAGAAGAATAGTCGGCGTCGTTTGCTTCGGCTTCGTCGGCTTCACCGTCAGTGCTAGTGAAACCGGCACCGGTCGCAGAAGCAAACGGTGGCGCGGTCATCGTCGGAAACCCGCAGGTCTCGACAAGATCCTCGATCTCGGTGACGGGTAGTCGGCCTGGCTTACGCTCAACATCGATGCGAGTCCACTCACCCGTGAGCGCACTATAAAGCTGGAGTCGTCCATAAAGCGGCGACCCGAGCCCCGTGAGAATCTTCAGTGCTTCCATAGCCATGGTTGAGCCGATGACTCCCACGAGTGGTCCGAGAACCCCAGCCTCGCTACAGCTCGGCACCTCCCCTGGTTGCGGCGGGCGAGGATGCACGTCGCGATAGGTGACGCCACGTCCATCATCACTGAAGAAAGCGGCGACTTGACCGTCAAAGGCGAGGATAGACCCCCAGATCAGGGGCATATTGAGGATCTCGCATGCGTCGGACACAAGGTAACGAGTGGGAAAATTATCAGTGCCATCAAGTACGAGATCGTGCCCCGCGAGAATGTCGAGCGCGTTCGCAGGCGTAAGAACCTCAGGGATCTCGCGCACGTGAACGGCGTGGTTGAGCGCATGAACAGCCTTGGCGGCGGAGGAAACTTTTGGGGTTCCGACGGCAGCTTCGGAGTGAATAACCTGCCGCTGTAAGTTGGAACTATCCACTAAATCTGCATCGATGACAGTCAACGAGCCGACTCCGGCCGCGGCGAGATACTGAAGGATTGGCGCCCCAAGTCCACCCGCACCTACGACTGCAACCTTCGCTGACCTCAACCTTTGCTGACTCTCGGGCGTGAAGCCCGGCAGAAGAAGATGTCGTGAGTATCGCCGATAATCCGCTCCACTCAGTGCGGACCCCGACGCTCCGGGTGCATAATTAACCATGACTTCCAGTCTCAGAATTTGACCTCAACCTAGGTGGGTGGGAATAATCCACCAGAATGGCGCGGTGAACCACCTCACATGGGGTACAGTTCAACCGTTCCATGAATAGTTCATGACCTTTCCGTGACGCCACTGTTCACATTACGAGAATAGGCGCCCCGATTAGCGAATTGAACTACTCTGAAGCATCCCCGCGCCCCCGGGCGCATCCGGTCCCACCGCCCCCGGGCGGCGATACGAAATAAGGAAAACGCACGTGTCCCTTATGTCCACCAACCTCAGCGACCCTCGCGCCGCAGCACCCCCGCGCCGCATGTGGGGAGCTAAGGATGTCGACGAGCGTAAGACCGCTCTGATCGGAGCACTCTCGTGACAAAGTATCTCCTTCGCCGCTTCGCGAACTACGCGATCCTCACCGTCGTGGCTACCGTGTTCGCCTACATCGCGGCTGGCAGCTTCTTCTACCCACGGCGCCGCTGGCTCGGGCAAAATCCCCCGATCCCCGAGGCCTCAATTGACGCGGCCCTCAACGAACTCAACATGAACGACAAGGTGCCGATCCTCCAGCGCACCTGGACCTGGCTTTCGAACATCGTTGTCAAGCCATGGAGCGAGAAGCTCGGCAAGGACATTTCGGGTCAGTGGGTCATCGACCAGATGACGATGCGCGCGGGCGTGTCGCTGCGCCTTCTCATCGCGGGTGCGCTCCTCGGCGCGATTATTGGCGTGGCCCTCGGCGTGTGGGGCGCTGTTCGCCAGTACAAGCTTTCGGATCAGGTCGTCTCCTACGCCTCCTACATTCTCATCTCGACTCCGACCTTCGTGGGCGGCCTCTTGATGATGGTTGTGGCAACGAAACTCAACCAGGCGGTTGGAACCCAGCTCATTCGTTTCAGCGGCTCGTACACGCCGACGCTGCGCGCGCAGGGCGGGATGACAGCCTTCCTCGATAGCATGAACCACCTGATTCTGCCCACAATCGTGCTCGCAGCTTTTGGTGCCGCCGGCTATTCGCGCTACCAGCGTTCGATCATGCTCGATGTTCTCGGAAGCGATTTCATTCGCACTGCCCGCGCGAAGGGCGCCACACGTAATCATGCGCTCGTGAAGCACGGCGTACGCGTCGCCCTCATCCCCATGTCCACATACTTCGCTTATTCATTCGGCACGCTCGTTGCAGGTGCAGCGTTTCTCGAGATGATTTTCTCGTGGGCCGGCATGGGCCAGTACGGCATTAACGCAGTGCAGCAATCCGATGTGAACGCCCTCGCGGGCAACGTGTGCTTCACGTCGATCGTGATTCTGTTTTCCTCGATGCTTTCCGAAGTTCTTTACGCGGCGCTCGATCCGCGAGTGAGGGTGTGACGCCATGAGTACGAGCAACCCCGTACCCCCCGTAAGCGATTCGACCGACCTTCCGGAAGCTGTTCCCGTCGACGAAACTGAAACCGCGACCGCCGGCCCCGGTGGCAATCAAGCCGCTAAGAAGCAGCAAAAGCCACTTTCACGCTGGGCCCTCGTGTGGCGCCGTTTGAAGCGCAAGCCGAACTTTTGGATCGGCGCGATCGTCCTCGGCGGCATTGTGCTCTTTGCCCTGTTCGGCAACATTCCGAACGTGTATGAGCTCGGCGAAGCGGATTCATACAGCTACAACGCACCGCCAGGCGCTCAGCACTGGTTTGGCACGGACTCGATCGGCGTCGACCTCTACGCGTCGATGGTCGAGGCGCTTCGCAAGTCGCTCCTTATTGGCCTGCTTGCCGCACCTGCTGCCACCCTTATCGCTGCGTTCGTGGGTTCGCTCGCGGGCTACCTCGGTGGCAAGTTCGAGACGTTCGTGAACTGGATCATTAATCTCTTGCTCGTGCTTCCCGTGTTCTACGTGCTCATGATCATTTCGCCGCTCCTGTCGAACGTGAGCTGGATCGTCATCGTCGTGGCGATCGCGGGCTTCGGCTGGATGATCATGGCACAAATCGTCAAGAACCAAACCAAGTCGCTCAAGGACCGCGAATACGTCAAGGCCGCACGCTACATGGGCGTGGGCACCGGCACGATCCTTGCGCGCCACATCATTCCAAACGTCGCCTCGCTGCTCATCATCGATGCGTGCCTTGGCGTGAGTGGCGCCATCCTTTCCGAAACGTCGCTGAGCTTCTTCGGCCTCGGCATCCAGCCGCCCGACGTCTCCCTTGGAACGCTCATCGCGAATGGTCAAAACGCGGTTCTTACCCGCTGGTGGCTGTTTGTGATTCCCGCTACGTTCCTCGTCGCCCTGCTCACGTCCGTGAATTTGCTTGGCGATGCCCTCCGCGACGCTATCGATCCCACGAGCGAGGTCAACCGTGCCTGAACCACTTCTTTCCGTCAAAGACCTCACGGTCACCTTCCCGAACGCTGCTGGCGACGTGCGCGCCGTGCGTGGCGTGAACTACGACGTCCACGAAGGCGAGTTTCTCGGCATCGTAGGCGAGTCCGGTTCCGGCAAATCCGTGAGCTCGATGGCAGTCATGGGCCTTCTTCCGACGTCTGCGAAGATCACCGGCGAGATCACGTATCGCGGCGAATCGCTCCTCAAGAAGAGCGACCGTCAGCTCTCCGACCTCCGCGGCCGCGAGATCTCGATGATCTTCCAGGATCCGCTGAGCGCACTCACCCCCGTGTACACGATCGGTCAGCAGATCGAGGAAGCTCTCACGCTTCACAACTCGAACATGAGCGCAAAGGCTCTTCGCGAACGCTCGATCGAGCTGCTCAAGATCGTTGGCATCCCTGCCGCCGAGCGCCGCGTGAAGGCCTTCCCCCACGAGTTTTCGGGCGGCATGCGCCAGCGCGCGATGATCGCGATCGCGATGGCGAATGACCCGAGGCTCATCATCGCCGACGAGCCGACGACAGCTCTCGACGTGACGATCCAGGCGCAAATCCTCGAGGTTCTCCAGAAGGCGAAGGAAGTTACGGGCGCTGCAGTCGTGCTCATTACACACGATCTCGGCGTTGTCGCGGGCAACGTTGATCGCGTCGCCGTGATGTACGCCGGGAAGCTCGTGGAAAAGGGCGGAGTCGAGGAGATCTTCGCCGAGCCTCGCATGCCATACACGATGGGCTTGCTCCGCTCGGTTCCCAACATGCTTACGGCTGGGAAAGACCGGCTCGTCCCCCTCGAAGGTCGTCCGCCGAGCCTCGCGAACCTCAAGCCGGGCTGCCCCTTCGCAGATCGTTGCCCTGCGGCCATCGATCTTTGCCGTACCGAGGAGCCCGAGCTCGCTGAGCAGCCGGGCGAAACGAAGCGTGAGGTGGCCTGCCACCGTGCGGATGAGATCGCGGCGGGCACCCTGAAACCGTCGGATATTTTCCCCCGCCCCCCGCACACGGAGCGCGTGGTGAAAAACCACGATAAGGATCAGCCGATCGTCAAGGCGACCGAGATCCAACGCCACTTCCCCCTTTTCAAGGGTGCAGTCTTCCGCCGCCAGGTGGGCGTCGTGAAGGCCGTGGACAACGTTTCGTTCGAAATCAAGCCTGGCCAGACCCTCGGCCTCGTGGGCGAGTCAGGTTCGGGCAAGTCCACGACGAGCCTTGAGATCCTCGAACTCGTTGCGCCGCAGCACGGAACGCTCGAGGTGAGCGGCGTCGATGTCTCAACCCTGAAGAACAAGAAGGAACGCCTTGCCCTACGCAAGGACGTGCAGATCGTGTTCCAGGATCCGATGGCTGCGGTTGATCCACGCATGCCAGTGGGCGACATCATTGCCGAACCCCTCACCGTGCACAAGGTGCCGAAGGACGAGCGTTACAAGCGCGTCTACGAGCTCCTTGAACGCGTGGGTCTCGACCCGGAGATGGCCGATCGCTACCCCCACGAGTTTTCCGGTGGCCAGCGCCAGCGCATTGGTATTGCGCGCGCGCTCATCACCGAACCTAAGCTTCTCGTGCTCGATGAGCCCGTATCGGCTCTGGACGTGTCCGTTCAGGCCGGCGTGATCAACCTGCTCGAGGATCTCCGCGATGAACTCGGTTTGAGCTACCTTTTCGTGGCTCACGACCTCGCGATTGTGCGCGAGATCGCCGACAACATTGCGGTGATGTATCTGGGCCGCATCGTTGAATACGGCCCCGTCCAGGATGTCTTTGAGAACCCGAAGCATCCCTACACGCGTGCTCTCATGTCGGCGGTTCCGGTTCCGGATCCGAAGCTTGAGCGCGCCCGTACGCGAGTTCTTCTTGAGGGGGATCAACCAAGCCCCACTGAAGAGATCATCGGCTGCAACTTTGCTTCGCGATGCCCCCTGATCGGGATGCTCAGCGAAGAGCAGCAGAACCTGTGCCGGACTGCGGACCCTCAGGGCACGCAGGTCGGAGCCTCCCGGGTGGAATGCCATCATGCCGAGGAGACCTGGCGTCTAGACGACGATCAGTAGAAACTTTTTCCGCGGCCCGAGAACCCCTTTTCCCTTAAAAAGGGCCGCGGCTTCACACAGGAAGTGAGATAACCATGAAGATCACGAGTACTCGCCGACTTTTCCTCCAGGGCACGGCTATCACGGGTGTCGCCGCCGCCGTCGCAGGCTGCTCGCAGAAGAGCGCCGAGGAGCAGAAGGAAGAAAACAAGAAGAAGAATGATGCCGCTGCGAAGGAAGCAGAGAAGCTTCCTTCGACCGCGTGGAAGCGCCTGGATTACGATCAGGTTGCCGAGGGTGGCACGCTCTCAGTTGCGATCACGCAAATTCCGGCGAACTGGAACCCGAGCCACATCGACGGCAACGAGGTAGCGACAACCAACGTCTCGAACTGGAAGGGCAACGCCCGAAGCATCATTGCCGATGAAAAAGGCCAGATGAGCCCGAATCCTGATTACATCGAGTCGGCCGAGATCACGAGCGAAGATCCCCAGATCGTCACCGTGAAGTTCAACCAAAAGGCCGTATGGGATAACGACGGTTCGCCCGTCACCGTGAACGATCTCATCGCCGAGTGGAAGGCCTGCAACGGCGAAAACGAAGAGTTTGCGGCCGTCACAACTCAGGGATGGGACTCCATCAAGGAGGTCCGCGCGAAGGACGACTTCACCGCGGAAATCGAGTACAAGAACCCGTTCCCTGATTGGCTAAGCTTCACCTACCCGAGTGGCCCAAAGGCGCTCTTCGAGACCCCCGAAGCCTTCAACAAGGGATATGTGAACGATCCTGTTCCCGGCTGCGGTCCGTTTAAGATCACGAGCGTTGATCAAAACGGCGGTGTCGTCACGATGGAGCGCAACGACAAGTGGTGGGGCCGCGCTCCGAAGCTTGAGAAGGTTATTTTCAAGGTCACCACTCAGCAGAACATGCCGCAGGCCTTTGCCAATGGCGAAATCGACGTCATCGACATCGCCGATGGTGACACGCTCGGCCAGGCGAAGGGCCGCAAGGGCGCGCAGATTCAGCGTTCGAATGGTCTCACGTGGACCCACCTCACGCTCAATGTGAACGCTGGTGAGGGCATTCTTCAGGACATTGAGGTGCGCAAGGCTATCTTTGCCGCGGTGGACCGAAACGCCGTGGGTCGCACGGTGGTTGAGCCCCTCGAGGCACCCATTGTTCTCAAGAACAATTACGTGTACATGCCTGGTCAGGAGGGCTACGAGGATTCGTTCGGCGACAACCTTTCGCCTGACGCCGACACGGAGGGCGCGAAGAAGATCCTCGAAGATGCGGGGTACACGCTCAACGGCAAGGTGTACGAGAAGGACGGCAAGAAGCTCAAGTTCTCGATCATTATTCCTGCGGAGGCGAAGTCGAACGAGGACCGCGCTCGCCAGATCATGACGAACCTCAACCAGGCTGGTTTCGAGATTGATCTGAAGACCGTTCCGAGCGACAAGTACTTCACCGACTACATCCTCAAGCAGAGCTTCGATTTCGTGACGTTTAGCTGGGTGGGTACCCTGCTTGCCGAACTTTCGAGTTCGAACACGTACCTGCCGGATTCGCAGCAGAACTACACGGGCTTTAAAGACGAGAAGCTCACGGAGATCAACACGCGCCTCCAGTCTGAGCTCGATAAGGCGAAGCGCCGCGAGATCGCGAACGAGTACTCGAAGAAGGTTGCCGAGAGCTACACCGTGCTTCCGTTCTACGCGACGCCCAACATCACCGGCCTCAAGGAGGGGCTCGTGAATATCGGCTCCGCGCAGCTCGAAACGGTCGATTACACGGCCGTTGGTTACGAGCCGGGTAAGGAAGGCTAAGTAGCCTAAGCACTTACTCACCACACCACCGAAGGCCCCGCCTGGTCGCGTGCAACCAGGCGGGGTCATTCTTGTTCACAATGAGTGTTCTTTGGCCCACAACGATGGTTCTCAGCAGGACTTTTGTCGAAATTCCTGAAGCGTCAACGATACGATCGAGAGAGTCCCCCGACCATTCTCGAGAAAGGCCATCATGGCTTTCACAAGCACCCGCCGTCTCTTCCTTCAGGGCACTGCCCTGACTGGCGCCGCGGCAGCACTCACCGCGTGCTCGCAGCAGAGCGCCGAAGAGCGCGCGAAGCAGGCAAGCGCTGCAAACGAAAAAGCCGTAGAGGAGCAGATGAAGCTCCCCTCGACCGCGTGGGAGCGCGCCGACTACGACAAGGTTGCCGATGGCGGCACGTTTACCGTGGCGATCCCCCAGATTCCCGCGAACTGGAACCAGAGCCACATCGATGGCAACGAGGTTTCCGTTTCCGCAATCATGGAGACCGTTTCGCCGGAGACGCCGCTCAAGGCCGATGAAAAGGGCGGCGTTGAACTCAACCCCGATTACTTGACGTCGGCCGAGCTCACGAGCGAAGATCCGCAGATCGTCACCGTGAAGTACAACGAGAAGGCCGTGTGGAGCGATGGCACGCCCGTCACGGTTGACGACTTCATCTCTCAGCAGAAAGCGCAGAACGGCGAGAACGAGGCTTACCAGACGGCCTCGACGACCGGCTGGAGCTCGATCAAGGAGATCCGCAAGATCAACGACTTTGAGGCGGAGATCGAGTACGCGGAGACGTTCCCGTTCTGGAACGTGTACCTCTACCCGAGCTTGCCGAAGGCCATCACTGCAACGCCCGAGGCGTTCAACGGTCTCTCGAGCGAACCGCCCCTCACGCGCGGCCCGTTCAAGATCGACAACATTGATGCCACCGGTGGCGTGGTCACGGTGAAGCGCAATGACAAGTGGTGGGGCCGCGCTCCGAAGCTT
>NZ_KV788577.1:255834-318039 GCF_001807345.1 Dermabacter sp. HMSC06F07
CAAGTGGTGGGGCCGCGCTCCGAAGCTTGAAACGATCATCTTCAAGGTGACGACCCAGCAGAACATGGCGCAGGCGTTCGTGAATGGCGAGCTCGACATGATCGAAATCGCTGACGGAGATACCTACGGCCAGGCAAAAGGCCGCAAGAATGCCGTGATCCAGAAGTCAAACGGTCTTTCGTGGTCGCACCTCACGCTTAACGTGGGCGGCGCCGAGGGCGCGCTCGGTGATGCGAAGGTTCGCGAGGCGATCTTCCGCGGCATCGATCGCAACGCCGTGGCGCGTGCGGTGATGGAGCCCCTCGAATCGCCCGTGATTCTCGTGGACAACTTCATTTACATGCCCGGTCAGGAGGGCTACGAGGATTCCTTCGGTGACCTCAAGTTCGACCCAGAAACAGCGCAGAAGCTTCTTGAGGAAGCTGGCTACAAGAAGAACGGCGATGTTTATGAGAAGGACGGCAAGCCCCTCGCCTTCTCGATCCTCATTCCGGCCGAGGCGAAGTCGAACGAGGATCGAGCTCGCCAGATCATGACGAACCTCAACGCGGTGGGCTTCAAGGTTGATCTGAAGACCGTTCCGAGCGACAAGTACTTCGATGACTACGTCGTTCCTGGCCGTTTTGCGGCTGTGACCTTTGGGTGGCGCGGCACGCTTTTCGCTGAGCAGTCGGGCACGAACGTGTTCCTCGAAGGATCGGGCCAGAACTTCACGGGCTTTGCTCCCGCAGAACTCACCGACCTCAACAAGAAGCTTCACTCGGAGCTCGATGAGGGGAAGCGCAAGGAGATCGCGAACGAGTTCTCGAAGGTTCAGGCAGGCGCATACACGGTGCTTCCGTTCTATGCGACGCCCACGATCATTGGCCTCACCGAGGGCTTCGTGAACGTTGGCGCTGCGCAGTTCGAGACGACGGACTGGACGGCCGTGGGCAAGAAGGCCTGATCGGTTTTCTGGCTACGGGCCGGGTTTCGCTCTCCACGAATTTTCGAGGAGGGCGAGGCCCGGCCCGTTTCGTATGCGCGCAATCGAGGGGGCCGACGCTAGAGGGCCCCGGTCAACACCCCGAGGATGAGGAACGCGGCTGGGATCGCGAGGGGGATGATCCTCAGTTTGGACTGAAGAACCGCGGTTTCCGAGCGGGCGTCGGAATCCTTGGCGTGCTTGACTTGCCACGCTTCCCACGCGTGCACGAGTACACGTGACGGCGAGCGTTCTTGGTCGTTTCGAAGGCGTTCGGCGGGGCCGACGTGCCCGCGTTCGGCGTAGCGATCGCGACCCGAGATGCGCACGTGGGCGTCGGCGGGCTTGTCACGGCCGATGCCGGGGGCGTTCCACGCGGTGACGGTGCGGGTGGTACCGCTTTCGGTGCGCGCGCGGATCGACACCATGGCGCCGAGGCCGATGTGGTCGATCGCGGCGTAGGGGGCGCTGTATTCGTGCAGGACGTTGCGCACGACCACGCCGCCTGGGTAGACGAGCGTCGCGGGTGAGAAGAGGATGAGCCACACGAGGGAGGCGGCAAGGCCGAGCCACGGGCCGAACTGGAGCACGGTGTCCCAGCGGTTCTTGAGGATCGCATCGCCGAGGAGGAAGGCGATGATCGCCCACGTGATCGCGGGGATCCACAGCGCGCTTGCAGGGCGCAGCGTGAGTGGTTTTTCGCCCGTCGTGTCGAAGCCGACTGTCACTTGTCGCCTTCGACGGGATCGCCGATGTAGGCACGCACGAAACGCTTGACCTGGTCGTGAGCATCGGCCCAACTTTCGGCTTTGCCCGAACCCACGAGGTAGCCCACAACCATGGAGGCGAAGGGACCCGCAGGGCGCACGACGGTGTGGGCGGCGACACCGGTGAGGGAGAGAATGAGGTCGCGGTCGGCCTCGGTGAAGGGAGGTTCGAATCCCGCGTCGTTCGCGGAGGCGTCGATGAAGCGCTGGAGCGCCTCGATCATGCGAGGGTCATCGGCCTTGGGGCTCATGCTGTCTCTCCTTTGCGTAGGCTTTCGCCCATTATTCCTTATCGGGCACGAAGGCTCCCGCCGAGCGAGATGACGCGTGCACGCTCTTTTTCCAGGATGAGAAGGGCGTTGGCCTCGGCAAATGGGCGCAGACGCCTGCCCTCACATTCGGTCGCGATAAGGCGCCCCTCGTCGATTGTGAGGTGGGCGGGTTTCACGGTCGCACCGTCCTTGAGGGGCTTTGCTTCGCGGCGCACGTTTCCCTCTGGGAGGGTGATGGGGCGCGAGGGCGAGCCGAGAAGCGGCGCGACGAACAGGTGGAACGCGGTGAATGCGCCAACGGGAGTTCCCGGAAGATGCACCATGGGGATCGCGGCGGAGCCTTCGTCGGCCTCGATGCTGAGGCGGCCCACACCTTGCGGCCCGCCAGGGCGCATCGCGAGATGCTCAAACCTCGAGCAGTCGAGCCCCTGCGTCTCCCCGAAGCCCTCGCCGAATGCGGCCTTGACGACGTCGCGGGCCCCGGAGCCCACGCCGCCGGTCGTCACAATGAGGTCGTGGCGTGGCGCGATCGAGCGCGCAAGTCCGATCAATTCCGCAGGGTCATCCCCCACGTGATGGATGCTCGCCTCTGCGCCGAGTCGTGCACATGCCGCCTGAAGCATCGGTCCGTTTGACTCGAGTACCGCGCCGCGGCGCGCACCGGCATCGCCTCGCAGATCCGTCACGAGTTCGTCGCCCGTCATGATGACCGCGACTCTGCGTGGCTTCGTGAGCCGCGCGTGTGTCACTCCCACCGAAAGCGCAATACCAATGAGCTCGGGAGTCACGAAGTCGCCTCTGCGGGCAAGGAGATCACCGGCGGGAATCTCTTCCCCGATCTCGCGTACGTGGCGGCCAGGAACGAGGGCTTTTGCGCGTTCAGCCTCGGGGATCATGAGCGCGATCCGCGCGGGAGCCTCGGCGGCAGTTGGATTAGCGTCAGTGAACTCGACCGGAATCACCGTGTCGAGGTCATCGGGCAGCAGGCCGCCCGTCATGATGCGCGCGGCAGTTCCCGGGCGGCGTTTTCCGACGACTGCCCTGCCAGCAGAGATGTCGCACGTGACCTCGAGTTGAGCGGAGCAAGCGTCGGCCGCTCCCTCTCCCAACCCGAGTTCGCGCGTACTCACGGCAAACCCATCCATTGCGCTCATGCGGAACTGCGGGGCGGGGATACGGGCGGTCAGGGGTTCGGCGAGCCTCCTGCCAAGCGCCCCCGCGAGCGGGGCGTCTTCGGTATGGTCGGGCGCAAGGGCGGCGAGTGCAGTCACTCGCGCGCGCCATTCGTCGAGGCTCACGTGCATATCGACATCTTTCGTGGCAGCGGGATCATTGCTCACCAACGTACACGCTCGCGAACGCGCCAGTGGTGGTTGACCGATACGTGATGCATGCCTCACGTGCCCTACAATGGGAGCACACCCGGAGTAACGTTGCCCGGGCCCGGATGCAACGCTGCTTTCGGATAAGAGTGGAAGGATCCCCAATGTTTAACCCCAGCCGTCGTTCAGTCCTCGCGGCCACCGCAGCTGGTGCTGCTGTCGCCGGTCTCGCTGCGTGTTCCAATGACAATTCGAAAGCCGGCGGCGCGAGCGGCGCCAAGGGCAATTTTGACGAGCGCGGTCCGATCACCTTCGCGACCGGTAAAGACACCTCCGGCAAGCTCAAGGAATTCCTCGAGAAGTGGAACAAGGACCACGCCGATGAAAAGGTGACGCTCGTCGAGCTTCCCGAATCGGCTGATGAGCAGCGCTCGCAGTTCATCAATAACGCACAGGCGAAGTCCGATGCCTACACCGTGCTCGGCCTCGACGTCGTGTGGACGGCCGAGTTCGCTGCCCAGCAGTGGGTGGTCGAGCTTCCCGAGGATAAGTTCAAGCTCGATAAGCTCATTCCCTCGACCGTGGATACGGCTAAGTATTTCGACAAGCTCTACGCCGTGCCCTACACGACGAACGCCGAGCTCCTCTTCTACCGCAAGGACCTCCTCCAGGCGGCTGGCTCGAACGAGCCGCCCAAGAGCTTCGAGGAGATGTACCAGATGATCGAAGCGATCCGCGGAACCGAAGAGGGCAAGGACACCCTCGGTTTCGGCTCGCAGTACTCGAAGTACGAAGGCATCACGGTGCAGCTCACGGGCCTCGCGAAGTCCGCGGGCAAAGACCTGTTCGACAAGGAAGGCAAGCCCCAGGCAAACTCCAATGAGGCGAAGGCTGGCCTCAAGGCGGTCAAGGACGGCTTCGACAAGAAGTTCATCCCCGAAGAGGCCCTCACCTACAAGGAAGAGGAAAGCCGCCAGGCCTTCCAGGACGGTCGCCTTGCCTTCCTCCAGAACTGGCCGTACGTGTGGGATCTCGCGAATGCTGAAGATGGCTCGTCGAAGATCAACGGCAAGTTCGACGTCTGCCCAGTCCCGGGGATCGGCAGCGCAGAGGGCTCAGCGGCACTCGGTGGTTTGAACTACGCGATTTCGGCGTTCGGCAAGAATATGGGCACCGCAATCGACTTCATCGCCTTCATGGTCGAGGAAGCTCAGCAGAAGGAATGGACTCTCGCGACCTCGCAGGCTCCGGCCAACGCCGCGGTGTACGAGGATGCCGACGTTCTCGAGAAATACCCGTTCTTCACGACGCTCAAGGAAGCGATTGACAAGGGCACGTCGCGCCCGCAAGCCGTCAAGTACGGCGATGTCACGCAGGCGATCCAAGAGGCCACCTACAGCGTCCTCTCGGGCGAGAAGGAGGTCGACGCTTCGCTCGACGAACTCCAGAAGACCCTCGAGGAACTTCAGGCCTAAACGCTATGAATCGGGCCCGCGGCGCTCATCACAGTGCCGCGGGCCCGATCCGCTTTCAACCCTTTGAAGGGAACGCTGCATGTCTCGCTCCGACATCTCGAAAGGCGAAGGTCGCCTCGCCTATCTACTCCTCTTGCCCACGCTTGTCCTTCTGGCGGTCGTCGTGGGCTTCCCTCTCGTGCTCTCCGTGTGGCAGTCCTTCTTCGTCGCCAACGGTGGGATTGACCCCGAGACGGGCTTCATCCAACAGGGCGATACCTTCGTGGGCTTCAAGAACTACATGGACGCCTTCACGTCAGTCGGCGCGGGCGCCGGGTTCTGGAATGCCTTTTGGAACACCACGCTCTTCACGATTATTGGCGTCAGCATCGAGACCGTTCTCGGCGTTGCCATGGCCCTCATCATGGCCCGTGCGATGCGTGCCACGGGCCTCATCCGCGCGTCGATTCTTGTCCCGTGGGCCATTCCGACGGTTGTCTCGGCCCTCATGTGGCAGCTCATTTTTGACGCGAACGGCATTGCGAACAAGCTGATCCAGCACCAGGTGCTGTGGACCACCGAGGGGTGGCAAGCGAAGGCCGCGGTGCTCATCGCTGATATTTGGAAGACCGCCCCGTACATTGGTCTGTTGACCCTCGCGGGGCTCCAGACTATCGACGAGCAGATTTACGAGGCGGCGAAGGTCGATGGCGCGAATCGCTGGCAAGCCTTCTGGCGCATTACGCTTCCCATGATCCGCCCCGTGCTCGTCGTGGCCGTTTTGTTCCGCATGCTCGACGCCATGCGCATGTTCGATCTGCCGTACGTGATGCTCGGCCGGCTTAAGTCTGGCCAGACCCTCTCGATGCTTGCGCAAGATGCCGCAACCAAGACCAACTACGGCATGGCATCCTCGTATTCGATTGTGCTGTTCTGCTACATCTGCCTCGTAGCCTTTGTCTTCATCAAGGTGCTTGGGGCCGATGTACTCGGGGACAGCGCCAAGAAGAAACCGAAGAAGAACAAGAAGCGGCCGAGCCTGGTTGCCAGTAAAAACACCACCGTGACCGAGGGGAGCATGCCGTGAGCACCGCCGCCACCCACACTGCATCCGAAAACGAGACGCCGCGCACGCCCGTCACGCCCAAGAAGCACAAGGGCAACACTGGCGCCAAGATTATCGTCGGTCTCGGTGTCGCGTTCATCCTCGTGTACTGCCTCGCGCCGTTCTACTGGATGCTCGTGAGCTCCTTGCGACTCCCGAGCATGGGCCGCTCGACCGATCTGATCCCGAATCCGATCTCGATCGAGAACTACAAGGCCGTATTCGATCCCTCCAACAACTTCGCACGAGCACTTCTCAACTCGCTTGTTGTCGCGGGCGGCACCACCCTCCTCGTGCTGTTGCTCGGGACGGCGGGCGCATACGCGCTTGCGCGCCTCGACTTCTGGGGCAAAGTCCTCGTGATGTTCGCGATCGTCGCGACGTCGATGTTCCCCGTGATCACGCTCGTTGTTCCCCTCTTGAAGCTGTTTAGTGGCGGTTACGATTGGGCGCCGATCAACTGGATCAACACCTACCAGGCGATGATCCTGCCAACGATTAGTTTCGCGCTCCCCCTTGCCGTGTGGAACCTCAACGCGTTCTTCCGTCAGCTTCCCGTGGAGCTCGAACAGGCGGCGATGGTCGATGGCACCACCCGTATCGGCGCGTTCGTGAGGGTCATCCTCCCGCTCGCGACACCGGGCATCTTCACGACGGCGATCATCACCTTCATCGCCGCGTGGAACGAGTTTCTCATCGCTCTCACGATGGTCAACGACCCCGCGATGCAGACCGCGAACGTCGCAATCTCGAAGTTCACGGGCATTTCGCAGTTCGACACTCCCTACGGCACGAAGATGGCGGCGGGCGTGATCGTGACGGTTCCTCTCATCATCATGGTGCTCGTGTTCCAGCGCCGCATCGTTGGTGGTTTGAGCGCGGGCTCGCTCAAGTAGCCCGTCGCGTAGCCTTGAGGGCATGAGTTCTTACGGTCTTTCGCAGCTCCTCACGCCCGAGGGCATGGCCCTCCTCGACTCGCTTCCCGAGTATTCCGAGGAGGGCTCTCTTGCGCTCTCGCAGCGATTGCGCGGCGAAGGCCACTCCCCCGAACTCATCGCGGCGGCCCTCACCCAGTCACGTCTTCGCGCGAAGGCCCGCGACAAGTTTGGCGATTTCGCCTCGAGCATGCTGTTCACTGCGCACGGGCTGGAGCAGGCCACGCGCCTCGAGGTGGCGGCTCATCACGCGGCGCGGTTTCGCGACGCGGGCGTGCAGAGCGTGGCGGATCTTGGCTGCGGGCTTGGTGGGGACACGATCGCAAAGGCGGCCCTCGGCCTCGAAGTTCTGGGCGTGGACTGCGATGAGGAAACGGCGGCACTCGCAACGGTGAACGTGCGACCCTTTCCGAATGCGCGCATCACGCTTGGTCGGGCCGAGGACGTCGATTTTTCACACCTCGACGGCGCGTGGTTCGACCCCGCACGCCGTCAGAGCCGCCGCGGCCGCACGACGCGCATTCACGACCCCGAGGAGGCCACGCCGCCGCTCTCCTTCGTTCGCGCGGTAGCCGATGAGGTTGGCGCGGTGGGTGCAAAACTCGCCCCCGCGATCGATCACGAGCACCTCGTGCCGGGCACGGAGACGCAGTGGGTCAGTTGGCGCGGCCAGGTTCTCGAGGCGTGCATGTACTTCGGCCCGCTCGCCAGACGCGTCGGCGAGGGTGCGCTCGCGGTACCGAGCGAGGCAACCGTCGGACCCGCCGGCGCCCTCGCCGAGGGCGCCGTGATCGCGCGCTCAGCCCTCGTGCTCGGTTCCGACGCTCGCTCAGCCCAACTCGTGCCCGATTCGAGTGACGAGACCGAGCTGCGCAACCCTCCCGTGGGCTCGATTTGCGCGTACCTGTGGGAGCCCGATGGCGCGGTGATTCGCGCGGGCCTTCTGGGGACGCTCGCGCGAAAGCTTGGCGCGCACACGATTGACGACTCGATTGCCTACCTGAGCAGCGATGATGCCTCGCAAGCGGCTCTCGATTCGTCTCTCGCGCGCGCATTCCGAGTGCGTGAGGTCATACCGTTCACGGTCAAGAAGATCGCGGCGCGGCTGCGCGAGCTCGAGGTGGGCACGCTTGAAGTGAAGAAGCGCGGCATGGATATCGATCCGGCAAGGCTCAGGAGCGAACTCAAGCTTGATCGGCGCGCACCGCGCGCGGCGACGCTTATCGCCACGCGGGCCGGTGGCAGCCGCGTCGCGATTATCGCCGAGGCCTGCTAGTGCGCAGAGCCTAGACTGCCGCGAGCACGCGCTCCACAAAGTTCGGGTACTCAAGTAGCTCCGGCTCGAGCAGTGCGATGAGGGCACGCTCGATGCCGCCCTCCCCCGCATTCGCCGCGGCCTGATCGATCGCGCTTTGCTGCGCATCGGGCGAGGCTACGCCATCACGCTGGCGGCGAATCCACCCGGCGATTGCGGGCACGGCCCCTGCGGCTTCACGCCCCGCCGCGAGCTCCTTGAGGGTGATGGGGAGGATGCGGATGCGCAGTTTCGCGAGCGAGTCATTGCCGATCTGCGACAGCAGATGCTTGATGTTGGGGTTCTCGAACCGCTCGAGGAGCGCCTCTCGGTAGGCGGGGGCCTCGACCTCGCCCGGGAGATACCGCGAGGCCTCGTCCCACAGCGTCTCAACCTCGGCGCGGACCTCGCGATCGCCGATAGCCTCGGCGACGGTCTCGTAGCCGCGATTCACGGCGGCGTTCGCGAGCAGCGTGTGCGCACCGTTGAGGAGCCACAGCTTGCGGTTTTCGTAAGGTTCAAGGTCATCCGTGAAAATCGCACCGGCCTTCTCCCAGGCGGGACGGTCGCCCACGAACTCGCCCTCGATAATCCACGAGGCAAAAGGCTCGGTGACGACCGGAGAGGCGTCCTCGAGGCCCGTGAGCTCCTGCGCCGTTGCCCGATCGGCGTCTGTCGCCTTCGGGGTGATCCGGTCGATCGAGGTGGAGGTCACCGACACGTTGTCCTTGATCCACGTCGCGGCCTCGGCGCCAAGGCACGCCGCGTATTCATTGATCACGCCGCGCGTGAGCGGGCCGTTGCCGGGGAGGTTGTCGCACGGCACGATCGTGATCGCGCCGGCTCCCGAGCGGCGGCGCGCGTCGAGGCCGAGCACGAGACGCGCGAGGGCGGTCTCGAGCTGGGGCAGGCGGGCGTCGGACTCCCCTTCGCCGGCCGTGCCCGCGGCATACTCCTCAAGCGCTTTCAGATCTGCCGCGACCGCGTCGTTGGCGCGGTCGAGCGCACCCTTCGCGTCGGTGCCGTACCCGGCCTCGGTGACGGTGAGGGTCACGAGCGAGACGTCGGGCGAGCGTAGGTCTGCGCACAAACCTTCGAGGTCGTTCGCCGCGTGCGCCTCGGAAATGACCGACATGACCTGCGCATCATCGCCTTCGGCCCCGCGCACGATGAGCGTGTACAGGCAGTCCTGGGCCGAGAGTTCCTCTGCGGCGCGGGGGCTACGGCCCGTGTAGGCGGAGAATCCCCATTCGCCGTCGTCATCCACCTCGCTCGTGTACCACGCCTGATGGGCGCGGAAGAACGCTCCGAGGCCCAAGTGGACAATACGCACGGGGCGCGGCTCGAGGCCGCCCTTGGCAGTGAGATCGGCGTCGCGGCTGAGAACAGTCATCACTTCTCTCCCTTCGAAAGCATCGATTCGAGTTTGAAGACTCGCGCGGGCTGGTCAACTGTGAGCTCGCGGATGATCCGTAGCGCGCTCGACTTGGGAAGGCGCCCCTCCATGACGTAGCGCGCGAGGAAAGCCGCGTCGCAGCGGCGCGCCATGTCGTGGCGCGTAGGAATGGAGAGGAACGCGCGCGTATCGTCGATGAAACCGGAACCCCGCGTGAATCCCGCGGTTTCGGTGATCGCGGAACGGAAGCGAATGATCGCGTCGGGCGCATCGATGAACCACCAGGGGGCGCCGATGAACACGCTCGGATAAAAGCCCGCGAGCGGGGCAACTTCGCGTGAATACATCGTTTCGTCGATACCGAAAAGCACGAGGTGGAAGCCCTCCTCAAGCCCCACCTTTTCGAGAAGCGGGCGAATGTTGCGCGTGTATTCGATCTGCTCGGGAATGTCGTGGCCGGTGTCGGGACCGAACCGCTCGAACGTCGCCGTCGAATGGTTGCGGAACACGCTTGGGTGCAGCGTCATGACGAGGCCGTCTTCGACACTCATCTGGGCGCAGCGCACGAGCATCGCGCCCGTAAAGTCGCGCTTCTCGGCCTCGCTTGCCGTCCCATCGACCGCTTTCACGAGGAGCGCTTCCAGCGCGTCGTCGTCGAGGTCGATCGTGTACGGGGTCGGCACTCCGTGGTCGGCCGAGATCGCGCCGGCCTTGATGAAGCGTTCGCGCGAGGCCTTGAGGGCGCGCAGGTAGTCCGCGAGCGAGCGCGGATCGCCGCCCACGCTGTCCGCGAGCGCCGTTGCGGCCTCGGTAAAGCCCGGCTTGTTCGGGTCGAGGAAGCGGTCGGGGCGCCATGTGGGAACGACGCGGCCGTAGAGCTCGCCGGCCTCGTGAAGGCGCGCGAGTTCTGCGTGGGCCTCGAGGTCATCGAGCGGGTCGTCGGTCGTCGCGAGGAAGGCGATCTTGAAGCGCGCGAAAAGGGCACGCGGGCGGAACTCTTCAGTCGCCAGTTTCTCGGCGATCTGGTCGTAGAGCCGATCGGCACTTTGCGCGCTAGGTTCCTCGTCGATGCCAAAGAGCGACACGAATTCGTCCGTGAGCCAGTATCCGCTCGCGGTTCCCTCGAGGACGTGCCAGTTGGTGCAGAGAATCCGCCAGGCCTCGCGCGGATCAACAGGATCGGCGGTGCCCACACCCACGGTCGCGAGGTCCACGCCGTTCGCGTGGAGCATGCGGAACACGTAGTGGTCGAAGGTGAGGAACAGGGTGGTGGGGTCCGCGAACGGCTCGTTGTCGAGCAGGAGCCGCGGGTCCACGTGCCCGTGCGGGGAAAGGATTGGAAGGTCCTTCACCTCGGCATAGATTTCGCGTGCGAGGGCGCGCGTTTCGGGGTCGGCGGGAAAGAGTCGGTCGGGGTTGAGGTCGAGCGTCACTGTCACTTTCTCCCTTTCGGTTGGGGTGCGGGGCCGACGGAGCCTCGCATGAGTAGCTGCGTGGGGTATTTTTCGGTTCCACGGTCGCGCTCGCCGCTGAGCGCGGCGTGCACGTGGCGGATGGCCGCGGCGCCCATGTCGTCGAGCGGCGCGGCGATTGTGGTGAGCGGTGGGCAGGTGAAGTCGGAGCCGAAAATGTCGTCGATGCCGGTGATCGAGAAGTCCTCGGGGATGCGAAGGCCAGCGTCTCGTGCGGCGGTGAGCAGGCCAATCGCCATGATGTCGTTATAGGCGATCACGGCGCTCGCGCCCGTATCCCGCACCGCGTCGAGAGCGCGCTGCCCCGCTTCGCGGGTGGGGCGGTTCGGGCCGATCGTGAGGGCCTCGATCTGCTCGTCACGGGCAGCGGCTTCGATGGCCGTCCACCGCTTCGCGTTCGTCCACGAGCTCTCGGGGCCTCCGAGGTAGCAAAGGCGGTCGTGACCCTCTGCGGCGAGGGTTCGCACGAGTTCTCGCAGGGCCGGCTCGTGATCCGCAAGGACCGAAAAGGCCGACGGTGACTCGCGATTGATCGTGACCACGGGATTGAGAGCCGCGATCGTTGCAATCGCGTCGTCGTCCAAACGGGAGCTGGCGAGAACGAAACCGTCAACAGAAGGCGCGAGGGAGCGGGCCCGGGAGGCTTCCTTCACGTGGTCTTCGCGGAACTCGGACGTGACGAGTACGTAGCCGTGCTTTTCTGCCTCGCGTTCGGCGCCGCGAACCATCTCGAATGACACGGGGTTCGTAATGTCGGCAACGAGCAGTGCGATGGTTCCGGTGCGGCCCGTGGGAAGGGCACGAGCGGCCGGGTTTGCGCGGTAGCCAAGCGTTGCCGCTGCCTCCTTGACGCGCTCTTCGGTGGCTTTGCTGACGCGGCCGGGTTTGTGAAGGGCACGCGAAGCGGTAGAGGCGCTCACTCCCACGTGCTTCGCGATGTCGTAGATCGTGACGCGACGCGCGGGTGTGCGGCGCGGTGGTGCGGGGTGTTCGTTCGGCATTTCTGGCTCTCGACGACGTCGTTGTCCTGTGCAGTCACGTCGAGACTACCCCCGAGGCCAGAGCGACGGCAACCGGTTGCACAACGCCGCGATATGTGCAACCCTGATCGAGTCAGGAATCAACGATGCCGCCGCGACTAGGGATCCCGAAGATGCGATACGCCACCACGCTCCTTTCCAGTACACAGGAAGGAGCCACCGTCACCCTCCATACGGATGCCGCCCCCATCCGTCTGCTTGCCGTCACACCCGAGATTCTTCGCATCCGCGCGGGCTTTACCGATGACGGCGCATTCCGCGAGGCGTCCTACAGCCTCGTCACCACGGCCTGGCGCGATGAACTCGACGACTACATGGGCGCCAAACGCACCCGGCTCGAACCCTCTCCCCTCACCCTCGAGAACGACCCCGATTCTCCCACCGTGACCGTGCGAGGGGAGCGCTTGAGGATCGAGATCGACCGGGAGCCCTTCCGCCTCCGGGTTTACGATTCCGACGGCACCCTCCTCCACGCCGATCTCATCGATCGCGGGTACCGACTGGACCGCAATCAGCGGCGCATCCACACGAGCGAAATTGCCGCGGGCGACCACTTCTACGGTTTCGGCGAAAAAACCGGCGAGTTCAACAAGGCGAAGTCGTTCATGACGATGCGCGCCCAGGACTGCCTCGGCTACGACGCTGAGAGGGCCGATTCCCTCTATAAGCACATCCCGTTCTACATCAAGGCGAACGAGGTGAGCGGGGCGGCCGTCGGATACTTCTACCACAACACGTTCGCGTGCGATTTCGACATGGGCCGCTCCCACTCGAACTACTGGCCCGCCCATTCGACCTACCGGACCGACGGCGGAGATATTGATCTTTTCCTCATTGCCGGCCCGAGCGTCCGCGAGGTCGTGACTCGCTACACGCTTTTGACGGGAACCTCGGCGATGCTTCCCGCCGCCGCCCTCGGCTACCTCGGCAGCTCGATGTACTACCCCGAGCTGCCTAAGGATGCAGACGACGCGATCCTCAACTTCTACGATCACGCGCGGCGTGAAAACATCCCGATGGACGGCTTTCAGCTCTCCTCGGGCTTTTGCCAGCAGGAAACCGACGAGGGACTCAAGCGCTGCGTACTCACGTGGAACACGGAACGCTTCAAGGACCCGGCCGCGTTTTTCGCCGAGTCGAAGCGGCGCGGCATCGTCGTCTCCCCGAACGTCAAGCCCGGCGTGCTGAACGTCCACCCGCGCATGCCCGAGCTGATCGAGGACGGTGTGTTCGTGCGCGCCTCCGAGTCGGATGAGCCGGCACCCGCGCGCTGGTGGGGCGGCCCCGGCCACCTCGTTGACTTCACGAACCCCAAGGCCCGCGAGCGCTGGGAAAAAGACCTCACCGAGAACATGCTCGACTTCGGCACGGCGTCAATTTGGAACGATAACTGCGAGTATGACTCGATCGTTGACGAGGATGCCCGCTGCGATTTTGACGGCTACGGTGCTCCCCTCGCCGAGGCACGCTCGATCATGGCAAACATCATGTGCTCGCTGACCGCCGACGCGATCGGAAAAGCCCACCCGAACGCGCGCCCCTTCATCGTGTGCCGCGCGGGCTACGCGGGAATCCAGCGATTCGCGCAAACGTGGTCGGGCGATAACCACACGTGCTGGGAAACTCTCAAGGGCAACATCGCGACAATGCTCGGCATGAGCCTGTCGGGCGTTGCTAACCAGGGCGGCGACATCGGTGGCTTCCACGGCCCCGCGCCCGAGGGGGAACTGTTCGTGCGGTGGGTTCAAAACGGCATCTTCCAGCCACGCTTCTCGATCCACTCCGTCAACAGCGACAACACGGTGACTGAACCGTGGATGTACCCGAGCCTCACGCCTCTCGTGCGAGAGGCGATCCAACTGCGCTACCGCCTGTTCCCGTACCTGTACTCGCTCATGGAGCGCGCGCACCGCACGGGACTTCCAATCGCGGAACCGCTCGTGAGCGCCTTCCAGCACGATCCCGCGGTGTGGGACGAGAGCGTGAACTACATGCTCGGCGATTCGCTGTTCATCGCGAACGTCGTCGACAAGGGCGCCGACACGAAAACCGTCACGTTCCCTGCGAACGAAACGTTCTACGACCTTGCCACCCGCGAACGCTACGAAGGTGGGGGCAGCTACGACATCCCCGTCACGCTCGCCTCGATCCCCACGTTCGTGCGCGAAGGTGGCATCGTCCCGCTCGCAAGCGAGGACCACATGAGCGTGTCGACCGAGACGGTAGACGCCCTCACTCTCGTCACCGCGCCGGGACGCGACGGCCAGTTCACGCTCTACGAAGACGACGGCGTGAGCATGGATTACACGCGCGGACGTTATTCTTCGACAACAGTGACCATGACCGCCGGTGACCGAGCCGTCTATACCTTCACCCACGAAGGAGACCTCGATACCCGCATCACGACGCTCGAACT
Source organism: Dermabacter sp. HMSC06F07 (assembly GCF_001807345.1). NCBI lineage: Bacteria > Bacillati > Actinomycetota > Actinomycetes > Micrococcales > Dermabacteraceae > Dermabacter > Dermabacter sp. HMSC06F07. The sequence continues at coordinate 270,272 of NZ_KV788577.1, forward strand.
CCAGGCCATCTCCCATGGCCAGGCGCCCTTCTGGGTGAGCATCGACGGCGAGCAGATCCCGCACGCCCTGCACCCGAGCGACTTCGACTCGCAGGCCACTGTGTGGCTCTACGATCTCGAAACGTCCACCGTCCGCATTAAAACCCCATGGGATTCGAGCGAGCACACGATCGTGGTCTCGTTCGAACAATTCGACATGATCGGCATGTAAATCCCCTCCCCTCGACCGTTGCAAGGAGGCAACATGACTCGTCGCATGACACGACGATCGGCGCTCGGCCTCGGGGCCGCCGCGCTGTCCGCTGCTGCGCTCGCCGGATGCTCATCCGGAAAGTTCACGAAGGACGGCAAGGTCAAACTGCGCTTGGCCCACACGCTGGGCGACAAACACCCCACCTCGAAGGCCCTCGAAATTTTCGTCGACGAGGTCAATAAACGCTCGAACGGAGACATCGGCATCGAGGTGTTCGGCAACGGCGTACTCGGAAGCGAGACCGAGATGATCGAGCAGCTCAGCCGCGGTGTCGTCGACATTGTGCGCTGCGCAGCGCCCTCGATCGCCCCGTACTCCTCCGGATACAACGCCTTTGGCTTGCCGTTCCTCTTCGATGACGAAGAGCACTATTACCGCGCGATGGACTCGGGCGATATGCGCACCTTCTTCGATTCGAGCACGGAGGACGGCTTTCGCACGCTCACCTACTACACCTCGGGCGCGCGGTCCTTCTACACGGTCGACAAGGCGATCGAAACGCCCGACGACCTGCGCGGCTTCAAGATCCGCGTGCAGAACTTCCGTTCCCAGACCGAACTCATCAGCAAGCTCGGCGGCACACCGCTCATCCTCCCGTTCGGCGAAATCTACACGGGCCTCCAAACGGGCCTCGTGGACGGCGCCGAATCGAATGAGACCGCCCTCACCGACTCCGCGCACGGCGAGGTCGCGAAGGTCTTTACCTACACCGAGCACACCATGATTCCCGACGTCCTCTCGTTCAGTGAGGCAACGTGGAAGCTCCTCGATGCGGACCACCAAAAGGTCCTCAGCGAAGCGGCGGTTGCCTCCACCGAGCAGCACAAGACCATTTGGAGTGAGGCGATCACCACGGCCATCACGGACGCTGAGGCCATGGGAGTCACATTCGTGAAGGACGTGGACCGCGAGCCGTTCCGCGAGCTTACCTCGGGCATCGTTCCCGAGTTTGTTGACAAGTACGACGGCGTGAGCACCGTGCTCGACGCCATTGAGCACGCACGCAAGGGGGCGTAAAGGCCATGTACGACACCATGCTCAAGCTCAAGAAGGGCATCACTCTCGCCCTGTTCGTGATCGCCGGCGTTCTACTCGCCGCCATGGCGCTCCTCGTGATCATTCAGGTGTTCACGCGCTACGTTCTTTCCGATCCGGCCGATTGGACCGAGGAACTCGTCACCGTTTCGCTCATGTGGGCCTGCTTCCTGTGCGGCGCATACGCGTTCGTCAACCGCAAGCACATGGCTCTCGTATTCTTCCGTGACCGCCTCCCCGAGGCTGGAAAGCGCATCGTCATGATCCTCGTCGACGCACTCGCGCTCGCCTTTGCGGCGATCGTGATCGTGTGGGGCGGCACGCAGCTCACGCTCGTCTCCCTCGATGCGCCATCCGCGATCCTCCAGATCCCCCGTGGCCTCTCCTATGGCGCGGCCCCCGTCGGCGGGCTCTTCATGGTGCTTGCCCAGATCATCAACCTCTGGGAGGACTTCACGGGTGAAACCCTGCCCGACACCGACCTTGGCGCCGACGACGAGACGCTCGTGGCCGAAGCCGCCGCAGATATCCCCACCGAGACTAAGGAGGCCCGCGCATGAGCACCATGGCGGTCACCCTGCTCCTGTTTGGTACCTTCTTCCTCCTGCTCGCGGTTGGCGTGCCCATCGCCATTGGCATTTCCGTTGCCGCGTTCGCGAGCATCCTCATGATTCTGCCGCCTGACCAGGCCATCTTCGTCGTCATGCAGAAGATGAACACGGGCCTCGAGTCGTTCACGCTGCTCGCAATCCCACTGTTCATTCTTGCGGGCAACATCATGAACAACGGCGGTATCGCCAAGCGCCTCATCGCGCTCGCAGAACTCGTCACGGGCCGTGTTCCCGGCTCGCTCGTGCACACGAACATCGTGGGCAACATGCTGTTCGGTGCCCTTTCCGGTTCGGCGGTCGCCGCGGCAGCCGCAATCGGCGGCACCATGAGCAAGCAGCAGCGCGAGCGCGGCTACGACCCCGCGTTCACCGCAGCAGCGAATATCGCGTCGGCACCCTCGGGCCTACTCATTCCTCCGACCACGGCGTTCATCGTGTACTCGATGATTGCGGGAGGCACCTCAATCGCGGCGCTGTTCATGGCCGGTGCGGTGCCGGGCATCCTCATGGGCCTGACCGTGATCGCGGTTGCGCTCGTGTATGCGATCCGCAAGAAGTACCCGACCTCGGGACACGTGAGCGCCGCGCAGGCCGGTAAAACCATCCTCGAGGCGATCCCGGCGCTTCTGCTCATCGTCATCGTCGTCGGTGGCATCGTCGCGGGTATCTTCACCGCGACTGAAGGTGCGGGCATCGCCGTCGCGTACTGCCTCATCCTCTCGCTCCTGTACCGCAGTCTCACGTGGAGCGACATCAAGGCGGTCATGGCCCGCACGATCGGCACGACCGGCGTGATCCTTCTGCTGATCGCCGCGAGCTCGGCGATGAGTTGGGTCATGGCCTACACGGGCATGCCGCAGGCGATCAGCGATCTTCTCCTCGGCGTTTCCGATAACCCGATCGTGATCCTCCTGCTGATCAACATCGTCCTCATCGTCGTTGGCACGTTCATGGACATCACGCCCGCGATCTTGATCTTCACGCCGATCTTCCTCCCCATCGCGGAAGGCATCGGCATGGACCCGGTCCACTTCGGCGTGGTACTCGTGTTCAACATGTGCATCGGCACGATGACCCCGCCCGTCGGCTCGGTGCTCTTCATCGGCACGAGCCTCGCGGGCACGACGATCGAGAAGGTTATCCCGAGACTCCTGCCGTACCTCGCGGCACTATTCCTCATGCTGCTCGTCGTCACGTTCGTGCCCACGCTATCCCTGTGGCTCCCGGGCGCGATGGGGCTTCTATAGCTGCTAGCTAACGAGCAGCGTGTGAAATCAAAGGAGATTTATATGGCTTCAATGCACCCTTTTACAGGGATGGATGGACGTCACCGTCGCCCCTTCCTCGCCGTTTCTCGGCGGTCTGTTCTCGGTTTTGCAGCAGCAGCCGGCGCGGCCAGCATGCTTGCGGCGTGCGGAGGAGCGGAGGGAAAGGTAAGCGCGGAACACGTGCTTTCTATTTCCCTCAATCAAACGGAAACCCACCCGAGCTACCTCGCTCTTACTAAGTTCGGGGAACTTCTCGAAAAGGGCACAAGCGGTCGATGGGGCGCGCGCGTCTACGCCAACGAAAGCCTCGGGGCGCAGCAAGAAGTGATCCAGCTCGTCGCTGATGGCGCTGTAGACATGGCTGTCATCTCTAGCCCGCAAATGGAGAACCTCTCGCTGCGCTTCCGCCCGCTTAACCTCCCGGGTATTTTCATCGACAGCGACCACCAGGCAGCCGTTCTGAAGGATAAGTCGATCGTGGGGGAGCTTTTCGAGTCGCTTGTGGAGTCAAAGAACATCCGTGTCCTTGGCGGTTTCACACAGGGATCACGCCACCTGTACACGAATACTCCCGTCGCTTCCCCCGACGACCTCAAAGGCAAGAAGATCCGCGTACAGGAGTCCGACGTTTTCATCGCGCTCATTCGCGCGATGGGAGCCTCTCCCACACCCATGGCCTACGGCGAGGTATACACCGCACTCCAGGCAGGGGTACTCGATGGTGCGGAAAACAACGAGATCAGCTACGTAACGCAGCGCCACTACGAGGTCGCGAAGTACTTCACGCTCACGAACCATCTCGTGGGTCTCGACTACGTCGTCGCCGGCGAGAACACACTGGCGAAGATGAGCGCAGATGATCGCGGTGTATTCCTCGACTGTTTCACCAAGGCGCAGGACTACTTCGTCAGGCTATGGAAAACGGAGACTGAAAAAGCGATCGAGACGATGAAGGAGGCGGGTGCCACTATTCAGGAGACTGATCCGTCCGTGTTCGGCCCCGCGATCGATTCGGTTGCGGAGCAGTTCCTCGCAACTGCCGAGGATGAGGAGCTGTACACGAAGGTGCGCGAGCACGAAGCAGCGAAAGGAATCGCACGATGAGCATGTCAGTCGTTCCTTCTCGTGACACGACATCGATGTCAACGCTGCGCCACGGCATTATCGAGGTGCTCAAGTGGATCAGCATCGCCATTTTCGCGGTGCTCGTCCTTGTGGTGTTGTGGCAGGTGATCGCGCGCCAAGTTCTCGGTCAGCCTTCGACATGGTCCACGACGGTCGCTCAGTACATGCTCGTGTGGCTCACCTTGTTCTCGATGGCGTTCGTGTTTGCGGAGCGCGGGCACGTGGCCGTCGATATCGTGTCTCGCCTCGCACCGCCTGCCGTGCAAAAGATTCTCGCGGTTCTGGTCGAGGTCGCGATCGGGCTCTTCGCGGGACTCGGCCTCGTGTGGGGCGGCATCCGCGGCGTAGGGCTGACGTGGACCCAGACGATTCCAGGATTGCCGGTCACGATCGGCCACATGTACCTCGCGCTTCCCGTGTGCGGCGTGATCGTCGTTGTCGTGGCCATCATGGACCTCATTGACGCGTCAAAGTACGGTGTGCTCGCATCGCTCGAGCCCCAGGCTTCCGACGGCATCCCCGCCCCTGCGATTCCTCGGCAGAGCGCAGATGCGGGCCCCCATTCAGCGCACCGAAGCGTCGGTGGCTCGATCGACACAACGGAGGTGTGAGCCGTGGATCCCGCAATGCTCGCCGGTTCGATTCTCGTTCTTGGCATCGCTTTTCTCATTCTCATCGGCGCTCCTATCGCCGTCGCTATCGGATTGCCGTCGGTGATTGCGCTGATCGCTGTGCTCGATGCCGACTCCGCTGTGTTCGTTGCGGCGCAGCGAATGTTTACGGGTTCGAGTTCGTTCACGTTGCTCGCAATCCCGTTCTTCGTTCTCGCCGGCAACCTTATGAATAGTGGCGGCATTGCCACGCGCCTGATCGATGCGGCAAAAGTTCTCGTGGGCCGTTTGCCGGGCTCCCTCGCACACACGAATGTGGTCGCGAATGCGCTTTTCGGTTCGGTTTCGGGGGCCGCCGTGGCGTCGGCAGCTGCCGTTGGTACGACGATGAATCCTCGTCAGCGCCGCGAAGGGTATGACCCGGCTTTCGCTGCGGCCGTCAATGTGGCCTCTGCACCGTCGGGCATGCTCATCCCGCCGTCGAACACTCTGATCGTGTACTCCCTCGTGTCCTCGACATCAGTCGCCGCGCTATTTGTTGCGGGCTACGGCCCCGGGATCGTGTGGGTGCTCGCGTGCGTCGCAGTCATTCTTCTTGCCGCGCGGCGACGCACCGAATTGCGCGGCGCCCAAGAACGCGTTCCTTTTGCGGTGGCCTGTATGACGCTTGTGAGGGCCCTGCCGGCGATTCTGATGATCGTGATTGTCGTGGGCGGTTTGCTTGCCGGCATTTTCACGGCAACAGAGTCTGCGGTGATCGCGGTCGCTTACTGTTTCGTGCTCGGCCTCATTTACCGGGAGCTACACCTCAAAGACCTGCCGGGAATCCTTGCGGCCTCGGCCCGCACGACAGCAGTGGTCATGTTGCTCGTTTCGGTTTCCTCTGCGCTCGGCTGGGCGCTCAGCTACGCGACGATCCCCGAGACGGTCGCGCACGCACTGCTATCCCTAGCCGATTCGAAGATTGTCATCTTGCTCATCATGATGACAGTTCTGCTTATCGTCGGTACTTTCATGGATCCTACTCCCGCGATCCTGATCTTCACGCCGATCTTCCTGCCTATCGCTGAAAAGCTTGGCGTGGATCCGATCCACTTCGGTCTCATGATCACGTACAACCTGTGCATCGGCACGATCACGCCGCCCGTAGGCAATGTGCTGTTCGTGGGTTCGAAAGTGGGTGGGGTGCGCGTAGAACCCGTCATCAAGGCGCTCGTGCCGTTCTTTATCGCGCTCATGATCGGGCTTTTGCTCGTCATGTTCATCCCGCAGATCACGTTGTTCCTGCCGGGCGTGTTCGGAGTTCTCACCTAGCGAGTGCGCGCACTCACTACTCGGTATCGCGGGGCGCCCACCGTGCAATTTGCGCGGCGAGGTGCCCCGCGCCGTATCCGTTGTCGATGTTGACGACCCCGATGCCGGGCGCACACGCTGAAAGCATCGTGAGGGCTGCGCTGATGCCTCCTGCGGCAACGCCGTAGCCCACGGACGTGGGCAGCGCGACGACGGGGCACGCGACCTGGCCGGCGATCACGGTGGGAAGTGCTCCGTCCATGCCCGCAACGGCGATGATGCACGCCGATTCACGCAGCTCAGGCAAGCGTTCAAGGAGCCGGTGTAGGCCCGCGATCCCAATATCGGGAATGAGCCGCGTGGGCCGGCCCAGGTAGCGTGCGGTCAGCTCCGCCTCGCGCGCGACGGGGAGGTCACTCGTGCCGGCGCATGCGATGGTCACGAGCCCGCCGGTGGGGGTCGGTTCCGACGCCGGCCACGCCCCTATCGACGCTTCTTCGTCAAAGAAGAAGCCCGGCAATTCTTCGCCGAGTTCGGCGGCTTTATCGGTGTCGAGGCGGGTGAACAGGGTGGCAAGCGTGGGCGCCGTACCCGTGTCGCGTGCACGCTGCCGGATCGCGCGGGCAATGCGCACGAGCTGATCGGTGCTTTTCGCGTCGCACAGAATCGCCTCGGGTGCGCCGCGCCGGCTAGCGCGGTCAAAATCGAGGTTAGCGATGCTGGCGAGGGAGGCGTCGGCCCCCTTGTGCGCGCTCATAGCGTTCCCTTCGCGTTCATGATGCTGAGGGTAAACGCGCCCGACTGGAGACCGTCGAGGTCGAGACTCACGTAGGCGAATCCTGCTGCTTTACCGGCGGCGACCAGGGCGGCCCGCACCTCCGGTTCCACGGCGCGGGCGAGCTCGTTTCGCGGCAATTCGAGGCGGGCGACGCGGCCGTGGTGGCGCGCGCGGCAATCGCTGAAGCCGAGGTCGAAAACGGCATCCTCGAGGTCCTCGACCTGGCGGAGTTTTGCGGGTGTGACCTCCTCGCCGTGCGGGATACGCGAGGCGAGGCACGGCGCGGCTGGTTTCTCAGCAACGGGGACGCCGAGGGCACGCGCAATTTCTCGCACGTCGCTTTTGGTGAGGCCGGCGCTCGCGAGGGGCCTGAGCACCGCATGGTTCGTTGCGGCGCTGGCGCCTGGACGGTCGGGCCGTTTAGCGTCGTCGGCGTTTTCGCCGTAGGCCACGGCGTCGAGGCGAAGCTCATCAAGGAGCTCGCTATCGATCCGCGTGAACAGTTCGTCCTTGCAGAAGAAGCACCGGTCCACGCCGTTCGCCACGTACTCGGGGCGCTCTCCCTCGTGCGTCTCTATCTCGTGAACGCGCACGCCGATCGTTTTTGCGACCTCGTGCGCGATCCGGCGCTCGCGCCGCGCAAGCGAGGGCGAGACGCCGAGGAGTGCCACGACTCGATCGGGCCCGAGGGCGCGCAGTGCGAGCGCGGCGAGGGTCGCGGAGTCGACTCCCCCGGAATAGGCGATACCGACGCGCTCATGCTGGGCGAGCTCGCCCATGGCAGCGTCGGCCCGCGCGGCGAGGTCTCCGGTCAGCTGAGGCACGCTTGTGAGCGGTGTGCTCACAGCGGCTGCCGTTCGCTCGCGAGGCGGTGCAGAACTTCACCCGCGTGGTCCACGACGAGGGTGTCGGGATCATTACGCAGCGCCTCAAGGTCGAGAGAGGCGGGATCCACGTACTCAACGTTGTATTCCGCGCACACGTCGGGAGAAATCTGCGTGGCAAACGCGCGGCGCACGCGGTTCTTCTCCTCGCCGGTCTCGGGGTCGTACGTGCCAAGGCCCGTGACGTGCGTCGAGTGGGCGAGTTCGCCCCACGGGTGGTTCTTGAAGCGGTCCCACTGCTTCGTGAAGTACTCGATGTTGTGGTAGCCGATGTCGCGAAGGCCCGGATGCATGGCGGCAACCTCGGTGATGTGCGGGGCGTAGATGATGACCTGGCCACCGTCGGCACACACCGGCTCGAGCTTGTAGAAGCCCTTCGCGCCCGTCCAGATGTCCTCGTACATCTCCGGCATGATCGCGACGATCCGCTTGTAGGGCGCCTCAACGTAGCGGATGTGCGTGTGAGCCGAAATCTGCGCGCACGCGGCCCAGGCGCTCTCGGGGCTGCCGAAGCTCATCGCGTGGAGGTCACTGCTCGCCGAGCGCACGACCATCGCGAGGCAGTATTTGGTCGTCTCGATGCGTGCACTTGCCGCGTCGATGAGCTCTCGCACGGGCGTGATGCCAAGCGCACCGATGATGCGGCTCGCCGTGATGAGCGCCCCCACCCAGTGCGAGATGTCGATGACGTCGTGCACGGAGCAGCCGGGGAAGAAGTACTTATTGCCGCCAGAGAATCCCACGACTTCGTGGGGGAACACGGGGCCGACGATAAGGTTGACGTCCGCTTCGACGACGTGGCGATTGATGTTCACGCGCATGGGAACATCCGTGAGAAGCCCGCCCGTGAGCTCGGCGATCGTGTCGGCACCGATCTCACCGAGGTCGGCGATCTCCTCGTCGTTGTCCCATTCGTGGTTGCGGATCTCGAACGCGGGGTACGCGTCTTTAAGCTTTCCAGGCTCGGCGCCGAGCATCCGCTCGATGCTCTCTTCGCTCATCGCGGCGTGCGTGCCGAGCGCAATGAGCACCGTGATGTGCGAAGCGCGGTTCGTGAGCGCGTTGTGAACGGCGGGCATCACGCGAGGAAGCGGCACGGAGCGGGTGCCGTCGGGAATGATCACGCACACGCGCTTGCCATCGAGATCGGCTGTCGCGAGTTGCTCGGCGACAAATCTCGAAATCTGCTCGTCGGTGAGCGTCTCGTCGGGGCCGCCGATGCGAGCGGCGGCGCTCACCAAAGATGCGGGAATGGGCTTCACGTGATCAACTCGTTCGCTCATATTGCCCATTATCGCGCGGATTACAATCGGTTGCCATGGGACATAGCGACGACCTCCACATTGATTCCCCCTCCGGCTCGATCGCATGGATCGACGCAACCGCAGGCATCGCGGGCGACATGCTGCTTGGAGCCCTCATCGATGCGGGAGCGGACCTCGAGCGCGTCCAATCCGTGCTCGATGCCCTCATCCCCGGCTCCGTAAAGCTCACGAAACGAACCGTTGACCGCTGCGGGCAGCGAAGCCTCAAAGTAGACGTCGAACTGCTCGTCGAAAACCCGCCGCACCGCACGTGGACCTCGATCCGCGACATGCTCGAGAGTGCACGAGGGGCAGTCCACGAACGCACGATCGACCTCGGTCTGCGCGTCTTTGGCATGCTCGCCAAAGCGGAGGGCCGCGCTCACGGCATCGATCCCGAGGATGTCCACTTCCACGAGGTCGGCGCACTCGATTCGATCGCCGACGTCATCGGCGCATGCGAGGCGTGGCGCCAACTCGGGATCGGTGAGGCAACGGGCAGCACGATCGCCGTCGGCTCGGGCCGCATCCGCGCCGCTCACGGTGATATTCCGGTGCCGGTTCCCGCAACGGCTTACCTCGCCGAGGGGTGGCCGACGGTCGCCGGCGACCTTTTGCCTCCCCGCCCGCACGGTCACGACCACGGCCATGCCCACTCGCACCCTCATGCGCACGATCACGAGCACGGTCACCAGCACGATCACGAACACCCGCTGCCCGAGCACGCCGCGGGCGGCCCACACGCGGCGGCCGCGCCCCCGTCAGGCGTCGCCCCAGGCATCGGCGAACTCGCAACCCCCACGGGCGTTGCCCTCATGCGCGGCCTCGCGACGAGCTACGGCCCCATGCCGGGCATGGTGACGCGCGCCGTCGGCATCGGCGCCGGCACAAAAGACACGCCGGGACGCCCCAACGTCGTGCGCATCTTTCTCGGGGAAAGCTATCCGCATGCGTGACGCCCACGAGACGCCCACGCGAGTCATCCAGCTCGAAGCCAACGTCGACGACGCCGATCCCCGCCTGTGGCCCGGCATCATCGACTCGATGCTCGAGGCCGGCGCGCTCGACTGCTGGCTCACGCCCATCATCATGAAGCACGGCCGCCCCGCCGTGACCGTTCACGCGCTCGCCCGCGAGGGTGAGGAGATTCGCCTCGCCGACCTCCTCCTCGACCTCACCGGCTCACTCGGCGTGCGGTACGCCCCGCTCGACCGGCGCATTCGTACGCGCAGGTTTGAGAAAGTCGAGATTGAGGGCGTGGAGGTGGCCGTCAAGGTGTCGGTGCGGTCCGACGGTTCCGTGGCCACCGTCGGACCTGAATTTCGTGATGTGCAGACCCTCGCCCGCCAACTTGGCGTCACCGAGCGTGAAGCGTTGCGGCGCGCCCGGGAGGCCATCGACTCTTAAACGGCGCCCTCGAGGGAACACGCGACGCCGTTAAAGCCGTGATTGCAGTAGCCGGCTGGGTTTTTCGCGAGGTACTGCTGGTGCTCGGGCTCGGCGTAGTAGTAGGTGCCGGCACCCGCCTCGCTCAGCGGCGCTACCACGGTGGAGATGGTGCCGCGATCGGCGGCGGTGAGTGCTTCCTGGTACGCATCGAGGGAGGAGCGAACGATGCGCTCTTGCGCCGGATCAGTCCAGAAGATTGCGCTTCGGTACTGCGTTCCGATGTCGTTGCCCTGGCGGTTTTCGGTCGTCGGGTCGTGCTGCTGCCAGAACTCGGTGAGCACACGCAGGAGCGCATGCTCATCCTCGTAGATCACCTTCACGGCTTCGGCGTGACCGGTCTTTGCCGAACACACCTCTTCGTAGGTGGGGTGGGGCGTGTATCCACCGGCATACACGGCCGCGGTCGTCCACACGCCCGGGATCTGCCACATGATGCGTTCGATACCCCAGAAGCAGCCACCGGCGAGGAGCAGTTCGCCAGATCCTTCCGGCGCCCCCTCACCAAGCATGTCGGTGCCGAGTACGAGGTGGTCACGCGAGAGCGGAAAGGGGTAGTCATCGCGACCTGCGAGCGCGTCCTCGGGTTTCACCATGATCTTTTTGTGCGCGTTCATGATCTCGAGAAATGGAATCATGGGATGAACCTACGCGCCGGGGCTGGAGGGGTCGTGTGCGAAGGCGCAAAAATACCTTAGAGGAGCACGATCACTTGAGCAAACAGAATCTTGGCGATCATCCCAGCGGCGAACATTGCCGAATAGCCAGGGTCGGTTCGCTCGTCGTTCACGAACGATTTCACGTGATTGAGCAACACCGGTTGGCCCACGTAACCTGCGACGGCACCCGCGGTTCGGGCCGCGCTGAGACCGAGTGCGGCCCCCACTCCCCACAGGGCGAGCAGTGCAATGCCGAGGGTCAGCAAGGTCGCGATCCCCACGAGGACACCCGTCACGGAGAACGCGGTTCCGGCGAAGGCATGGCCGCTTTTGAGTCCGACGGATGCCAGGAACATAAAGAGACCAAATTGCCTAATGGTGAGGTTTGCACTCGTGGGTAGAGTCCACACGATCGGGCCTGTGCGACCCATATATCCGAGAATGAGCCCTACGACGAGCGGGCCCGCCGCACTCCCAAGCGCAAGCTTTGCCCCGCCGATAGAGAGCGACACGAAGCCCACGATGATGCCGAGGGCAACTCCGAGCCCGAGGCTCAAGAAATCAACCTCGGTGATGCGAGTTTCGGAGTCACCGAAAAACTCCGTGAGTTCTTTGCGTCGATCGTGCGGCATGACGACGCGCACCCGGTCGCCGAGCTGAAGGGTCATTTCGGCGTGGGCGAGCATATCCGTATCGCCGCGGCGCACGCGAGTGATGATCGAGTCGAAACGCGTGGGCACGTGAAGATCGGCAACCGTGCGACCAGCGAGCTGCGGGTTCGAGACGATGAACCGGCGGAAGTTGACCTTCGTACGGTCGTTCGCGAGGTGGGTATCGCTTTCGCGCCCGAGGAGCGTTGCGGCCTCGTGGACTGCGGCGGGTACGCCGACCATGAGGACCCGGTCCCCCGCGTGCAAAGATTCCGAAGGGTGAGCAACGCGAATCTCGTCGCCGCGCTGCAGGTAAGAAATCCGGAGGTCGCCGCCGGCCTTGCCCGGCAGTGAGGCAATTCCGGGGATCTTGCTGATCTTCATCGTGCGCTCGACCTCGACGGTGATGTCGAGAAGGTCCGTTGCGGACACTGACGACGGATCGTTTTTCCCGCTCATTTTCGAGCGCGTGATCGGCGGAATGATGAGCATGCCGAGAACGACGGCTAGCGGATACGCGATCGCGAAGCCCACCGCGGGAGCGGTCTCCCCCGGCACGATCGCACTCGCGCTACTGAGCGCCGGCGTCGCCGCTCCGGAACCGGCGAACATACCGGCTGCCATCGGACCGCCAAAACCGAAAAGGTAACCCGCCGCAATCGACAGTGCCGCTTGGACCCCGAGGAGCAGCACCCCACCCACGAGCAGTGACCCTTGTGCCCTGAGCTGCCTGAAGAACGATGCGCCTGAGGCGATACCGATCGTGTACACGAAGAGCGCCAAGCCGAGCGACTCCACGAGTTCGAGGTCGCTACCGAGACGCGGGTCGAGGGCACCGATCGCGAGACCGACAAACAGTGCGCCGGCCGGCCCAAATTTAAGGGGGCCGAAAGGGATTGCGCCGACCAGGGTGCCGAGTGCCATCGTCACGATGAGGGTCAGCAGCGGGGAGCTCACGAGCAGGTCGATCATATTTCCCACAATAGGCACTGGTGGCCGTGTGCGCCCGCTCTTGCCCTTCTCCCCCACCCTCAAGGTGTAGACAACCACGTTATCCAGCCTGATTCGGTGGTGTCTTTGCGGTTTTCTTCACCTTCGGTTGCGCACATGCGTGCACGTGCACGGTCCGACGGTTGCCTGGGTAGCGTCGCGGAGCCGGATGCGCTCATGACGCGCCAGGGGGCCGCGGCGTCGGCGAACTGCTGGCCGATCGCCAACTGCGCCATCACATCAACGATCATGATGCTGGTGCCTCCTCGGCCAGCGGCAGCGCGACATCAAGGATGTCATCGGCGGTGACCTCCCTCAGGAACACCGCAGCCGGGCGGTGGCTTCGGTCCAGGACAATGATGGTCGGGATGACCGAGGTCGACACCCCACCCAGGGCCGCAGCAATACGAAACGGCGGATCGTAGATCGAGGGATAGGTCACCGCGATGGCGGCTCTGCGGGGGGGGGTGCTCGGTATGGATTAGATCTCCTTATTCCGGGGCGGTGGGGAAGAAGACGGTGTTCTGGTCATCCCGGAAGACCACAACACCGAGGAAAGTCATCGTGCTACCAGGCGGGTGGTCTGTAGCGACTCTGCCCACCTCGGCATTCAACCCTGCTGTGGGGGTTACTCGTAGCGAAGCGAGCTGAACATCCCGGTTTCCATGTGATAGGCGTTATGGCAGTGAAATGCCCACTCACCGGAGTTGTCAGCGATCAGGTCGGCGATCATGGTTTCACCGTGGCGAAGAAGGACGGTGTCCTTCCGTAGCCCGCCGTTGCCGGGCAGCGCCCACGTGTGGCCGTGGATGTGCATGGGATGGGGCATCATGGTCCTGTTGCGCATGACCATCCGCAGGCGCTGGCCCTCCTGCACGGTCGCGGGGGAGGATTGGCCGTCGGTGAGAATACTCCATTCATACGGCATCATCTGCCCGCCCAGGTCGATACCGACTTCTCGGTCTGGTGTGCCCTCGGGCAGGAGTGCACGGTCTGCTGGCTTCAGGGAGGACAGAAGCAGTCCGGTGGACGACAACTCGGGGAAATCGACATCCGGGCGGGGGGCCTGGCCGCCGGCGGTGCGGATGACGGCGAAGGCGCGGTCGTCCTTACCCACCGCCAAAGCCGTGAGCGGGAAGATGCCGTCGCCGAGGATGACCTCGACGTCGACACGCTCGCCCATCGACAGGTAGATCGATTCGGTCTCCCAGGGCTGGACAGGGAAGCCGTCGGTGTGGGTGACGGTCATGCGGTGACCACCGAGGGCCACCTTGAAGATGGTGTCACCGCCGGAGTTGATAAACCGCAGGCGGGCCTTGTCGCCCGGGCGAGCCTCGAAGGTCCGGTGAGCACGGGGGATACGTCCGTTGATGAGGTAGTGCGGATACATCACATCGCCGACATCCCCGCCCAGTACCCGGTCCGGGGTACCGTGCATCATCTGGCCGTGACCTCCCATTCCCATCCTCCCGTTATGGTCGCCCGAACCCATTCCGGTGAGCTTGTCGAGTTCATCGTCGGGAGTGCCCTGAATGCCATCGACCCAGTCATCGAGCACGATGGTCCACTCGACGTCCTGGTCCTCAGCGTCTTGCGGGTCACGGATGATCAGTGGGGCGTGGAGGCCGCGATCAAGCTGCAGGCCGGTGTGGGAATGGTAGAAGTAGGTGCCACCGTGAGGGACTTCAAAAACATAGGAGAAAGACTCGCCAGGTTCAATGGGGTCCTGGGTCATGCCGGGCACACCGTCGGCTGCGTTGTGGAGCGCGATGCCATGCCAGTGGATGGAGGTGCTCTCAGGCAGTTCATTGGTGATATCGACCTGGAGGACGTCGCCGGTGGTGGCCTCAATGGCCGCATCCCCAGTGTCAGAGACGTATCCCCACGTCTTGGCTTCGATGCCGCCGATATCCAGGGAGAGGGGCCGGGCGGTCAGTGTCCGGCGCACCGTCGGCTCACCGAGCGCAGTGGGGGTGGGAGTGGGGCGAAGGGAGGGACCTGGTGCCGAGGCGGCGGGTCCAGGGTCGCTGGTGCAGGCGGTCACGGTCCCGGTGCCGGCAAGGACGAGCCCGCCGAGCAGAACCTGTCGTCGGGAAAACGCGTTCGTCATAATTTAACCGTCCTTGGTACAAGATTTCAGTGACATCGGAGACAAGCGCAGGTGAGGACCCTGCTGAGCCATCACGTCAGGCGCAGGTCTGTGACACAGGTGGCACCGTCGTCGGTGGTGGAAAACTCCGCGGTGCCGGTACGCCCCTGGTAGCTGACCTCAATCAGGCCGGTGACATCATCGGGAAGCCAGAAGCCAATAAACCCGTTGTCGAAGGTGGTTGTCGTCTCGTCCACCAGCACCTCACCGGTCGCCTCATCGGTGATCGTGACCTGGATATCCTCATTGGCGAGTTCCCCCTGGCAGGTCGTGAGGCTGTGGTAGAAGCAGTCGTGGGTGGAGGTGAGATAGGGTGCGATCGAGACATACGTCTGATTGTCGGGAAGATCGACCACGACCTCCTGGTCATCGCTCGAGAGCAGCAGTTCATCGGCACGCACCGAGGCGATCAGATCCGTGGGACGCTCATTGACCTTCTGCCGGTCGAGATGATCAATGATCTCCACCGCGTCCATGTCGGCCAGGCCATGGGTAGTCAGGAATGTATCCTGGGACACCGTCTCGTTGGCGGTGGGTTCCGGGTCGGCGGCCGAACACCCCGCGAGGACGAGGGCAAGGGCGACGGTTGCGATCGCTGCTCGTTTTTTCACGTCAATCTCCTTGGATCGTGGTAAGACCGTGAGAAGACACCGCCTCAAGGCCGATGCCATACCTTCATCTTGCACGGATGCCTGACGAACTAGAAATCAAAAACCCTGTTCACAGCCTTATAACAGGGCGAAAAGGGGGTGAATTCGGTGGGCTGGGTCACCACCGAGACACCACCCCACAGCCGTGGGCGATGTCCTTCTACCCACCCCGGGTATGCGATGCAGGCAGTGAAATCCCTGGTGGCGCCTGCTGAACCGACCAGGGGAGGCGATGCCGCCGGCCCGGGGTGGGGCACAGGGGTGACGGCGGTCGAAGGGTGATGTTTGAAGATTCGATGAAGATTCCCCGCCGGGCACTGAGCGAGGGTGGCATTCCCTCCTGGCCGGAGCGATGCTGGGGTCTATGGCTGACCGCACACCGACCACCGCCACGCCCCCGAGGCGGGTGCTGGTCGTCGATGATGAACAACCCCTGGCTCAGATGGTGGCCTCCTACCTCATCCGGGCCGGTTTCGATACCCGCCAGGCGCACACCGGCACCCAGGCGGTGGACGAGGCCCGTCGCTTTTCCCCCGATGTTGTGGTGCTGGATCTGGGGCTGCCCGAACTCGACGGTCTGGAGGTGTGTCGACGGATCCGCACCTTCTCGGACTGCTACATCCTCATGCTCACCGCGCGTGGCAGCGAGGACGACAAGATCAGCGGTTTGACCCTGGGGGCGGATGACTACATCACCAAACCTTTTAGTATCCGGGAACTGGTGACCCGGGTGCATGCGGTGCTGCGCCGCCCGCGCACCAGCACCACCCCACCGCAGGTGACCACCCCCTTGATCGTTGGTGACCTCTTCCTTGACCCTGTCGCCCATCGGGTGCAGGTGGGGGAGACGACCGTGGAGCTCACCCGCACGGAGTTCGAGCTGCTGGTTGCCCTGGCCCTGCGCCCCGGCCAGGTGCTGACCCGCCGCGACCTGGTCACCGAGGTCTGGGACACCACGTGGGTCGGTGATGAACGCATCGTCGATGTCCATATCGGCAACTTGCGTCGCAAGCTCGGCACCGACACCCGGGGCCGGGGGTTTATCGACACCGTGCGTGGCGTGGGCTACCGGGTGGGGCAGCCATGAATCACGGGCCCGGCCTGACCTTCCGCTTCCTGACCGCCCAGGTGCTGATCGTGGTGATTAGCCTGCTGGTGGCCGTGACCGTGGCCACGATGGTGGGCCCGACCCTGTTCCATGATCATATGTTGATGACCGGCCCGGAGGACCCCTCGCTGGAGCTGTTCCATGCCGAGCAGGCCTACCGGGACGCCAACCTGATCACCCTGGCCGTCGCCCTGCCCACCGCCTTGATCAGCGCCCTGCTGGCCAGCCTGTGGTTATCGCGTCGCCTGCGCACCCCCCTGCAGGATCTCACCCGCGCCGCTACCAGCCTGACGGCCGGCAACTCCCGTATCCGCGTGCCCGCCGGAGAAGCAGGCCCCGAGGTCGCCACCCTGGCGCATGCCTTCAACACCATGGCCGACCGGCTGGAACACACCGAACAGGTCCGCCGCCAGATGCTCTCTGATCTGGCCCACGAAATGGGCACCCCCTTATCGGTGCTCACGGTCTACCTCGATGGTCTCCAGGACGGGGTCGTGGACTGGAATAATGCCACCCACACGATCATGGCTGACCAACTCACCCGCCTGACCCGGTTGATGGAAGACATCGACGATGTCTCCCGGGCCCAGGAACACCGGATCGATTTGGACCTGGCGGAGGAAGGGCTCGGGGATCTGCTCCATACCGCTGCTGCTGCCGCGGGGGAAGCTTATGCTGACAAAGGCGTCGATTTACAGGTCGAGACCATTACGGACACCGCCCGGGTGCTCGTGGACCGGCAACGCTTCGGCCAGGTGATGAGCAATCTCCTGTCGAACGCGCTACGGCACACCCCGGCCGGCGGGCATGTCCGGATCAGCGTCCACCAGCAGGGGGCGTCCACCGCGCTCATCCAC
The DNA here is from genome assembly GCF_001807345.1 of Dermabacter sp. HMSC06F07. Classification (NCBI taxonomy): domain Bacteria; kingdom Bacillati; phylum Actinomycetota; class Actinomycetes; order Micrococcales; family Dermabacteraceae; genus Dermabacter; species Dermabacter sp. HMSC06F07. The sequence goes on from NZ_KV788577.1 coordinate 287,943, forward strand.
GTCGCCGATGACGGCGAGGGCATCCCACCTGACCAGCTCGGACACATCTTCGAACGCTTCTATCGGGGGGATGCCGCCCGCAGCCGGGACGACGGCGGGGCCGGTATCGGTCTGACCATCTCCAAGGCATTGATCGAGGCCCACGGCGGCACTCTCACCGCCACCTCCCCCGGACCCGGTCGCGGAGCGGTGTTTGCCCTCCGCCTCCCGCTGTCCCCTCCCGACAGTGAGGAGGCTGCGCGGTGACCACACCCTGTCCCGCGTGAGGGCCGTTCCCTCCCCCCCTTGAAAATATACCCCGGGGGGGTATACGCTCGAGAGCAGTATCGCCGCATCCCACCGACCCGTAGGAGCGTTCCCATGATCACCTCCCCGCCCCGCTTCTTGCCGATGGCCTCCCACGGCTGCAGCTGTTGCGGACCTGCCTCACGTGCCGACACCGCCTCCATCTCTGCCGCCAGCGACTCGTCAGCAGGGGGGTCCTCCCCTAGCTACCAGGTCACCGGTGTCGTACCTCCGGAGATGGTTCGCCGGGCCATCGAGGAGGCCGGCTACACCGTCTTATCCTGATCAGTTTTACCCATCATCTCGACCCGACCGGGTTGAGCGGAAGGAACGTCATGAGCACTCCCCACCATTCCAGCGATCACCATGGTGATCACCCCGCTCCGGAAGCAGACCACACCTACCACCCGGATCATGCCAGCCACGAACACCACGCAAATGCCGACACCCACGACCAGGCGATGCCCCACGATCACCCGCACTCCGCCCTGGACGAAGACCACCACGTTCATGGTCACGGCGAACACGCCGGACACAGCACCGCAATGTTTCGGGACCGCTTCTGGTGGTCGCTGCTTCTGTCCATTCCCGTCGTTATTTTCAGCCCCATGGTCGCCCGCCTGCTCGGCTACCACCTCCCGGCATTCCCCGGATCCACCTGGATCACCCCGGTGCTGGGCACGATCATCTTCATCTACGGCGGAACGCCTTTCCTCAAGGGCGGATGGAAAGAACTGAAATCCCGCCAACCCGGGATGATGCTCCTGATCGCCATGGCCATCACCGTGGCGTTTGTCGCCTCCTGGGGCACCACTCTCGGGCTGGGCGGTTTTGACCTGGACTTCTGGTGGGAGCTGGCCCTGCTGGTGACCATCATGCTGCTGGGCCACTGGCTGGAGATGCGCGCTCTCGGGGCCGCGTCCTCCGCACTTGACGCGCTGGCTGCCCTGCTGCCGGATGAGGCCGAGAAAGTCATCGACGGGACCACCCGCACCGTGGCCATCTCCGAGCTGGTCGTCGACGACGTCGTGCTGGTGAGGGCCGGTGCCCGGGTGCCGGCCGACGGAACCATCCTCGACGGAGCCGCCGAATTCGATGAGGCGATGATCACCGGCGAATCCCGTCCCGTCTTCCGCGACACCGGTGACAAGGTGGTCGCCGGTACCGTGGCCACCGACAACACCGTCCGCATCCGGGTGGAGGCTACCGGCGGAGACACCGCCCTGGCCGGGATCCAACGCATGGTTGCCGACGCCCAGGAGTCCTCCTCCCGGGCCCAGGCCCTGGCGGATCGGGCGGCGGCGTTGTTGTTCTGGTTCGCGCTGATCTCCGCTCTGATCACCGCGGTGGTGTGGACCATCATCGGCAGCCCGGACGATGCCGTGGTGCGCACGGTCACGGTGCTGGTCATCGCCTGTCCGCACGCCCTGGGCCTGGCGATTCCGCTGGTCATTGCGATCTCCAGCGAGCGGGCCGCGAAATCCGGGGTGCTCATCAAGGACCGGATGGCGCTCGAGCGGATGCGCACCATCGACGTGGTGCTCTTCGACAAAACCGGCACCCTGACCGAGGGTGCGCACGCGGTCACCGGTGTCGCGGCAGCTGTCGGCGTCACTGAGGGAGAGCTGCTGGCCCTGGCCGCCGCCGCGGAGGCCGACAGCGAGCACCCCGTAGCCCGCGCCATCGTGGCGGCCGCGGCCGCCCATCCCGAGGCCTCCCGTCGGCACATCCGTGCAACTGGTTTCAGCGCCGCCTCCGGCCGGGGGGTCCGGGCCACTGTCGATGGCGCTGAGATCCTCGTGGGCGGGCCGAACATGCTGCGCGAGTTCAACCTCAGCACCCCGGCCGAGCTCACCGACACCACCAGCGCCTGGACCGGGCGTGGGGCCGGTGTGCTCCATATTGTCCGCGACGGTCAGATCATCGGTGCGGTGGCCGTCGAGGACAAGATCCGCCCCGAATCCCGCGCCGCCGTGAAAGCCCTGCAGGACCGCGGGGTGAAGGTCGCGATGATCACCGGCGACGCCCAGCAGGTGGCCCACGCTGTCGGTCAGGACTTAGGCATTGATGAGGTCTTCGCCGAGGTCCTGCCCCAGGACAAAGACGCCAAGGTCACGCAACTGCAGGACCGGGGTTTGAGCGTGGCCATGGTCGGTGACGGTGTCAATGACGCCCCCGCTCTGACCCGCGCGGAGGTCGGTATCGCCATCGGTGCCGGCACGGATGTGGCCATGGAATCTGCCGGGGTGGTCCTCGCTAGTGATGATCCGCGGGCAGTGCTGTCGATGATTGAGCTGTCCCGGGCCAGCTACCGCAAGATGATCCAGAACCTCATCTGGGCCTCTGGCTACAACATCCTCGCCGTGCCGCTGGCCGCCGGAGTGCTCGCCTCGATCGGGTTCGTGCTGTCCCCGGCCGTGGGCGCGATCTTGATGTCTGCCTCGACCATCGTGGTGGCCCTGAACGCCCAGCTGTTGCGCCGCATTGATCTGGATCCGGCTCACCTGGCTCCGACCGAGTCGAAGGAGGAACACACCACGCCTACTCCGGCATCCACCGCCGTCCACTGATCCACCGCTTCTCTCCACTGCCCTCATATGACCCTGAAAGGCTCCACCATGAAGCGCCCCCCTTGTTCTTTCCGCTCTCGCCGCGGCCTTCACCCTGGCGCTGGCCGCCTGCGCTGAGGTCACCGAATCAGGCAACACCGACGCCACCACCTCGGCCACCAGCACTGCGACGACTACCGCTGAGACGACCGAGACCACCACGGCGACGACTGAGGCGGACGGGGAGATCTCCGCCGATCACAACGACGCGGACCTCATGTTTGCCCAGGAGGTTATTCACGCCCAGGGACCGGAGATTGACCGGATGAACGCCATGCTCACTGACCTATGACAGGCCCCCGTCTTTTTCTGATCCCGAGGACAGGAATCTGAAAAAGAGGGATAACCGTAACGATTGCCACCTGCTGCGGGCGATGGGTCGTTGTCACCACAGCGGGTGCACCGGGGTGGATGTTTCTTCTCCCTCTGGTCGCACCACTAAGGAAAGGGGAAAGCTCCTGTGTCCAGGCCCTTGGAGGACTACGCATTATTGTCCGATACTCACACGGCCGCCCTGGTCTGCCGGCAGGGCAGCTTTGATTGGGCGTTGGGTGGTGTCCCCCACCTTAGAGCGAAAATCGTCGCTTGAACTAGAGCAAGAAGCAGGGCAAGGGGGGCGGAAAAGAAACGAGGGCGCTCCCAACGCTAGGAACCGACCACCACGAGCCGGGTCTAGCTGCATGCGCATCGTGAAAACGGTCCCGTCGAAGCGCATGCCTGGCACAATGGGGCGCGTGACAACTTCGCACCCTGAGCCTACAGACGCAAACTCGAGCGCGAACAGCACCACGACAGGCACTACACGCCGACGCGCACGCGCAGCCATCGTCAGCTCATGCACGAGCGAGAACGAGTCTTCTAGTGCAAGTGCAGGCGCACGCGAAGGCAGCATTCCCAGCGCAGCACCCGAACACGGTGGCCGCGACAGCCACCCGCGGTCTCGCACCGACGCCTTCCTCGACGCGGTCCTGGACCCCATGCACCTCGCCCCGCTCGGCCTCGCCCTCGCGGCAACCACACTCTACGGGTGGCTCTCGATGCTCCAGTGGGATTCGTACTTCTTCCCGAGCTGGGATCTGGGCATCTTCGCCGAAGCCGTCAAGGAGTATGCGCACGTCAATGCCCCGATCGTTCCGATCAAGGGCGACAACTTCAATCTCCTCGGCGATCACTTCCACCCCGTTCTCGCGCTCCTTGCACCTCTGTGGTGGTTGTGGCCGTCACCAGCCGTGCTGCTGTGGGCGCAGGCCGCGCTGTTTGGGGCGAGCGTGTACCCACTCACGCGCGTCGCAATGGCGAAACTCGGTCCGCGGCTCGGCATGCTTGCCGGCGCCGGCTACGCGTTCTCCTTCGGGCTTCAAGGTAGCCAGAACGTGCAGTTTCACGAGTATGCGTTCGCCGTTCTCTTCGTGGCATTCGGTCTCGCCGCCTTCCTTGAGAACCGATCGAAGGCAGCGCTCCTGTGGATCGGCGCGCTTGTGTTCGTCAAGGAAGATCTGGGCCTCACCGTGATGATGCTCGGCTTCGCGATGGCGTGGATGTGGCGTACTCCGGGGCTCGAAGCGGGAAGCCCCTCGCAGAGGCTCCGCGCGATGGTTGCGAGGCTAACGTCGGAAAAGAAACCCCGCTACGCGCTGCTGCTTGCCGCGTGGGGCCTCGTGTGGTTTGTCCTCGCCACCTGGGTGATTTTGCCGGCGCTGAGCCCCGCGAGCGCGTACGTGTACACAGAGAATTTTGCGCCGCTCACGCAGGCCTTCACGCCGCTCGTGAAGTGGCAAACGGTGCTCATGTTCGTGGCGTTCATGGGCATTGTGGGGGTCACGAGTCCACTTGCGCTCGGTCTTCTTCCGACGCTTGCCTGGCGGTTCCTCGGTTCCGTCGAGCACTATTGGACCTGGCAGTGGCACTACAACTCGTTCCTCATGCCGATCGCGTTCGCGGCGCTCCTTGCGACCCTCCCGCACGTGCGGGGAGCTGCGCTCACGCATCTGGCTGAGCTGCGCGAACGCCCGCTCGCGCCGCAAAAAGCACAGCTGTGGACGAAACGCCTCGGCGTTGCCCTCTCGATCCTGTCGACCGCGTATCTCGCAACCTCGCTTCCCCTCACGTGGATCGCAACCGGGGCGCTCAACCCGAATTCGGAGTTCGCCAATGCCGCTCGAGAGGGGCAGGCGCATGTGCCCAAGGGCGTGACGATCGCGAGCGACATTCGCTTGATGGCCCCGCTCGTGGCGACGAACGACGTGCAGTGGATGCACGGCGAGACGAAGCGGGCACCAGAATGCGTCGCGGGCGTGTACGGGGCGCGCGAGCAGGAGCAATTCCCGGGCGGCTGGGCCGAGTGGGCAAATGCGAAGTGGCCTGCGAATGCGAGCGCAAAACCTGAACACCTCAACGGCGCATCCGTCATCACGAGCGCGCACGAGCCGTACGAACTCGTGTTTGCGAACTCTTACGTGCAGGTCGCGTGCCAGGGCGGCCCTAGAAGCGAATGAGTCCTAGCGGCGAGTGAGCCCTCGAGGTCCGCGGGCATCGGCGGAGGCAAGCGGCCCCGCGGCGAGCGAGCGAACCGACCAGAGTTTGAGCGGCGAATACTGCTCGGCGAGAAGCGCCGTGCGGATGCCGCGGCCGTAGGCCTCGTTACGCACGCTGCGATTGAGCGAACTGATGTCGCGATCGAGGAGGGCATCAATCGCACCCGCGGCGGCCCAGCGCATCGCGACGACAGAAAGCTCGATGTGCGAGTCAATGAGGGCGTGGCCGACGTTGTGTGCGGAGATGAATCGCAGCCTCGGATTCGACGGATCGGACCCGACGTGGGCGCCGGGAATTTCGTCGGCTGCGAGGCGCGAGCGCCACAGCGGCACGATCACATCACGCGCCCCGCCCACAACGAGCGTGGGAGTCGTGATTGAGCGCCTCGCCGTTTCAAGGTCAAAGCTCTCCCCCGCGAACGGCGGGAACTGTGCGGCGCGACGCGCGTACACGGTGAGCGGGTCGAGCGGCTTGCCGTCGCTAGCCTCGGCGAATCCGAGTTCGGTCGCGGAAATGCGGCCAGCCAGATCGTTTTCATACACGTAGGGCGTGGTGTTGAACCACTCGCGGCCAGTGATGATCTGGTGGATCGATGCCCACGCGAGCTGCCCGCGCCCCTGCACGAGGAGATCGACGAGATCGCGCACCGAATTCACGCCGCCATACTCGTGGACGGCAGCGAGCACAACGCCGGTCTCATCGACGGGGACGACGCGCTGCTCGACGAGCATCCGCACGGCGCGGGCAATCGATTCGGTCGCGTCGAACGTTCCGCGCCAATACAGGTCACGCATGAGTTCGCGAAGGGCGCGCCCGTCGCGCACGCCCGTAAACGGTGAGTCGAGCACCATGGAAAACACGCGCTCCGGGTGACGCAGCGCGAACCGTTGCGCAATGTAGGCACCGTACCCGGTTCCGTACAGCACCACGCGCGGCACTTGCGCGTGGTCGAGCACGGCACGCACATCGTCGAGCACGTTCTCCACACTCATCACGCCAACGGGAAGGTCATTGCCCTGCGCATCCGCGCGGCTCATGCCCACGCCGCGGTGTTCCATCATGATCACGTCGAGGCCCTTTTTGACCATGTCGCGCCGCAGAATCTCGTAAGGGAACACGCTCGCGACGCCGGGGCCGTCGGGAAGCACCATGATCGTGGGCAGGTCGGATTGGTACCCGGCGCGCACGTATCGGAGCGGGAAGAGGCGGCCTTCGGAGTTCTCGAACTCCCGGTAGACGGTCATCACGTCATTGCGGGAGGCGAGAAGCTCGTTTGCCGCTGGGCGGTCGTAGAGGTCCATGCGCCGGTGCTATTTCTTTCCGACGGTTGCCCACAAAAAGGCGTGGACCAGTGCGTTCATGCGTGCCGCTTGCGCATTGGACGCGGCGCCACCGTGCCCGCCTTCGATGTTTTCCCAATACTTGACGGGGGCGCCAAGTTCCTCGAGCGCGGCCGTGAATTTGCGGGCGTGGCCGGGGTGAACGCGGTCGTCGCGGGTCGAGGTGAGCACGAAGGTGGGCGGGTACTCGACGTCGTCGCGCAGCAGGTGGTACGGGCTGAAGGTCTTGATGAAGTCCCAGTCGTCGGTGTCGGGGTCGCCGTATTCGGCCATCCAGCTCGCTCCCGCGAGAAGGTGCGAGTAGCGCTTCATGTCCAAGAGCGGCACCTGGATCACGACGGCGCCGAACAGCTCGGGGTACTGCGTGAGCATGTTGCCGGTGAGCAGGCCGCCGTTGGAGCCGCCGCGCACGGCGAGGTGCTTCGCATCGGTCACACCGCGATCGATGAGGTCGCGCGCCACGCTCGAGAAGTCTTCGTAGACCCTGTGGCGGTTTTCTTTGAGCCCAGCTTGGTGCCATGCAGGCCCGTATTCGCCGCCACCTCGAATGTTCGCGAGCACGTACACGCCACCTCGTTCAATCCATGCCTTGCCTGTCGCGCCGAGGTAGACCGGGGTGAGGGAGATTTCGAAACCGCCGTAGCCATACAGCAGAGTAGGGCGGGGTCCGACGGTGGCCTGGGCTTTCGCGATCTCAAAATACGGGATGCGCGTGCCGTCTGCACTGTCAACGAAGTGCTGGGTAACGGTGACGTCGCTCGCGTCGAAGCGTTCAGGCGTCGTCTTGATCGTCTCGATTTCGCCCGCACCGCTGCCCTCGCGGATCCCGTCGAGGTTTGCCAGGCAGAGGGTTGCGGGCACGTGGAAGTCGTTGCGGGTGATCCACACGTCGTTGTTCTCGTCGGAATCGACGGCGGCCACGTAGAGCGAGCCCGTGAGTTCGGGGTAGAGCTCCTCGCGCTCCCAGCTGCCATCGCCGTTTTGGTAGTGGGCGACCAAGCGATGCTTGACGTCGTCGAGAACGGTCACAACGAGATAGTCCTTGGTGATCGTGAGGCCGTCGAGCGAAGTCGTTGGGGTGGGGTCGAAAAGGACGTCAAAGTCGCGGTTTCCCGCCATAAATGCGTCGAAGTCGCACGCGAGCAGGCTGCCGGCGGCGTATGTGCGGCCTCCGGTCACCCATTCGTTGCGCGGCCTCAGAATCGCGAGGTCACGGTGAAAGCTCACGTCGATGTCGCTTGGGACGTCAACCTTGAGGAGCTGAAACTCGTCGCCTTCGCGAGCCACGGCATACGTGGTCGAGGTGTAGAAGGTGTGCATGACCGTGACCCAGTCGCGTTCGAAGCCGGGGGTCTGGTCGTGGCTTGGGTAGACGAGGATGTCGCTAGGATCGCCCTCGAAAACAAGGGTGGCGTCGGAAAGGGTCGTGCCTCGCTTCCAGATGCGCGCCTGGAGCGGGTGGCCGGAGTTGCTTCGCGTGCCTTCGCCGAAGTCGGTGCCGACCCACACGGTATCGTCGTCGATCCACGCGACGAAGCCGCGCGCTTCGGGCCGCACGAAGCCGCCCTCGCTTTCCGGCACGAAGCTGCGGGTCTCGAGGTCCCATTCGCGCGTGACGTCGGCATCGCTTCCCCCGTGCGAGAGGCTCACGAGGAAGCGGCGATAGGGCGCGCCTTCGGCGGGACGCAGTGCGTGGGCGCCGTGCCACACCCAGTCCTCGCCTTCAGCGACGTTGAGGGCGTCGACATCGATGAGGGTTTCCCACTCGGGGTTCTCGGTGCGGTAGGAGTCGAGGGGCGTGCGGCGCCACACACCGCGCTCATGCTCGGCGTCTGTCCAAAAGTTGTAGAGGAAGTCGCCCCGCTTAGTGACGCCAGGAATCCGATCACTCGCGTCGAGGATCTCGAGGATTTCCGCTTCGAGTTCAGCGGTGAGCGGGTCGGCGTCGAGGTCTTTTTCAGTGCGGGCATTGCGCTCGCGCACCCAGGCAAGCTGTTCGTCACCGGTGATGTCCTCGAGCCACAGATGCGGATCGCTCATGGTGTCTCCTCTTTCCCACTGCGGTGATGTGTTCTGGAGCAAGCCTAGCCGCGCCAGCTCAAATAAGGATGCGCGCCTCAGGTTCGTCCATGGGCTGAGTCCAAAACAGCTCCTCGAAGCGAGTGGCCTGCCGGAACGCTTCGATCGCGCGGGCGCGTTCGGCTTCTCCCGCGGCATCGCACGCTTCTTCGACGAGCTGCACGGCCTCTCGAGAAATCCGTGTAAACGTTTCGTCGGCGTACGCCTCGACCCACGTGCCGTAGGGGTGCCCCTCGAGCGCACCCTGGCTTGCGTCAAGAACGGCAACGCCCGATTCGGCATAGATCCAGTAGCACGGGAGCACGGCCGCGGCGGCAACCGCGTACGTGTCGTAGGTGGCGCTCGCGAGCAGGAAGTTGCTGTAGGCCGCGGTGTGCAGGCTCATCCCGAGTCCTTCGACTCGGTGGGCGGCGAGGATGTCGTTCGTGAAGAGCTCTTCCTGCATCGCCTTTTCTTCGGCGATGGCGCCGACGGCTGACTTCGCCCAGAAGCGAAGCTCATCTGCCCCTGGCGCCTGGCGAGCGATAGCGGTCATCGTCTTTTGGTACGCGACGAGGTACTGGGCATCCTGCTGGATGTAAAACGTAAATTTTTCCGGATCGAGCGTGCCGGCGCCGAGTTCGGCGAGGAACGGCAGGGCGTCGATGCGCGCACGGATGTCTTTGGTTTCCTCCCACATCCGGGCCGTGTGCGGGCCCGCGGGCTCAATGAGTGCCACGCTCACACCCCCTGAACGGTAATGAGATGGTTGGTGGGGCCGTGGCCGCTCTCGGGAGTTTTCGAGATCTCCCATTCCTTCGCGTGAAGAATCGCGCTTTGGAGGAACTCGCGTGCACTTGCCACGACGCCGATGTCAGTCGCGTCAGCACCGCCCGCCACACGCGCGTACTGCGCGGCGATGGCCGACGAGAGGGTGCAGCCGGTGCCGTGCGTATTGCGCGTATTGATCATCTCGCCCGTGAGAACGTCCACGACGTTGCCGAGCTGCACGAACACGTCGACGAGCGCGGATCCGCGAAGATGACCGCCCTTGACGAGAACTGACTTCGGGCCGCGATTGATGAGTTTGAGGCCCTGCTCTTTCATTTCTTCTTCGTCGGTCGCCGGGTCTTCGCCGAGCAACAGCGCGGACTCGGGGATGTTGGGCGTGAGAACGTCGGCGAGCGGGAGGAGGCGATCACGGAGGATCTCCATGGCGTCCTCCCCCATCAGCATGTCGCCCGAGGTCGCCACCATCACGGGGTCCAGCACGATCTTGCCGAAATCGCTGCGGCGCTCCTCGATGACATCCGCGATGACCTCGGCAACCTCGGCGTTAGGAATCATGCCGATCTTCGTGGCATCGACGTAAACGTCGTCAAGCAAAGTCGTGAGCTGCTCGCGCACGAAGGAGGCGGGCGGCGTAAACACGGCGTCCACGCCCTGCGTGTTCTGGGCGGTGAGAGACGTGAGAACGGCGCAGCCGTATGTGCCGAGCGCCGTGAACGTTTTAAGGTCCGCCTGGATGCCGGCGCCGCCGCTCGGGTCACTTCCGGCGATCGTCAGTGCAATGGGTGGGCGCATGGGGTTGTCCTCCTTGAAAACAGCTCGCGTATGAATCGGGCTGAAGAATTTAGAGCGGCTGGTTCATCACGAACTCGCGGCGCAAAAACGTCGCGGAGGTCGCGGGGTCCTCGGATCCGGCGATCGCCGAAACCACGCAGATACCGTCACAGCCCGTGGCTGCGACCTCGCTCGCGTTGCGAATCGAAATACCTCCGATCGCCACCGCCACGATACCGGCCTCGTGTGCACGCGCGGTGAGAGAAGTGAGCTGCTCAAGCCCCACGGCGGGGTCGGTATCGGTCTTCGTCGCGGTGTTCCAGATCGGGCCGATGCCTACGACGTCGGCGCACCCCTCGACAATCACCGCCTCCAGTTGCTCGGCGTTCGAGACGCTCACGCCGATGATCGCCTCGGCGCCGATCAGTTCACGCACCTGGGCGGCGGGCATGTCGCCCTGGCCAACGTGAACGTCGAGACCAAGCTCTCGAGCGGCCTCCACTCGGTCATTGACGATGACCGTAATCTCCCGACCGTGCTGCTCCCCCACCTCACGGGCCACGTCGCGCACCTGGCGCGCGAGCTCGACAAAGGCGTCGTCATCGAGGTCCTTGTCGCGCACCTGGATTACGTGGGCGCCGCCCTCGATCGCTTCGGCAACCTGGGCGGGTACCTTATTGGCGCCGCCCGCCATCGCCGAATCGGTCACGAAGTAGAGCGCCCAATCGGCTTTCGCCGCGCGCTCGCGCGAAGCGGAGGTGTTCACGCCGACGCCTCGCTTACGGTGACGCGCGAGGCGACATCGGCGCCGCTCAGCTCATCGAGCGCATCGATCCACGCAACCGCGAACGAACCGGGATGCTCGGCGCGCTCACCAGCGAGCTGGCCAGCGGCACCGAAGTGCGCGTGGGCCGTGAGCACCGCGAGGGCCTTCGCATCGATGGGGGCGCAGGTGGCGTCGGAAAAACGAGATTCGAGCACGGGCGCGATGCTCACAAAACCGGCCATCGTGGCGCCGAGCGCGCAGCCCGTACCGATCACGCGCGGCATGAGGTCGTGGCCGGACTCGAGCCAGAGCGCGCGGATGTCGCCTTCGCGGTCCCACACGATGAGGTCGCGCTTGCCGGAGACGGCAACGACCGCGCCCGTGCGCTCGGCGAGGGATGCGGCGGCAGGCAGGGCGTCGTCCACCGAATCGGTTGCATCCACGCCACGACCACCCCCGCCGAGGCCCGCGAGCGCGGAAATCTCCGACGCATTGCCGCGGATCGCCGTGGGCGCGAGTTCAAGCAGGCGGTGCGCGAGCGACGTGCGGACCTCGAGCGCACCGATCGCCACGGGATCGAGGACCCACGGCACGCCCGCCTTCACAGCCGCCTCTGCCGCGAGCGGCATCGACTCAACCTGGTGCGGCGCGACCGTGCCGGTGTTAATCAGCACGCCGCTCGCAATCTGGGCGAACGTGGCAGCCTCACCCGGGTGATCGACCATCGCGGGAGCCTGGCCCGTGGCGAGCAACACGTTCGCGGTGACGTTTTGAACGACCGTGTTCGTCAAGCAATGCACGAGCGGTGCGGCCTCGCGCATGGCGTTTACGGTTTTGTCGATGCCGGCGGCGTATGACTGTGTCACGAGTGACATCCCTTCGCAGGTAGGTTTCCAGAGCAGGTTCGACGGGTTTGATCTCAGCCCCTCAGGACCCGCAATCGGGCCCCGGGACACCCCGAGTCACGTCGTACAACCCTATCGCTACCTGGGTCGACACCTTCTGAAAGCCGCCGCAGCCAAGGAGTGTGAGAATAAGAGCGGCGACATGAGACGTTGGCGAAAGGGAAAGGGACGCGCGTGAGCACACCCGATCAGAGCGACCCGGGCCAAGAGAGCCCGCACGAGCCTCGCCTACCCGACTTCTCGACGGGCTCGGCTGGCACGGGCGGCGGAAGGTCCGACGGCTCCGGGGCAAGCGGTGCTTCCGGGTGGGCAGACGATCCTAGCGGGGCCCTCAACGCCCAGGTAGGCGACAGCAGTGAGGAAAGCAGCTCACGCAAAGTGGTCATCGGCATCGTCATTGGCGGTATCGCGCTCATTGCCGCCCTGGGCCTTTTCGTCTCGCAAGTCGCAATGCGAAGCATCGAGAAAGAACCCATCGCCAAAGAAGGCTCGACCGTCGGCGTCAACACTCAGGGCGACCCCAACAACAAGGAAGAGCAGCCCACGCCAGCCGCCCCGAACGAGCCGCCACCCGAAATCTTCACACAGGCCCCCACAACACAGTGCCTCATGTCCTCGAAGCCGACGGTATCGCGCACCCAGAGCGGGAACACAATCAAGGGCGGCGGCCTCGAATACACGGTTCCCAAGAACTGGGACTCGGAGTGGTACCAGAACGAAAACGTGCCGTACCTCTACGACACGGGCGCCTATTCGAAGCAAGTCGAGTCGTTTTGGTACAGCGTCGTCACCGTGGGCCGCATCGAGTGGCAAGACGATGTCGAGGGCCCCTACCCCGGCACCGAGCAGATGGCCATCGCCATGTTCCAGTGCTACGCCACGCACTTCAACGTTGTCGAGCAATTCGGCGACAACCCGAAGATCACGAACTACACGAGCAAATCGACGACCGTCGACGGAAAGCCCGCGTGGATCGTCCAGGCAACCTACGGTTTCGACCCGAAGTCGAAGGGGATACGGCTGCGCACCACAAACGCCTCGATCGTCACCGCGATCGTCGTCGAGACTCCCAAGGGGCCAAGCGCACTCGTCTCCGACGTTGCCGCCGACCACCCCGAACACGTGAAGGGCCTCGAAGAGGCTATCGCCACCCTCAAGGTCACCGAGTAAGCGTCGGACCCGCAACTCCCCGAAAATGACGCCGGCCCGAGCCCCTCACGGGGCCCGGGCCGTTTCTTGCTGTGCGTGGTTAGTTGTCGCGCAAGATCGCGAGGATGCGGAGGATCTCCGTGTACATCCACACCACGGTCACGGCGAGGCCAAGGGCCGCCGTCCAGGCATAGGCCTTGGGGGCGCCGCTATCGACACCGTTGCGGATCACCTCGAGATCCATCACGAGGCTGTAGCTCGCGAGCGCCACGGCCACCAAGCCGATCACGACGCCGAGCATGCCCGTGCGGAGGTTAGTCACGCCGAGGAGGACGAGCACGAGGTTCACGAGCGTGAACACGAAGTAGGCACCGAAGGCGATGAGGAACATCTTCGTGAGCTTCGGGCTCGTACGCAGCTTCCCCATGCGGAAAAGAACGGTGATCGAGCCGGCGACGGCGAGAGTGCCAATCACGGCCTGGAGCACGATGCCCGGGTAGACCGTCTCGAAGAACAGGCTGATGCCACCGAGGAGCAGGCCCTCAAACACGGCGTAGGCGAGGGTGACCCACATGCTCGGCGTCTTCTTGAACGCGTTCACGAGAACGGTCACGAAGCTTCCGATAGCGCCAACGATCGCGGCGATCGACGCGAAAGCGAAGCCGATCTGGCGGCCTTCCTCCGTTCCCATCACGAGCGCCGTGACAGTCGGGAGCATCATGATCACGAACGCGACGGCGATGATCACGCCGAAGGTCGCCGTGATCGCATTCATGGTGTTGCGCCACGTCATGCGGCCCGTGTCAAAGCCGGTTGCGGCCGGGCGGTTGTACATGGCTTCAAGATCGGCCGGGCTGTAGCCGCCCTGCTGGGATTGGGGAGCCTGGTAGCCCGGCGCCTGCTGCTGAGGCTGGCCCCACTGCTGCTGGGTGCCCGGGGCCTGGTTGTACTCCGGTGCGGGAGCATAGCCGCCGGAATTACGGAAAGCGGGGCTGTTGTTCAAGATTGCGTTGTTTCGCGCCACAGGGTGTCCTTTTCTCGAGGGCATCGCTACGTGCCCACAGTCTAGTTACGGTTAATCCAACGACTTTCAGGGACGCGCTATTCCGCGCGGTGATGCGATTCGAGATAGGCATCGTCGGCCTCGAGCGCGACGCTCTCACCCGCCGCACCTGCCGCAATCGCCACCATCTCTCCCGTTTGCGTCCGCAGAATGCTCACGCCGAACGTCGTATCTTCGCTCTCGTCATTGAGGGCGTTGATGTCATGCACGCCATCGCGATCGATCCACAGACCCGCGAACGTCACAACCATGCCGAACAGGGCGAGGCCGCCCGCGAGGTAGAGCACCGCGGAAAACCCGAAGCCGGCGCTCAGAATGAATCCACCGAACATGACGCCGAGGGAGTTCGCGACATTGAATGCGCCGTGGTGTGAGGCGGCCGCGAGGGTGACGGACTTGCCGGCGTTCGTCATGAGCCACGCCTGCATGAGCGGGCTCGTGATCGAGCTCGTCGCACTCACGAGGAACACACCCACGCCGAAGCCCACTGGGTTTTCTCGCAGCGCAATGAGCAGTATGAACATCAGAATAAAGATCGGGAACACGATGAACAGACTCGCGCGGTAGGACCAGTCCGTGAGGTGCCCCGCGATCCAATTGCCGAGCGTCATACCCGCACCCGCGAGCGCGAGGATCACGGGGATGAGCAGCTTGTCGATACCGGCAACGCTCACCGTGACATCGGCGATGTATCCGTACATCGCGAAGAAGCTCGTGAAGCCCACGCATTCGATCACGAGGACCATCCACATGCGTGGCTGCTTAAACGCCCCGAGTTCGTCTTTGACGCTGCGCCCCTTTGGAGCTTCCTGCGGCGGGATCGCGAGGAACAGCAAGAGGATCGACAAGGCAAACACGCCCGCCACGATCCAGTACGCGGTTCGCCACCCGAGCTGCTGGCCGAAGGCCGTGAGCAGCGGGACGCCAAGCAGGTTGGCGACCGTGAGCCCCATCAGGGCAAGCGCAATGCCCTTGCCCTGGTTACCCGGTCCCATGACGTCGGCGGCGAGAAGCGCCGCTACGCCAAAGAAGGCGCCGTGCGGAAGGCCCGCAAGGAACCGCGCTGGAATAAGCAGGCCGAAGACGGGCATCGACGCCGACAGCACCGACCCCACAAGCAGCCCGAGCGCGAGCAGCATGATGAGTTTTGGCCGGGCGATCTTCACGCCGAGAAGCGACACCGTGGGGGCACCCACGACAACGCCGAAGGCGTACGCGCTCACCGCCCAGCCGGCCTGTGCGATGGCGTGCTCGGGATTCACGGCCATTTGCTCGGGAAGCAGCGAGTGAGCGATGTCAGGCAGGATGCCCATCGACACGAACTCGCTCGAGCCGATACCGAACCCGCCGATCGCGATCGCGAACAGGGCGAATGCACGCTGAAATGGCGTCAGGGTGTCGTAGGAAGTGGGGCGCACGAGAGTCCTTCGCGGGAGATGACGGGTGGGCCGATCCGCTGCGCGCCCTCGGGCCCGGATGCACTAGTGAGAATAGTCCCTCGGGCCGAACACTGCCGAGCCGACGCGAACAATAGTGGCGCCTTCCTCGATCGCGATCTCAAGATCGTTACTCATGCCCATCGACAGCTCCTTGACAGCCTCGATGCCGAGACCGTCGCGAAGCTCCCTCAACTGGCGAAGCGAGCGACGAATCTCCACCTCGTCGTCCGTGTTCGTGCCGATTGTCATGAGGCCCTCGAGCGCGAGCGAGTCACTTTCGGCGCAGCGCTCGGCGACCTCCCTGAGAACACCGAGGTCCGGCTCGTAGCCACCCTTCGACTCCTCGCCCGAGGTGTTCACCTGGATGAGGACTCGCTGCACTTTCCCGTCGTTCGCCGCGCGCTTCTCAATGCTCGTCAGTGCACTTTCGCGATCGATCGAGTGGACGAGATCCGCAAAGCGCGAAATGTCGCGTGCCTTATTAGACTGGATCGTGCCGATGTAGTGGCGCATGACTCCGGCCTCGTGCAGATCCTCGAGCTCGGCATGCTTGGCGAACTCCTGCTGGCGGTTCTCGCCCACGTCCACCTTGACGCCTCGCTTCTCGAAGAGCTCCACGGCCTCGCGAATCTCTTGAGCGGTGCGCGTCTTGGTCGCGAGCAGAATTAGGAGATCATCCATCGACCGCCCGCCGCGTGCAAGCGCCGCTTCAATCCGTGGTAGAAGTTCGTCGATCTTTTCGCTCATCATGTCTTTTCGCGTCCCTTTCGCCGTCGCTCCATGCACGGGCCATCGACTCTGGTGGCCCCATACAACCGTCATATCACGGCGGCGTGCGCGAAAGACGGGACCTCGATACGTCGCACCCCCAGTGGGACTCGAACCCACACTGAAAAGATTTTAAGTCTTCTGCCTCTGCCGTTGGGCTATGGGGGCATTGCCCGAAGGGCCCCTCCATCCTAGGGGATAGGCTGAAGGCATGGCCCGCACTCTTGCCGACGCCTTGAGAGAGTTCGATGACGCACGACTCATCGAGCTGTTAAACGCGCGCCGCGATCTCACCTCTCCCATCCCGCTTGGCATCGCCCCGCTCGCCGCGCGCGCCACACAGCCCGGCAGCGTCCACAGGGCACTCGGCAGTCTCGTTCTGCCCGAGCTACAACTCGCCGAGGTCTTTGCCGCCTACGCG
This sequence comes from Dermabacter sp. HMSC06F07, assembly GCF_001807345.1. Classification (NCBI taxonomy): domain Bacteria; kingdom Bacillati; phylum Actinomycetota; class Actinomycetes; order Micrococcales; family Dermabacteraceae; genus Dermabacter; species Dermabacter sp. HMSC06F07. The sequence goes on from NZ_KV788577.1 coordinate 304,844, forward strand.
GGGCCCGTGAGCCCGGAACAGCTCGCACGAGCCGTGAGCACCTCGACCGAGCAGATCGCGCCGCACGTGTACCGGCTCGCGACGCTCGGCCTCGTGTTTACGGATGAGAGCGGGCGCTCGCTTGTTCCCGTGCGCGCCCTCGCCGAGGCCCTCCCCCACTCCGCTGGCCTCGCCCCTCGCCTCTCGAGCGACCCGTCGCCAGATGAAGCCCGCACGATCGTCGAGGATCTTCCTGATTCACTTCGCGAAGTCGCCCACTCGCTCGCCTTCGCCCCGGCGCGTCTCACGGGCTCGCCGACCTCATCACTCGCGAAGCAGCTCTCGTCGGCACGTCTCATCACGAACGTCAATGGAGCCGACGGCCCTCGCCTGCTCATCCCACGCACCGTCCATCTCGCCCTTCGCGACGGCATCGTCCACCGCACTTTCGCCCACGCCCCCACCCCGGGCCCCGAAGCCGCACCCGAGCGCTTCGAGGGCGCCCGCGACGCCCAGGCCATCGAGGCGGCACTCGAGGCGAGCCGCATCGCGCACACGATCAGCACGTGGCACGCGGATCCACCGTCGGTCCTCAAACGCGGCGGTATCCCTCTGCGCGACGCGCGCCGCCTCGCCGCCGCCGCAGGCACGAGCCACGAGACGTGGACGAGCGTCATCCACGCCGCATGGGTCGGCGGGCTCATCGGCAACGACGGCGAAACGTGGCAGGTCACGCGCGAGTACGGGGAGTTTTCCGACGCTTCCCCCGCACGCCGCTGGGCCGACCTCTGCTCGGCGTACGTGCGCTCCAACTACCTCGGCGCGCTCGCCGGGACGCGCTTCGGAGAAGTCGGCCTCGACGGCTTCGCCCAAGGGGAACCTCGCACCGGCGAAACTCCGCGCGCTGCGCTCTCGGCAAGCGTCGGAAGAAAAGGCGTGAAAGTGCGCCGGCGCCACATGCTGCGCCACCTCGCGGACTACCCCGAGCGGGAAGCGAGCGCGGCGAGTCTCGCGGAATCGCTTGCGTGGGCGTTCCCCACGGTGCAGCGCGCAGCCCTGATCGAGGAGGCGTATGCCTTCACGCGAGAGGCGGAGGCATTCGGTCTCGTCGTCGACGGTGTGCCGAGTGCCCTCGCGCCCGCGGCCCTCGAATCGCTCTCGCTCGAGGAAGTGGCGGCACTCGACGTTCTCGAAGCTGCGCTCGACGAGAAGCTTCCCGAACCCGTCGACCATATCTTGCTTGACGCGGATCTCACCGTGACTGTGCCCGGCCTGCCCTCTGCGCGGGTCGCGGCGGTACTCGAATGGACCGAGGTCACGTCGCGCGGCGCCGGGGTTGTGGCGCGCGTGACCAGCGAGTCGATCGCGCGAGCACTGAGCGCTGGCGGCTCCGCCGATGCCCTCATGGAAGAGCTCGCGGCGCTTTCGCTCACGGGGGTTCCGGACGTGCTCGCCTACCTCGTGCGGGATGAGGCACGCAAGCGTGGCCAGGTCACCGTCGGCCCCGCGACCTCGTTCATTACGGGCGAGGAGGAACACCTGGACCGGCTCATGGACTCGAGCGAAGCGCTCCGGCTTGGCCTCAAGCGGCTCGCCCCGACCGTCGTGATCTCGAGTGGGGATCCCGGTTTCGTGATGGGGTCGGCGCGAGCCGCTGGCCTCGCACCTCTTGCCGCAGGCGGTCGTGGCCCGGCTGTGGATGAGCGCACACTCGGTTCGGTGCGCGGTGGGCCCGTGGGGCTTGAGCTGGAGGCCGACGGTCGCGAGCAGGTCCTCGATGTCGACCCTTCCGAGGCTGTCGCGCGCATTCGCGCTGCCGATTCGGGGCGCCTGGAGGAGGTGAGCGTTCCTCAGCGTTTACTCGCGGCGATTGCCGAGGAGCGCGAGGTGCAGATCGGCATTGTTGACGGCCGCGGCGGCACGCGCGTGCTGCGGGTTGAGCCGCTCGCGCTCGAGGGCGGGAGGCTGCGTGCGCGAGATGTGGAATCGGGCGAGGAGTTCACGGTGCTAATTCACCGGGTGCTCCTGCCCTAACCCTTCCCTACTTCGTGAATTGCATAGGGGTTGTGGGGGTTATTCGCCGCAACGAAACCCCCGCAACCCCTATGCAATTCAGGGGAAAGAGTCAGTCCTGGCGGGTCTCCGTGCGGTCGCCCGTCCACTCCACGTGGTACGTGCCCTCGGCATCCACGCGCCGGTAGGTGTGCGCGCCGAAGTAGTCGCGCTGCGCCTGCACGAGGGCCGCGGGGAGACGCTCGGCCCGCACCGCGTCGTAGTACGCAAGGGTCGAGGAAAACACGGGCGCCGGAATTCCGACGGCTGCCGCAAACGCGACGATGCGACGCCACGCGGGGATGCACTTCGTAATCTCGGCAGTGAAGTACTCATCGGCAAGGAGCAACGGAAGCTCGGGGTTGCGCTCGTAAGCCTCAGTGATGCGGTTGAGGAAGCCCGCGCGGATGATGCAGCCGCCGCGCCAGATGCGCGCCATGTCACCGAGCTTGATGTCCCATTCGTATTCCTTGGCGCCGGCCTTGATCTCGTCGAAGCCCTGGGAGTAGCTCACGAGTTTCGCGGCATACAGCGCCTGCTGAAGGTCGCTGATGAACTGCTCGGCGTCGTCGATCTTGATCGTCTGCGTCTCGCCCTTGAGGACGGCGCGTCCGGCCTCTCGCTGCTCCGTGCCGCCCGAGGTCGAGCGTGCGAAGGTCGCTTCGGCGATACCGGTGACGGGGATGCCGAGGTCGAGGGCCGTCTTCGACGTCCATGCGCCGGTGCCCTTCTGGCCGGCCTGGTCGAGGATGATGTCGACGAACGGCTTGCCAGTCACGTTGTCGGTGTGGGTGAGGACGGCCGCAGTGATCTCGATGAGGAACGAGTTGAGGTTGCCCTCGTTCCACTTCTCGAAAACCTTGCCGATCGCGGGGGCATTCATGCCGAGCGCCTTGCTCATGAGATCGTAAGCTTCGGCGATGACCTGCATGTCGGCGTATTCGATGCCGTTGTGGACCATCTTCACGAAGTGGCCGGCGCCGTTCTCACCAACGTGGGTGCAGCACGGGACGCCGTCCACATGGGCGGAGATCTTTTCGAACATGGGGCCGAGACGGTCGTAGCTTGCCTTCGACCCGCCGGGCATAATCGAGGGGCCGTTGAGGGCGCCTTCTTCGCCGCCGGATACGCCCGCCCCCACGAAATGGAGGCCGCGTGCCCGAAGCTCCTGCTCGCGGCGGAGGGTATCGCTGAACAGCGCGTTGCCGCAGTCCACGATGATGTCGCCCTCGTCCATGCGACTCGCGAGTTCTTCGATCACGGCATCGGTAGCTTTGCCAGCCTTGACCATGATGATCGCGACGCGGGGCCTCTGAAGCGAGGCGACGAATTCGTCCATGGTTTCCGCGGGCACGAACTCGCCGTCCTGACCGTGCTCAGCAATCACACGCTCGGTCTTTTCCACGGAACGGTTGTGAATCGCCACTTTGAATCCGTTGCGGGCAAGGTTACGGGCGAGGTTCGAGCCCATGACCGCCATGCCGGTCACGCCGATGTCGGCGACAGAATGGGGGGCGGGATCAAAGTTGGCCATGCTCGTGCGGCTCCTTCGGTGTTATGGGACTGTGGCGCAAGGTGGCGCTCGTTCACGAACAGTCTAAAAGCCTGTGCTGTGTACAGCCCCGATACGCAATAATGGGGGCCGACGGTCCCGGTCTTAGCATCGGGGTGCCATAAGCCGACCAGAGGAACAAGAGCATGACGGATCCGTACACCCCATCTCCTGGGACGTTCAGTAACCCATCAACGAACCAGCAGCAGTACCAACAACCCCAGTACTCACCTCAGGGGCAGCAGCCGAATGTGGGATACGCCCCGGGCGGCGCGTACGATGGCCCCGCCCCCGGCACCGACGTCGGCAACGACATCTCGAAGTCGTTCTCGTGGGCGTGGCAGGCCTTCACAAAGAACTGGGTCGCACTTGTCGTTCCCGGTGTGATTTGGGGAGCCATCTACCTCTTCATCCTTGCGGTGTTTTTCGTTGGCTACTTCGCTTCGATCGCGGCCATGGCCAACGCTTTCGAATCGAGCGAAAGTAACGGTACGGACGCCCTGGCTATCATCATTTTCATCCTCGTCATGTACGCCATCATGATCCTCATCCAGCTTCCGCTCGCCGCGTGGATGAGCGGCGCTGCGAGGTCGGCTGGCCTCGTGGCGCGAGGGCAAACCCCCACCATCGGCAATGGGCTCTTCCACTGGAAGACCTTCTTCACCTACATTCTTTACGTCATCCTCTCGTTCATCTCGATCATCATTCCCCTCATAGGCCCGCTGGCCTGCATGTTCTTCTTCTCGCTCGCGCCGCATCTCTCAGCGGGGCGCGACGCGGGACCGATCAGCGCCTTCAAAGACGCAGCGAACAAGGCCCTCGCGAAGCCCGCGCACGTGATCCTCACCTGGCTCGTGACCTCTGCTCTCGCTTTCGTCGTCACCATCACGGGAATTGGCATGCTTCTTATTCCCGCGGTGCTACCCTTCATGTCGCTCTTCTCCATGTCGATGATCAACCGCATCGAGGGCAAGCGCCCGGCCCCCGTTGTCTAGGGCGGGGAGTGCGGGCACAGGCGCTCTCATCGTCCAATCCGATAAATCGATCCTTCTCGAGGTTGCCCACCCGGCGGCAGAAGAAGCACGCGCGTCGATCGCGCCATTCGCTGAGCTCGAGAAATCGCCCGAGCACGTCCACACGTATCGGCTCACGAACCTGGGGTTGTGGAATGCGAAGGCTGCGGGTTTCGATGCGGAATGGGTCGTCGATGCCCTCCTCACGCATTCGCGTTTTGCCGTTCCCAACGCGCTGCTCGTGGACGTCGCCGACACGATGGAGCGCTACGGCGTTCTGAGCCTCCACAACTCTCCCGCGCACGGCCTCGTGCTCCTCGCGAAGGATCAGACGATCCTGACGGAAGTTCTGCGCTCAAAGCGCATCGCGCCGCTCGTGGGGGAACGCATCGATGACACGACGGTGACTGCTCACCCCAGTGAGCGCGGCGCGCTCAAGCAGCAGCTCCTCAAACTGGGGTGGCCCGTCGAGGATCTCGCGGGTTTCGTGGACGGCGAGAGCCACCCGATTGCACTCACGGATTCCCCGAGCACATGGCAGCTTCGCCCATATCAGCGCGAGGCGGTTGAGCACTTCACGAAGGGTGGCAGCGGCGTTGTCGTGCTCCCGTGCGGATCGGGCAAGACGACCGTAGGAGCGGGCGCGATGGCGGCGCTCGAGCGCACGTGCCTCGTGCTCGTGACGAACACGGTTTCCGCCCGGCAATGGCGCCGCGAGCTTCTCGAGCGCACGTCACTCACGGAGGGCGAAATCGGCGAGTACAGCGGCGCCAAGAAGGAGATCCGCCCGGTCACGATTGCGACGTACCAGGTGCTCACGTCAAAGCGCCGCGGTATTCATCCCCATCTCGAACTCGTGAGCGCCCGCGATTGGGGCCTCATCATTTACGACGAGGTTCATCTACTTCCGGCCCCCGTGTTTCGTATGACCGCCGACCTCCAGGCCCGGCGACGGCTCGGCCTCACGGCGACGCTCGTACGCGAGGATGGCCGCGAGGGCGAGGTGTTCTCGCTCATCGGCCCCAAGCGTTACGACGCGCCGTGGAAGCTCATCGAGGCGCAGGGCTGGATCGCCCCGGCGGAGATGACGGAGGTGCGCGTCACGATGTCGAGCTTCGAGCGCAAGGTGTACGTCTCGGCGGAGCCGAGGGATCGGCAGAGACTCGCGGCAACGAGCCCCGAGAAAGTCCCCGTCGTCGAGCAGCTCGTTGCGCGACACCGAGGTGAGGGCACGCTCGTGATCGGTCAGTATCTCGACCAGCTCGACGAGCTTGCCGAACGCCTGGCAGCTCCAGTCGTCACGGGCGACACTCCTCTCAAGGAGCGCGAATCGCTTTTTACGCAGTTCCGCGAAGGCGAGATCGACCTTCTCGTCGTCTCGAAGGTCGCGAACTTCTCGCTCGATCTTCCAGAGGCGAGCGTGCTCATCCAGGTGAGCGGCGCTTTCGGCTCGCGTCAAGAGGAGGCGCAGCGGCTCGGCCGGATCGTGCGGCCGAAGCGGGATGGGCGCGCGGCGCATTTTTATACGGTCGTGACGCGCGACACGCAGGACCAGGATTTTGCGCAGAACCGGCAAAGGTTCCTCGCGGAGCAGGGCTACGGCTACACGATCCTTGACGCGCGAGAGCTCAGAGGCGGGAGCGTCTAGCCGCCGCCCGGTTTTCGGCTTGAGGAGGATCCGACGCTTGCACGCCCACGATCCGGCGCTCTTCCGTCAGTTGCCTGTCACCGAATATTTGCTCGAAGCGGGTAGGCTTCACGTATGAACTCCAAGGAATACGACGGTTTCTCCGACTCTTTTCGCGATAGCACGACCGAGGGCGTCACGCGCGTGAACCCCGCGGGTGCGGGCGTGAATAACGCGGGCGCTGCGCCCTCGTCGCAGGCAACACCCAAGACTTCCAGCCTCGATGGAGCCGGGCAGGCGTCGGAACCTCGCACTACCCCGAGCACCCGCAGCGCAAAGGTTGAACCGGCCGCTCGCCCCACCCGGCAGGCGCATCAGCAGCCGATGTCAACCGCTACCCAAGAACAGCAGGCCGAGGCGCACGGGACTCAGCCCGCCCCGAAGTCGCGCATGGCTGTCGTGTGGGCCGCGCTCATCGTCGGCGCGATTTTGCTGATCCTCCTCCTGGTCTTCGTGATTCAGAACAACGTCTCCACCGAGTTCGAGTACTTCACGTGGCACTTCAACCTTCCGCTCGGCGTGGCGATGCTGCTCGCGGCCATCGCGGGGGCGCTCATCATGGCGCTCGCGGGGTCGGTGCGGATGATTCAGATGCGCTGGGAGCTTCACAAGCTCCGCCGCAACCAGAAGTAGCGGTTCGCCACACCCGCCCGAAGTCACAGGGAATATTCAGCAAAAATTCACCTTCGGGTTACACCATTGACCCATGAACACGGAGCAGGAGCAGGACTACGAGGCACGCCTTCTCGTAGTCGACGATGAACCGAACATTCGCGATCTTCTTGCCACGAGCCTTCGCTTCGCGGGCTTCGAGGTATTTGCGGCCTCCAACGGTGCCGAAGCCATCAAGCTGGCGACCGAGAACGAACCCGATCTGATCGTTCTGGACGTCATGCTTCCGGACATCGACGGTTTCACGGTGACGCGCCGCCTGCGCGACAAGGGCCATCACTACCCGATCCTCTTCCTCACTGCGCGTGACGAAACGAAGGATAAGGTCGCTGGCCTCACGGTTGGCGGCGATGACTACGTGACGAAGCCATTCAGCCTCGAGGAGGTTGTGGCTCGCATTCGCGCGGTGTTGCGCCGCACCCACGTTGGCGTGGCCGAGCCGAGCGAAAGCGCGCTCGTCGTGGGCGACCTTCGCCTTGACGAGGACTCCCACGAGGTTACGCGTGCCGATTCGCCGATCGACCTCTCCCCGACCGAATTCAAGCTGCTGCGCTACCTCATGCTCAATGCGGGCCGCGTCGTGTCGAAAACGCAGATCCTCGATCACGTGTGGGATTACGACTGGTCTGGCGAGGTGGGCATCGTCGAGAGCTACATTTCGTATCTGCGTCGCAAGATCGACGTCGTTGGTGAGCCCATGATCCACACGAAGAGGGGCATCGGCTACGTGCTGCGTCCTGCCGATCCGCGCTGACCTTGGCTCAAACCCCGAAGGCCCGCGCCTCCCGGGCCCAACGCCCAGTCTCTCTGTGGACTCGAATTGTCGCGCTCATCGCGCTCGTTCTCGTTTCGGGAACGATCGTGACGGGCGCGCTTTCGCTGTTTCTGCTCAAGCGCACGCTTATCGAAGGGGTGGATGCTGACCTCGCGGCGGCGGTGAGCCCTAGCGTCATCGCGAATCCTCGGCGCAACATTTCGCTCATCACGATGGGCTCGCCGAATGCGCAGTACACGCCCGTGGACTACGTGGTCGAGTGGCAGGATCAGTCCGGTGAGGTTCTGCAGCGAGTGGTGCAGGATTCCGACGGCGACCTGTCTCTCGAGTTTCCTTCGCTCACTCGCGAGGAAGTCATTTCCTTGCAGGGCAAGCCCTTCACCCTCGTCGCGGGCGACCGCGATTCGTGGCGAGTGCGCGCGATCGCGTCGAATGATCCGGATGGCCCCTCGGTTTTCGTGGCGCTTCCGCTTCGCAGCGTCGACAAGACGATGAACGAGATGGCGCTCATCATCGTGCTCGTGGGCACGATGGTCGTGCTCGTTGGAGTGGGGCTCGGCGGGTACGTGCTCCACTATGCGCTCGAGCCGTTGCGCGATGTCGAGAAGGCCGCGAAGAATGTCGCGGCGGGCACGCTCGGCACCCGCATTCCCGTGAGTTACTCCTCGCAAGAGGTGCATTCACTGAGCGTCGCCCTCAACGAGATGCTGATCCGCCTAGAGAAGGGTTTTCAAGCGCAGGCTGAATCGCAAGCTGAGGCGCTCGCGAGCCAGTCGCGCATGCGCCGTTTCGTCGCGGATGCCTCACACGAACTTCGCACGCCACTCGCCGCGATTCGCGGCAACGGCGAGCTGTATCGCATGGGGGCGATGCCGAACGAAGAGGATGTCGCACAAGCGATGCGGCGCATCGAGGACGAAGCCAAACGCATGGGTTCCCTCGTCGAATCGCTCTTGAGGCTCGCGCGGCTCGACGAGCAGCGCTCCTTCGACCTTGTGCCGCTCGACGCGTCGGGAATCGTGAAGGATGTCGTGCAGGACTTGCGGGCACTTGATCCCACGCGCGAGGTTGCGATCGTGGATCTCGCGGGGGCTGTGCTCGCGCCCGAGGATGTGCCGCCGCTCGGTGTGCTCGGCGACGAGGCCGCGCTTCGACAGGTCATCGTGAACCTCGTGGGTAACGCGAACAGGCACACGCCGAAGGGGTCACCGGTCGAGGTGGCGCTCGGCACGGACCGCCAGGGGAAGGCCATTATCGAGGTGCGCGATCACGGAGAGGGCATCCCCGCCGATATTCGCGAAAGGGTTTTTGAGCGGTTCTTCCGCACCGACGAGTCGCGCCAGCGCCAGCAGACGCAGGGCGGCGGCGCGGGCCTTGGCCTCTCGATCGCGGCGACGATCATGCAGCATCACAACGGCACGATCTCGATTCATCAGACCGATGGTGGCGGGGCGACGTTCCGCGTGGAGCTGCCGGGAGCCACGCTCAGCTGAGTGCGCTCCACTGCTGATGGAGGATGCGCAACTCGTTACCGCCCCGCACCGTCACGATACGGAACTTCCTACCTGCGGCCTCGAGCACGGTGTCAACGAGGTGGAGGTGGGGGCCTATTTCGCGCGCGGTGACATCGCCGCTCACGCTCACGCCTCGGCCACGCAGCGCCTCGACGCCCTTCGCCCACTCCTCGGCGTTCATTGCGCGCGCGCGTGTATCGATGAGATGGGGATCCTCGCCGAGGCTCGCAAGCGGTGAGGCACTGTCGAGCCACAGGGAACGCTCGAGGCTGGCAGGCGTCGGAATCTCCTCCCCTGCGCCGGGCCGGGCAGCCCCCTGACCCGCACCTGCCCTGCTGGTGGCGCCCGTGAAGCCAGGCCCCTCGTTCGGCGCCGTGCCCTTTTGGTAGGCGGTCGCGGCGGCACGGGCGCGCTCGTCGGCGGCCTCGTTCATCTCGTTGCCCGCATGGCCCTTGACCCATTCAAAGCGGACGCTGCGCCCCTGCATCTCTTGGTCGATCGCCTGCATCAGCTCGACGTTCAGCACGGGCTTACCGTCTTTTTTCTTCCAGCCCTTCTTCTTCCACCCGGGCATCCATGTCGTGACGGAGTTGATGACGTACTGCGAGTCACACAGGATCACGAGGTCTTCGCCCGCGAGGCCGGCCTCGCGGCTCTGGCTGAGCAGCTCACGCACGGCGGTGAGCTCGCCAATATTGTTCGTGCCGTGGGCACTTCCGCCGGCGCTCCAACAGTCTTCGCTCACGTACCAGGCCCAGCCGGTGGGGCCCGGATTGCCGAGTGCGGAGCCATCTGCTGCTGCGGTAATCGTCATGGACATATTTTTTCACAGACACCAGCGGCAGGGCGCGCACGGAATAGAGACGCATGTGCGGGACGTTTGGTGAGAGTCCGACGGTTCCGCGCATCCATCGTGCGCACGTATGTGGAGGTTTCTTATGTCTAAGCGTCCCGACCTGGCAATTCTTGACCTTGTAGGCGTGAGCGAGGGGCAGTCCTTCGCGGAAGCGATCGAAGCGTCGATGAAGGCAGTCGAGCTCGCCGACGAGCAGGGGTATAAGCGGTATTGGTTTGCCGAGCACCACAACACCCTGAATCTCGCCTCGAACGCGACGTCTCTCCTCATTGACCGCGCGGCGTCCCGCACGTCGCGGATTCGGGTGGGCTCCGGCGGCATTATGCTGCCCAACCACGCGCCTCTTCAGGTCATCGAGCAATTCGGCACCCTTACCCAATTCCACGGAGATCGAATCGATCTGGGCCTTGGCCGCGCTCCAGGTACCGATCCGCTCACGGCGCAACTCCTTGGCCGCACGAGCGCCGAACCGGAGGATTTTGCGCGGGCCGTTGCTGATATGCAGGCGTGGGCGAGCGATGACACACTCTCGCGCTACCGGATCGGAGCTTACGTGGCGCAGGGGACGAATGTACCGATGTGGGTGCTGGGCAGTTCGCTTGCCGGCGCTGGCCTCGCGGCACGGCTCGGATTGCCGTTTGCGGTCGCGAGCCACTTCGCGCCGTTCCAGTACAAAGAAGCAATCGCGCTGTATCGCCGCGAGTTCAATGCCGAAGCACCTACCGCGCAAATCGATGAGCCCCACGTGATGGTAGGCGTCAACGTTTACGTTGCGGCAACGGACCAGGAAGCCGAGCGACAGTTCTCGACTCTCCAACAGGCCTTTGCGGCGCTTGGGACAGGCAAGCGTCAGCTCATTCAGCCGCCCGCCGAGATTTCGGCTCTGCTGCCGGCACCCGTGCTCGAGCGCGTGAACGGAGCACTCGCGGTGCGCGCGGTGGGCTCTCCCGCGAAGGTTGAAGCGGAGCTTTCGCGTCTCGCGGAGGAGACCCACGCCGATGAGTTCATCGTGTCGAACTACTTCCACGACCCCGCAGCGCGGTATGAGAGCCAGCGCCTGCTTGCGCAGGCGTGGCTTGGCTAAGGGGCGGACTTACGTCCCTCCCGTCACCCTTTCTCAGATAACGATTTTGTTACCAACGTCGACCGGCGGTGATGGCGTGGCGCGCCCACTAGCCGGGTAGTGCCCTAAAGTAACTTTTAGAATGGTTAACATTAAGCAAATATACGTCTTTCTTTTATGAGTTTTCGACTTTTCCATTCCTGCCCCCAATAGCCCGCACCACATTCTTGCCGACCTTTCATTACAGTAATGATAGGCGTTCTGCGACGCTGCGATCTGCACCTTTGCATGACAGCGTCACGACCAAGCCCCACACCACCACCCACTAACCCGTAACATTGTCGTAACATTTGCTATAGCGCCGCTTCTGGTGGAGACAGCTATCGTCACATCCCGAACACCCCTCCGACCATCACGGTGTCACGTGAACCTGCCGCACCAGCATACTCACCCCCAGGAGCACCCCTCATTTCCCGAGAAATTGCGCACTTCACAAACGATTTAAAACCGGTTAGCGTCATTTTTGGACGTCCGCAACGGTGTTGTGTGGCGAATCTGTTTGCTCCTCAAACGACGAAAGTTGGAGAACTCATGGTCTTCGATGCTTTCCGCAAGCGGAACAGCCACCGCGCGGATTCCTCAGTTACCCCCATGTGGCGCCGCGGTGCCGCAGCCCTCGCCGTCGGCGCCGTCCTAGGCACCTCCGGCGTTGTTGGCACTTCCGCCCTCGCCGCTACGAACGCATGCGCTACCGAAGGTGGCATGACCACGGGCCAGCCCACCGCGGAAGAGGCTCAGGCTGCCGCTGACCGGGCGAAGGCCGCTGCTGATCAGGCACAGGCCACCGCAGACGAAGCTGCTGCCGCAGCCGACGCCGCCGCAGCCGACGCCAAGAAGCTCCAGGACGCCGCCGACCAGGCACAAGCCGAAGCCGACCAGGCACAGGCCACCGCAGCCGAGGCAGCCGACGCTGCCAAAGCAGCGGCCGCAGAAGCTGACAAGCTTCAGACCGCCGCTGAGACTAAGCAGGCCGCAGCCGACGACGCCGCCAACCTTGATCAGCAGTCCCAAGAGCGCGCCACCGAAGCAGCCCAAGCCCTCGAGCAAGCGAAGAGCGACGCCGCCCTCGCGGTGGGAACCCCTGATGAGGCAGCGGCTAACGCCGCGCTTGCGGAGGCACAGAAGAAAGCCGATAAGGCGCAGGCGCTGGCCGACACCGACGCCAAAGACGCAGAGCAAGCACAGAACGATGCCACCGAGGCACGTAACAAGGCTGACCAGGCAAAGACCGACGCCGAGAACGCACAGGCCGAAGCCGATAAGCTGCAGACCCAGGCCGACGAAGACGCCGCCGCCGCTAAGCAGGCACAGAACGAGGCCGACGAGGCAAAAGCCGCAGCCGACCAGGCCCAGGCCGTAGCCGACGAGGCTAAAGCCGCCGCCGAAGCCGCCGCTGCAGAAGCCGCCAAGCTCCAGGCCGCGGCTGAGGAAGCGCAGAGGATCGCCGACGAGATCGCTGCTGGTCTCAAAGCGAAGGACATGTGTCAGCCTGTGTACGCAGAGGTGACCGTCACCGAGGGCGAGACCGCTTACGTTGCCGCTCCTGCCTTCACCGACGAGGAGACCGGCGAAGAGCGCGACATGCCTGAAGGCACCACGTTCGCCCTCCAGGCCGGCGACATCGGAGGTGTGGAGATCGACGCTGAAACCGGCGCCATCACCGTTCACGCCACCTACGCTGCCCCCGCCAAGAACGTCTACGAAGTCCTCGTGACCTACCCCGATGGCTCCACCGACACAGTCGCCGCAACCGTCAACGTCACCGAGACCCCGCAGGCAAAGACCTACCAGCCGGCCTACACCGAGGTCACCGTTGAGCAGGGCGAGACCGCTTACGTTGCCGCTCCTGCCTTCACCGACGAGGAGACCGGCGAAGAGCGCGACATGCCCGAAGGCACCAAGTTCGCTCTCAAGGACGGCGACATCGAAGGTGTGGAGATCGACGCTGAAACCGGCGCCATCACCGTTCACGC
>NZ_KV788578.1:0-21847 GCF_001807345.1 Dermabacter sp. HMSC06F07
CTTCTTCACCTTGAACGAAGCATCCTTCGGGTCGTTTGTATATGTGCACACCACATTCGGGGCGCCCCGCTCCGTCGTCTCCGGAATCGTCACGCCGTATTCGTGAGCGCTCTTTTCCGCAAGCGAGAGTTGTACGCTGTCACCATTTCGGTAGTGGGCTCTACACTCGACAGAAGTCGTGTACTTGTCCAACGTAGAAGCGGAACCACTGGTCATCTGCTCTCGAATGAGATATTCCTCACCGGACCGAACAATTGCGGGGCCGATCTGATCGTCTTGTACTCCCTTGTTGCTTCCGCGGGTTTCTGCTGTAGCAAAAACTCCACTTTCTGATTGGTCATCAGCAGTCAGTTTGAACTGGTCTGATTCCGCAGCGCGGTCAACCACGTTCTTCCTAACTTCAAGAGTCGGCGGATAATTGCAGGACGCGAGATCGGTGTTGATCATGCCGGAAGTGCCGTTAATACCGGTCGCTACTCGGTCGAATGCGAACGATGTCGGGTCGTACGTGAACACCGATGTGGTCGTAGCAACGATCAATGAGCCATCGCTATCTGTAGCAAGACTGTTCGCGACGCCATCTCCAGATTTGATCATTCTTGACGCAATTGAGTTAGCCTGGACCTGTTGGAGCCCACCGCTGTTCTCGGTCGGAAGGGCGTCAGTGGACAAAGAGACGAGTTTTACCTGCGAAGAACCGTTCGATGGTGCCTTGGCGAACAACAGGTGGAAGTTGCCAGCCTCGTCAAAGACAATGTCGCCATTCGCATCATTTAGGCTGTACCGGTTGTTCTTTGACTCGACTGGGATTTGCGCGACGTGGCGGAGTCGACCGTCCTTTGGGTCGATAGATCGCAGGTTGAAGTATAGGTTGTAACCGCCAGCAGAATTTTGCGCCTGATGGTAACCGCCGAAATAGTAACGCCCATCAGCAGGGTTCACAGCGCCAGCGATGAGGTCCATATTCTGCGTGCTCTGAGTGAGTCGGAAGAAAGAAAACTTATTTTGTCCGTCTTCTGTCAGTTGGATGCGCTGCGGGTTGTTCCCGTTTGCGTCGTATCGGAATAGTTCGAAGTTGTTACGGATTCCGTTATTCCATGCGCCGTTCTGGTCGTAAGAACCGATAGACCAGCCCCGGAAGGCGTAAAAGCCCTGTCCGTCAGGTGCAACACCGAGGCCGTTGACCTGTACTTTTCTAGCGTACGCAGGGTCGTAGCCCAAATAGTCGTCAGTGAGCGGGAAGCTCGTTGCTAAATCGACGTTGCCATGGTTGGCAGCCCCGGGGGCTGCGCCCGTATTGATCTTCCTGAGCTGCCCGTTCTCGAGAACACCGTACGATGTATTCGGTGCGCAAACTGCGGGGTTTGGTTCTGCACTTGCCGGCAACGGCTTGGGAAGCGCAGGCAGCCCCATTCCTACAAAGCTAAGCACAATTGCAATCACGCTAAATACTGACAGCGGTCTTAGCCTAGACTCTCTGATACGCATCTGATCTCCTCGTTTAGCCTCATACGTCGAAGCTGCTCTCCGGGAAGACGGAGAATCCCTGCGAGCGGGCAGCCTTGTTTCATGACACTAAGCACACTACCTCCAAGACAACTCTGGGGCAATACTCAGCCCCCCCCTCAGAGTAGGAACCGCCGTTGCCCCGTCCGAAGCCTCTTCTCGCCCTTGACCCCCCAATCGCCGAATCAGCCTGCCCAATCCCGAGCAACGCAGATGCCAGCGTTTTTGTCAGGGCAAGTGCGCACTGGGCGCCTCAGCCAACCTCAGCCTGCACCGGTCTCTGCCATGGCGCAATTCATGCGCTTTTCGCCAAACCTAGAGCATGAACTACTGTTCAGTATGTCGAACAGGGCGCTGGCAACCTCAAGAGAAGTCTGTGAACTTCCTGTCAGTCCAGCGTTGTTCCACTACAGTTGCAACCGCAGGCACAAAGCGCCGGAGCTGACTTCCCGGGCTCGTATCCCCCTGTAGGAGCGCCAGACCTTTTCGCGTTCACCCTGAGCTTGGCCTGCAATCCCCGGGCCACTCATCATGAGACCGTTGCCTCTCTGACGCGAAGCCAGGTATATCGACCGCACCTACACGGTGTCCGCCGCAGAAGCCAGCGCGGACGAGGCCGAGGGCGGAGAGCACCAGTACAAAGCTAAGGCTCGCTGGCGTTACCGTCAGCAAGCCCTAGCTTCTCAAAACAATACATTGCCTCCATAGCTGCGAGGTTTGTTCAAATAACCGGCGAGCGGCCCTTAAAGCTCATCCGCAGGACACCACGTTTGCTGAGGTTGACTTCGTCTTCTTCGCCATCTCAGGGGTCATCGCGCCACCCATCAACCCACCCCATGAACCATAGTTTGAGTTGTTCATGCTTGAGCGCCCACCTGAACGCTTGGACGCCAGTCCAAGAACCTACATACGCCCAGCCGAAGGAACACGGCAGGTTCCTGCGCGCCTGCCAGACTCGATTGCGAGCGCTCATTTAGAAGCATTCGCCGGCGCGTTTCGGGTCAATCACGGGGTGGGCTACCGCAATGATCGCCAACGCGGCGATTACCGACGCGTAGATCACCAACCTGCCGGCGTCGAAGATCACCACCGGCACCCTGTCTGCGGCGCGAATTGCGGCCGGGTCGATCACTTCCGACAAGATTACGATCTCCAACGGGTTCATCAAGACGGCGATGATCGCGGATGCGGCGATCACCTCGGCGAAGATCGGTGCGCTCGACACGGGCAAGATTACCACTGGTGTGCTCAGTGCCGCGCGTATCGGGGCGTGGTCGATTACGGCGGACAAGCTCGCAACCAACGCCATCCAGGTGGGGCTTGCGGATGGACGGGCACCATCCGCATCGGCCCCACGCAAATCGCCTGGTACAACGGGTCCACGTTGGAAGGGACCATCACCTCGTCGGGGATGCGGTTCTACTACGGCTCCCATTATATCGGATGGACCGGGCAGCAATCGAAAGCCGGGGCAGCGGACATCCGTGGCATCTCGAACTCGTTGGAATACACCGGCGACTACATCAGCTGGTCGTACAAAACGACCTCAACGAGCACCACCTACACGACCATGCTCGCCCTCGACCCGAGGGGCAAGTTCTACGGTCGGTCGGGTGTTCACCTCGGTGCTTCGCTACGCACCCATGGGCACGACTTCTATACCCAAGGCAACCGGATCATCATCCCGCAAGACTGCACCCTCAAAGGTGTCGGCACTTATCCCGGCTGGGCAGGAAGTAGCGGCAGAGCCAAGGTCGTGTTTCACACCAACGACCTGTACGTGATCAGCGGCAATACCTTCTACAACATGACCAGCGTGTTCAACCGCGTCAAAGACCTCATGTCACGGATGAACTCACTGATCTCGCTGCTGAACCAAGGCTGGGTGAAAAACATCAACAGTGGCGCAAGCGGCAACATCACCTGGAACTACTTCAGCAACACCGGGCGGTCGTCCATGTCGACCACATTGAGATAACCGAACAGAAAGGACTTCCTATGCGTTTCCTCCTACCGGCACACCAGATCCGTCCCTCGATCGCGCTGCTTAACGACATGCCGTTGACAGGTGGCGCGTCCAGGGCACGCAGCAAACTCGTCCGGCTCCTCGAGCAGGCCTATGCCAGCTTCGCCGAAGACGAATATGAGCTTGTGCGCGCTCACGCTGTGTGTGATGAGGACGGTCAACCCGTCATCGATGACGACGGGACGGTCACTCTGGCCGATCCGGATCACGCCACTGGGTTCCACGCCCAGCACCAGGCGCTGCTGTCCCAGCGCGTCGAGGTTGAAGGCCCCACCTATGAGCATCACGGCCACGACGTCGTCAGCATCCTCGACGCCTTGGAGATGGAACTGTCTGGCAGCGCGGCAGCTGCCTACGACGCGCTCTACGACGCCATCACCGAATCCCTCGCCGGGGGTGAGCAGCACCCATGAGCACCTCAACCATCACACCCGTGACCAGTGAGAACGCCGAAGAAGGAATCGTAGAGGTTATCGGCAGCGGCCCGAAAGCACTCTACGCGGTCTCGGCCACCCCAGCCGCAGCTCAACCGTCTGCCGCGCCCACCGAACACACCGGGACGATCAACCTGTACGAGCCGATCCTGGACATCCTCACCAGCCCAGAACTCTAACGCCCAACCGCACTGCCATAAGGCCCACACCACTTCGGTGTGGGCCTTTGTCGTGTGCCCACAAACGGGAAGGAACCCACTTTCTATGTCGTTCAAAGCTATCTGGGTCACGATCCAAACCGGCCTGGCCGGTGTCGGGGCCGTCATCGGCGCGTTCCTCGGAGGCCTCGACGGCCTGGTGTACGCGCTCATCGCCTTCGTCGTAGTCGACTACATCACCGGCGTGCTCGCCGCGATCGCCGAACGCCGCGTCTCCTCAGCCATCGGGTTTCGAGGCATCTCCCGCAAGATCCTCATCTTCACCCTGATCGGACTTGCCCACCTGCTCGACGTGCACGTCATCGGAACACCAGGGGCGCTACGCACAGCCACCATCGTGTTCTACCTGTCCAACAAAGGCATCTCCCTGATCGAAAACGCCACCCGGCTCGGAGTGCCCGTACCAGCACACATCCGCCGCGCCCTGGACCTGGTCACCCGCGATGTGACAGGCAAACCCGACCTCGAACACCACCCCAACCAAACCAACACCCCAGCAGAAAAGGAGAACCTCTGATGAAGAACTGGGCCACCCTCGAAGCCGACGAAAACTGGCTGATGAACAAACACGACACGAAAGGTCGCAACGACCGGAAAATCAACAAAATCATGATCAACCACAACGCAGGCAACCTCACCATCAAGTCCATCTGGGACGTGTGGCAGACCCCCCAAGCATCCGCCCACTACCAGGTCGACAGCCAGGGGCGCATGGATCAGCTCGACTGGGACCGCGACACCGCCTGGCATGCAGGCGACTGGGGTGCCGGCACCACCTCCATCGGTATCGAACACGCCGACATCCCCTTCAAGCCCTGGCGTATTCCCGAGGTCTGCCTCGACAACGGTGCCCACCTCGTCGCGGCCATCCCGAGATGACTGCCTGAAGCTGGCTGATTCCCTAGTGCATTGCAACACAGATGGACTTACCCGCGAACCGACTTGGTCGGTTCCCCCATTGCCTGCTGGCATCTCATGTTCGATAGCCTGAGAGTCCGTACACAACGAAGGAGAGGCCGTCGCGGCAACAACGCGTAGAAGTCTGATCACCAAGCTCTTCCCGGAGGTAGCTGTGAGTGGAACCTTAACTGGAGTCGCCTCTGCAGTAGCTTCGCCGGCTCCAGTTAATACTGACAACTGCACGCTTAGCACTGGTGAGCAGCTTCAGGATCTGGAAGAACTCGAAGCCGCATTCCGAGCTCGCACCGCTCGCCAAAGCTCCACGCCCGTAAGTGACGAAGCATCATGAAAAATTCGGAGACCTTGCTCGGACGGCTTTTTCGAGTTGCCATCGTGCTCGTGGTTTACAGCATCATTGTGGGCCTGCTCATCGCAGGATATGCCATAGTGGCGGGAAAAGCTGCAGACGAAGTGCTCGTGAACCTCTGGATCGCAGTCCTCTTGATGGGCCTCTATGTAGCGGTAGTTGCGTACCGAGAAGATGACAAAGATCGGTAGAGGGTACCGTGGCTGCCCTGTACCGGCGGGGCAGCAGATCGCGGCCGAGTTTGAACCAATGGTCGACGCTGTCGTGCCTGTGCCGTTTGATCCTGCGCTCAAAGACGGCGCCAAGGTCGACTTCACCCAGCTCGCCCTAGCCACACGGCGCGCATACCGCTAAGCAGCTGCCGCTATCGCATGAAACCTGCGCGGCGTGAGTGCACGAGGCTGGCCCTCATCGGTTGAACAGCTTCCACCCATCGGCTAACGCCGACTTCCGCATACGATTGTGCACACCGCCTTTTCCTTGCTTCCTACTGAAAGGCACAGCCGTGCTTATTGCATACCTTGATGAGTCGTATAACCGCGACTTCTACTTCATCGGGGCCGCGATAGCCGCGGACGAACAGTGGAGTGCCCTCGATGCTGAGTATGAAGCCACTCGAGCTACGACCCGCGCACACCACGACATCCCCGCCGGGGCTGAGTTTCATGGCCACCAAATCATGGACGGCAAAGGGGAGTGGCGCGCCTTGCGCGGCAAACACCGCGAGGCAGCGGGCGTCTACACCGCCGTCTTGACCGCTAATCACGCCGCAGGAGTCCAGTACATCTTTCGTGGCGTCGATGTGGCACGCCTCAACGCACGCTACTCATACCCCTACCCACCACACACGGTGGTGCTCAGCCAGCTGCTCGAACGCATCAACGACTACACACGACTTAACAGCCCCACCGCGGAAACAATCATCGTTGCCGACGAAATTGCCACCCAAGACCAACACCAGGCCCAGTTTAGAGTCCACCAGGAGCTGGGCACAGGGGGCTACCGAACCAGCCAACTTGAACACATATCACCTCCCATCAACTTCGCAAACGCCCGGCTTTCTACCGGACTGCAAGCTGTCGACATGGCTACCTACATACACCGCCGCACTGCTACACCCGGCCAAACACAGCACCCAAAAGCCCAAGCCGTCACAGACCGACTCGCGCAGCTCATATACTCCTCCACTTCAGAGCGCAGCATCTGGTACCCCCAAAATAACGAAGGCCCCACAATCGTGGGGCCTTCGGCAGGCAACGTACCGGTAGCCGGTCCGTTGTGACACCAGTTTACGCTCGGCGCCGCTCGGCGCCAAGCCTTTCACCTCAAAAACTAGACACCTCTCATGCACGCCCTCTCCACGGAGACGGCAAACAGCCCCGCTACTACGCCATAGATGATGGGATGGGTGTGCGTGTTCTCGTGCGGGAACGGCTTCATCAGAACGCAACGGGTGCTCCCTTGGGGCGTGCTTTATGCGACTGCGTCAGCACGAGCCCATTGACGCGCCCCAGAACGCCGCACCTCTATTCGTGAGCCGCTTTCGTTCACAGGGCTAGATTTGGCGACACAGTGTCGAAGCTGCCCACGACGCGCTCACACGTGGCAGCCTGCCGAGCAAAAAGCAAGCGTCGGAATCTCGCGGGTTTTGTGGTGCCCGACGGCGGCCGCACCCCTTCGATACTCTCTTCCCTGAAACGGAGGTCGAGGGCATCATGACGAGCCTCCGGTTGATCCGCGCGAACGCCGATCCTGAGCAGAAGCGCGCCTGATGGTCGGTGCCCGATGGGCGCGCCGTGTGGTGTGCCCTACACGTGGCACTAAGCGTTTGTGTGAGGGGCCTGAACTAGGCTAGAGTGTTTCCTCGTTGGAGTTACGTACGTTGCTCCAGGAGGGCCTATAGCTCAGTCGGTTAGAGCGCTGTCCTGATAAGACAGAGGTCGCTGGTTCAAGTCCAGCTAGGCCCACTCAACGAACGGAGGCACCGTGAAGTATCTACGCGCACTTCTCTTGCTCATCGCCTCCACCGCCGTCGGTCTTTTTGCCTGGCGGAAAGTTGAACAAAAACAGTTGAGAGATGATCTTTGGCAAGACGCCGAGGAGCAGACCCGCTGACATACCGGGGGCTATGGCGCAATTGGTAGCGCACCTGCTTTGCAAGCAGGGGGTTACGGGTTCGAGTCCCGTTAGCTCCACCAGATCAGGCGTACTAGATCACCTGACATCGGCAGATGTGGGTGTGAGGGCGGCGAACGGCTCGTTGAGCTGAATCGCCGCTTTTTATCTTCGGTGATAGCGATGCGCTAGTAGAAGATTTGGTTGGCGAAGCGTTTGTCGTGGTCCTCCGTGCGCTCGTACATAGTGGCGCAGTCGGCGAGTAGTCGTAGTCCGGTGGCGAGGTATCCCCGGAGGCCTTCGCAGTCGCGTCGTTCCGTATCCAGCCGTCGACTGACGTCGTTCGTGACAACCCGGATGCGGTCTTGGTGTCGATTGATGGTGTCGAAGGCGATGGCTCGGGAGTGCTCGACAAAGCGTCGATCGAATGCGGCCTCGACCTGCTTGCGAGCTGCGTATAGCTGCTCGGGGTGATGGTGGTGTGTTGGTAGAAATTTTGGCAACGAACTGCCCAGCTACGCCGACGGGCGCAGCCTTACGTGTACAGATGGTGCACTTCGTGGCTCGGCCGGTGCAGATGTAGTGGGCGTAGCGTATGTCTTGTTTGTTACTGGTGTAGCCGAGTAATAGGCGGGACTGGCAGCTGCCCCAATAAGAGTCCCTTTTTAGGTAGTGCTCTCGTTTGCGGCGACGTTCCGACGCCGTAGCACCGGTGTCCAGGAAGGTCTGGGCGCGCTGCCAGGTCTCGGGGTCGCCGATGGGTTCGAGCACACCGGGATGCACGGCGTCTTGGTAGCGGACCTGTCCTACGCAGTAGGCGTTGGGCAGCAGTATGAAGGACGTGGAACGCCCGGCGGTCTCGAGGGACGCTTCGGCGTTGGGACGGTGGTCAAACCGCGGGCGACGGCTTCGACTAGGAGGTCGCGGCGCTAGCGCGCCTTGGCGACCTCGCGCGAATGAAGCGTATGAGTGGAATCACCGATGAGTTCCCGACCGTTAACACGGCCGACCGCAGCCGTGCAGGCGATAAGGCTCGTCGAGAGCGGTCACTGAATCCCCCACTTGTTGACGGCATCCAGCGGGAACACCGGTGTCGGTGGACACGCCGGGCTGTGTATGCATGGACGTCGCGAGCATCGCCTACGGTGGCAAGGGGGTGCTCATGTGCATTCTCCCAACTGGTTGTCGATGAAGCGCTGCGCCCTCGGAGGTAGAGACCACCAAAACCCGCCGAAGCCAAACGATTCGCGTTCCGCGCTGGTGAATACCTGTGTCATCGTTTCCGCAATTTTGCGCGCGTCAGAAGTGGGGAACATTGCAGCACGCGCGTCCGGATCGCTTGCGACGACCTCAAATGCTGGATCAGCCCGTTTCTGGTTCATCGCGGATGCCGCCGGATATGCGCTTCCGTGATGCTGGCCCTCGGCGACCACAATCAAGCAGTACAGAATGTCGAACTGGCAGAGCGAGTTGAAGAGCGCGTCGTTGTGCGTGAGATCGCTGGAGTCTGGCACCGCGCTGTCGGGTATATCAGGACGCATGGCCTGGTGCTCGCTCATCAGTACACGCGCCGCAGAGATCATCATGCCGCCCCTGTCCTTTGGAAAGAGGTCTGCACGGCTGGCGCCGACTTGTCCGTGTCTGATCCAGGACGAATAAATGTAGGCGTCACCGTTGGTCGGGTACGGGCGAAGGACAAGGTTGTGAACAACGGTCCACTGTCTAAGGCGGACGGCAAGACTGCCAAGGACATACACACGCGTGATGATGTCGAGTCGTACGGCGGCCTCTCCTTGAGCGAGCTTGGCGTAGGCGTCGAAGAGACTATCGACGGCTTTACCGGCAATGTCGTCGCGTTCGAAGTACATCGCGTCAGCGGCGAGGATGGTTATCTTGGCCAGAGCCGCCCGGTGTTCAACAGGATTGCTCACCAGCGCGGCGGCCTGTGTGAGGAATTTGCGTAGTTGGAGGTCGTTGGCGGACTCTAAATGTGACACCACGGCTTCGCCGAAAGCGTCGTCCGCCATCCCAACGGACAAAGGGGCGAGGACGGGCTTAGATCCTCCCGCCCGCATGGCAGTAGCTAAGTTGGCGATCAACGAGTCGACATGTATGCGGGTTTCCTCGCGTAGCTGTTGGTCGCGGAAGCTCAGCAGATCGTTCCAGTGCGCGTGGCGAAGCGGAGTGTTCTTGGCCCCTTCGCGAACAAGAACGTCTCCTTCACGGAAAACCACAACCTGCTTGCCGTTCTGGCTTTGGAATTGTCCCAGCTTGCCCATCGGCACCGGAAGCCCATCGCGGTGGTGCGGAAGATAAATCATGACGACCTCATGTCCATCGATCTCGTGAATCTGCGAGATCACATGAACCTCGCCTTCGATGTACTTCCTGATCGTGTCGCCCAATCGGGCACTATCGAAGCGACTTCGATCGGCAATCGTGCCGGCAGAAAGAGCCAAAGTGCCATCGTCATTGACACCGACCAGGATGTAGCCGCCAGGCGGTCGGTTGCCCATCGAGACCGCGTCCTTGACGAAGTTCAACTCATCTCGCGTGGTCATTAAGTCCAGTTCTGACTTGAATTCCAAGTGTGTCTGCTCGGGTGCCTGGAGCAACTCGATCAGCTTCTCTCGATCGGTCCGTCCGTCGACGACGATCAAGCCCCCTCACCACCGTCGTCGATAGGACTGCCAGGGGAGGATCGAAACCCGCGCTGGCGACATCGACAGCGGGACGCCATGGCTTCCAAATTAGTTGCTTCCAGGCGCACTCGGAAGAATAGTGATTGCTCCATGGGCTCTCCCTTCGTCAACCTCGCTCGTCAAAACGCCACACGTGCGAACGTTCAGTGATCATGATCCAACTCTACGAGGTAGGTGGCACCGAGCGGGGTTGCCGCGGCGCTCTATCGATGGCGCGCGACGCCCGGGCGTAAACCGATCCCTGCAATGGGGCCGTGCGGTTCCCGATGCTTACCCGTTGGGGGAGGCGAGTCCGCGGCAGCGGTGCACGTGTGCTGGTGGTGGAGTTCCCCCACACCGAAAGAGAAACGTGCGTTGACTCATACTCAGCGGTATCCCTGCGGTAGCATCGTGTTGCCATCAGCAGCAAACAGGCGGTCCAGTTTCCGCCGAGATCGCAAGCAAAGGGCGTGGAGTGGCTGGTATCGAATCGGAGGTCTTGAGAGACTTTCTAGTTGAGTTGACCGCAGTTGATGATGTGCCGCGTCAGGTGGCCGAGAGTCTTGGTGTGTTGCTGGCGGCGGACAAGCTGCCGAAGTCTGACCATCTTGTGGCGCTCTACACTGATGCAAGTGGCGAGTCAATGCTGTGATCCAGGTTCAGAAGCTTCGTATAAAAGAGTTCCGAGGCATCCGCGACCTCGATCTCGACATGGGCAGCAAGTCTTTCGTCGTGGTCGGGCCGAACGGGTCGGGTAAGAGCGGAGTGGTAGACGCCATCGACTTCGCGTTGACGGGCAACGTCGCTCGCCTCAGCGGACCCGGCACGGGCGGCATTTCCATCGCGAAGCACGCACCACATGTGCACCAGCGTGACAACCCAGCCGCTGCTAGCGTCACGTTGACCTTCACACACCTAGCCAGCGGACAGACAGGCACTCTTACTCGCAGTGTGAAGACTGCAGGCCAGTTCACCCTGGAGCCCAAGACTCCCGAATTCGTCGCAGCCGTGGAATGGGCTGCCCGCCATCCTGAGCTGATCCTGACGCGACGTGAAGTCATTAAGTACGTCAACGCCGAGCCGGGGAAACGTGCGCAAGAGGTGCAGGCTCTTCTTAAGCTTGACCGTATCGACGAGATTCGTCGTCTATTCAACACGGCCCGCAACAAGACTAACGCTGCTGCAAGGAGCGCGGGCGACGCCGTCAAGTCCGCAGAGGATGCCGTCAAACGCAGTCTCGACATCACCGACCTACTGTCGAGCGAGGTCACGGTGGCGGTCAACAAGAGGCGTGAAGTGCTTGGGGTGGGAGCCCTCCCAGCAGTCAACCTTGAGACTGACCTTAGCGCCGGAGCCAAAACCGAAGACAGTCAAAGCGCTTTCAACCGGGCTTCTGCCATCCGGGACATTGAGGCCATTACCAGGTACATGGCCGAGCATGAAGAACTGGACAACGCAGCGAATGACCTGGGCGCGGCGTTGAGCGATCTCGATGCCGATCCCGCAATCCTCGAATCACTAAAGCACCGACAACTGGTCGAGACTGGCCTGCCACTAGTGATCAGTAACGTCTGTCCACTGTGCGACCTGGAGTGGCCCGACGTCGCATCGTTGCGACAACATCTGAACGATAAGCTCGTTCGGTCCGAGACAGCCGCGAAGCTGCAGCAGCGCATCCAGACCGCGGCGGGCAAGGTGACTGGGCAGCTTCGCGGCGTTCGGTTCTTGATCCATGCAGCACAGCCGCACGCCGTCACGTTGGGACAATCTGCGTTGCAGACGTCCCTGTTGGATTGGTCAAACGACCTCGCCGCGTTCGAGGCGAAGCTGGCGACAATCGAGTCCATACGCGATGAGTCCGAGCGCATCACCACCGATCCCTTGGCCGCTCCGTCGCCGATCGCTGATGGGCTGAAGACGCTTCAGGCGACGATCGAAGCACAGCCAGACCAGACCGCGACTGAGGCCGCACGAACCTTCCTCACTGTCGCCCAAGACCGTTGGACACAACTACGCCAAGCGCGAGCGAAAGCAACGAAGGCAACCGCAGCTCACAAAGTGGCGAACGAGGTCTACGAGAAGTACAACTCTGTGGCAGACGCGGCACTGACGACGCTCTACAAGACTGTCGAGACCGACTTCAGTAACTTCTATCGGCAGATCAACTCCGATGACGAATCATCCTTCAAGGCAGGGCTGTCACCCACCGCTGGGAAGCTCGACCTCGAAGTCGACTTCTACGGGCTCGGCATGTTCCCACCGATGGCCTACCACAGCGAAGGTCACCAGGACGGGATGGGGGTCTGCCTCTACCTGGCCTTGATCAGGCAGCTCCTCAAATCGGACTTCCGGCTTGCCGTTCTCGACGATGTCGTGACCTCCGTGGACGCTAACCACCGCCGACAGTTCTGCAAGCTGCTCAAAGACGTCTTCCCTGACGTCCAGTTCATCATGACGACCCACGATGAGGTTTGGGCGCGCCAGATGCAGTCCTCGGGTCTCATAGCTCGACGCTCGCTCGCTCGATTCCACGGCTGGACCGTCGATGGGGGGCCGTTTTATGGTCAAGGCGGCGACTTCTGGAGTCAGATCGAAACCGACCTTGCCAGTGACGATGTTCCTGGCGCGGCGCATAAACTGCGACGCAATCTGGAGTCGTCGCTGGCTGATATAGCTGCGAGCATCCAAGGCCAGGTCGTGTTCCGCGCCGATAACAACTACGACCTCTCATCTTTTTTCTCGGCAGTCAAAGGCCGGCACAGAGATCTGCTCAAAAAGGCCACCGCCTCAGCGAACTCATGGAACAACGACGCCGCGAAGCAAAAAGTTGAAGAGCTGAAAAACGAGCGAGCGACGGCAATACTCGCCCAGGACGAAGAAAACTGGGCAATCAACGCCTTAGTCCACAACAACGACTGGGCAACCATGACGAAAGCAGACTTCGCGCCGGTCGTTGAAGCCTGCAAGCAGTTCCTCGAAATGTTCACCTGTAGCAACGATGCGTGCGACGGGTGGATCTACGTTCTCGGCATCCCAGGAAAGGAAGAAGAACTCCGGTGCCCCTGCGGGGGCTTTAACCTGAACCTACGGAAGAAGTAACGAGGTGCCTCTTGTGCTCCATGCGGTGGCGCGGCGGTTTGCACGATTGGCTCGTGAAACGTCACCACTTCTTCCGAGTGACTTGTCGGGGAGTACTTAACCCCGACCTGTTAACAGCGGACCGAGCCTGTGTCGTCGGGGAACTCCACCTAGACCGTGAACATTAGCGCGTCGTTCTCAGGAGCGGGCTCGTCTTCACGGGTCCCAAGGACGAAGCGTAGGTTGAATATGAGCCCGCTCCGGATCTTGGCCTCAATGGCCCGCGCAAGCTCCTCAGGGTCTATCCCATCGAGCCCGGCTTTGCGAAGCGAGGCTCCGTGACCATGGGTCTCGCTCGTCACGTAGATATATCGTCGGTAGTCGAGATCAAGTTTTAATTCACTCAGCGAATTCTGCGCGCCACCAAGCGCGGTCAGAGTGAGCGCACTGTCCTCGTCGGCCCACTCCGGTACGCCGTTGTCCATGCGGTGGTCGAATACCACGCCGTAGAGCGTCTGCTCAACTCCGACGAGCCGGAAATCGTGGCCCCTGGGGGCAGGGTGATATGCGGTGAGCCGCCCTCGTCTTCTGGAACGACGAGCGCATCGCCGTCGCGGATCGCGTACTGCGGAAGCAGCATGAAGGACTTGAGTGGAGTCCATGTCGAGCAGTCGATGTTCCCAAGTACGGGGCCGTCGAGTTTCGCAACGCGGCGTCCATCGCGCGGACCTGTGTTCGCGACATGTTCGTGAGATAGGGACGTAGTACTGCTCAGTGGCCAATCGAGGAAAGTCGTTCGTGCGGACCAGGTGCTCGTCCAGTTCCTTCCACACCCAACCGAGCGGCGCGTTGAGGATGTCGCCCTGGCTTATCGCAGTCCGCTGAGGTCCGTGACGCCAGAGCGCAGACAACCAAGACTACGAGAATTCCAAACCATAGAGGTCGCTCCCGGCAGCGGTAGAGTCGAAGACGAAAGCAAACTCCGCATGCATCGCTCGGGGAGTCAGGCCCACCGTAAGTCGGCGTACTCCACGCCGCCCTCGGCAAGTCCGCGAGTCGTTTCGCGATGCAACACACGAATCCCCTCGCCGACATTTTGCTGTCGAGGCGAAGTGCTTCCGCGCTCGATGAGGCGTACAAGACGGTGTGGTTGTTCATCGAGTGAATAGTGAAAGCGAGCCTTGTTTCGCCGGTAGAACCTCGAACTTGCTGCTCATGTTCTGATCGTCCCACAGTGAGTCTTTCGCTGAAAGTATTTGGCTACTCGATCGGAGATGTCGCTGTCTTGCTGTCGCTACCGTGTAATCGACTGCCCCCTGTTGCTCCGGGTGCGATCCTGTATCGGCCGTAGACCCCGGTTCGCAACGAGCGCTAGCCCGTCGATAAGGGGCCAGCGCTCGCTTGGATAACGCAGCATGTCCTTGGCATGCGTCCACACAGTCCTTCGGTGGGCGTCGAACCGGCGGCAAATCGAGGTCCTGCCCGATCCGTTAGTGCGGGTGGTTCGGATCGCGTCCACTTCGGTCTCGGTGCGTTGTCTTCGAGACCGCCTCGTTGGGTTCAGCCCCCCAGACTCGGGTTCCACCGCGCATGGCTCCTCGTATTCCAATGCCCGAGCCCGCCGCCCCCACGCGACATTCAGTCGCTCCAACCGCTTCCACGTGTTCGACCTGAGCCCACCGGCGTCCGCACATAAACCCCAGGTCGGCTAGAGCCGGCCTGGGGTTTCTTCATGCCTTAATACGCGTGATCGGTGGTGCCGAACCGAGGTGGCGAATCCCCGGAAATGGGGTGGCAAATCCCCGCGCGTAGGGTGGCAAATCCCTGGAAATGGGGTGGCAAATCCTCGCTTTTTCTGCGTGGAGGAGCATAGAATAAGCGCATGAACTCGGTAAACACCCACATTCCCCGACATGCGGTGTCGATTGCGCGGGAGATCCTCGAGGACTCGCCTCTGCTCGTTGTGCAGGGTGCGCGCCAGGTGGGGAAATCAACGCTCGTGGGGCAGGCTGTTGATCCACAACGCGCTCATATGGTCACCCTCGATGATCCGCTTGAGCGAGCGTTCGCGGAAGCGGACCCGGCAGCGTTTTTACAACAGGCGCAAGGTAAGACTCTTGTGGTCGATGAGGCGCAGCGAGTTCCGGCACTCGCACTTGAGTTGAAACGCACGATCGATGCCGACCGACGCCCGGGACGATTCGCGATCACCGGGTCGTCCGATCTGCTGCGCACCCCTGGTGTCTCTGATTCTCTCGCGGGTCGCGCGGAGTTTCTCCGCGTGTATCCGCTTACGCCGGGCGAAACTATGGAACGGCCAGAGCCCGAGGATTGGGTCTCGTGGATTCTTGATGGCGCAGCGGGAGCAAATGCTGGCAAGGTCTCGTACTGCGGCGGGGATGAGCTTCGAGTCATGGTCCTCGCCGGCGGCTACCCGCTTCCCGTGCAGCGTGAAGGGGAGCGTCGCAAAGCACGGTGGTTCGATTCGTATGTCACTTCACTCATCGAACACGATGCGCCTCAGCTCGCGGGAGGCCAGTTCCCTTCCCAGTTGCGAGCACTCTTGCGGCACGTCGCGGAGCAGGGCCAATCGGAACTCGTGAAGGCGAAAACGGCACGTGCTCTCGGGATTGGCGAGACGGCACTCGGGGACTATCTCGCTCTCGCTGAGCGCATGTACCTTCTTGATGTCACGCCCGGGTGGGGAGTGGGTTTCACGAATCGCGTGGTCAAGCGCCCGAAAGTCGCCGTGGCTGATTCGGGCCTTGCCGCGTTTTTGTCGGGGCTCACGCTCGAAAAGACGCGCGTCGCGGGAGGCGCGGAGCTTTTCGGGGCAACACTTGAGTCGTTTGTGGGGGAGCAGCTGCGCGCGCAATCGACCTGGTCACGGGAGCGATTCAGCCTCCACCACTATCGCGAACGAGATCGGGAGATCGACGTTGTTGTTGAACTTGCCGATTCTCGCTTGATTCTCATCGAAGTGAAGGCGGCCGAAACCGTGACGGAACGCGCGTGGAAAAACCTTGATGTGGGGTCAGCTCCCTTCAAGGACAGAGTCGCGGCGCGCGTGGTGCTGTACTCGGGAACGCGCGCAGTCACCATGAAAAACGGAGAAGTCCCCCTCCACATTCTGCCGGTTTCGAGTCTTTGGCAGCATCCTTAAAACAGTCCATTTCGCCGCGGAGCTTGAAGACGAAGCCCTGGCGCACAAGCTCACCGAAGGTCGCTAAGGTACGCCAGGGCTTTTGCGCCGCAGCATGAGGCGGCGTCGACATTGTTTAGAAGTAGGTCACGCACCACGGCTCGCGGCGGCGCTGCAGGAGGATGCCGAGCTTGTCGACCGCGTCCTCGTCGCCGCGCACCCAGCCCACCGTTTCGAGGGCCTGGATGTTGACGCCGCCAAGGAGAGTCGAGCCGAGAGCCGGAACATCGATCTCCACCTGCGGCTCTCCTTCATAGGGCTCGCACGTGCCCTTGCCATCCTGAACGGTGAGGCGCCAGGTGCCGTCGGCAAACCCCATCGAATCCACCACGCGGAAGGTGATGTCACCTTCGGTGTAGTAGTTGCGGGCTTCAAGCAGCGCGGCCGGGTCGATCACGCGCAGCCACAGGAAGTCGTTGTGCTCGTTGATGTGGTAGCGGCGGCGGTCGGCGAGAGCCCACGGGAGGTGCTCGTCGTTGCGGGCATTATCGAAGCGCACGCGGCGCACGAGATCGAGGGAGCCGAGGAACTCCCACATGGCGATGCTTGCGTCGGTTGTGCAGGGCACGAAGTCGATGACGTCGAGGGCGCCGCCGCGGCTCTCAAGGCGCCATGTCGCGTACCCGTCGAGCTCACCCTTCTCGTTCCAGTGGCCGATCGCGCGGGTCTTGTTGTTCGTTTCGCGCGTGGGCTTGTCGATCGAGCCGTTTCGGATTTCCATCTCGGGCGCGCAGCGGCTGATGGAGCCGGTTTGGCGCGCGTGGAACTTCTCAAAGACGTGGCGGGAGGCTTCCGCGAGCTGGGTGACGTCGATGTATTCGCACCTGCCTTTGATGGGCGCGGACACGCTGAAGCCCGAGCCGGCGTGCAGCTCGACGGAGGTACTGAAGATCGCGGGGCCGAAACCGAAACGCCCGTAGATTGCTGCTTCGGTTGCGGTGAGGGCCGCAACCGCGAGCCCCTTTTCCTTCGCGTCCTTGAGCGATTCCGTCATGAGGGTCGTGGCGATGCCCTGGCGGCGATGGGAGGCGAGCACGGTGACTTCGCTGATCTGGTGGCAGTCGATGACCTTGCCGCCAACGTTGAGTGAGCCTTTCCAGTCCATGAACGTGGCGACGGGAATGTCGTTGCCGAGGCCGTAGGTGGGCCGTTCGGAATCGAGAACGGTGCGCGCGGTCGCCTGACGCTCCGCGTCAATCTTCAATTGATGTTCGAGAAACTTCTGCGAAGGGTAGGGGTCGTGAAAGCCCTGCTGGACGGCGGTGAGCCATGCGGGGTACCAGGGGTTGTCGTTCGGGTCGGCGCTTGTGACGTGATGGGTTTCATACTTGAGATTCACGAGTGTGAGGCTAGCAAAGTAGGGTTTGGGGCAGCTGTGCCTGGGGAGAGGAGCGTGCGATGCCTGCACTTGTGTTCGATGCGGTGTCGTTTTCGTTCTCGTCGCGCCCCCTCCTTGACCGAGTCAGTTTTCGGGTGGGGGCAGGCGAGCGTGCGTTCCTGGTGGGCCCGAACGGCTGCGGAAAAACGACGCTTTTGCGGCTCGCGCTCGGGGAACTTCGCCCGGATAGTGGCGCGGTCGCGTGGGAAGGAATGGGGTCCGACGCTCGCCAGCCTCCGTCGGCAGAAAACTTTCCGGGCAGCGTTGGCGACTATTTCGATGAAGCCCTCGCACCCGTGCGCGCTCTCAGCACCGAGTTTGAACGGGTCACGGCACGCATGGCAGCGGGCGGGGGTGAAAGCTCCGACGATGCCCGCGAGTACGACGCTCTACTCGCGCAGATGACAGCGCGCGAAGTGTGGTCGCTTGACGCTCGCATCGACGAGACCCTTGCAGGTCTTGGCCTCGGTATTCTCGCCGGTGAGGGTCGGGCTCGGCATGTCGACACTCTTTCGCCAGGTCAGCGAGGGCGCCTCCCGCTTGCGGCAGTGCTCATAGCGAAGCCGGAGGTGCTCGTTCTTGACGAGCCCACCAACCACCTCGATGCAAAAGGCGTGGCCTTCCTCGCCGATACGATTCGCGCGTGGGAAGGGCCGGTGCTGATGACGAGCCATGACCGCGCATTCATTGAGGAGACGGCGACCGCGATTTACGACCTGGACGTCGCGACCTGGCAGGCCCTTGCAACGGCAGAAGGGCACGATCTGCACGGCGTGTATCGCACCAATGGCGCGTACTCGGCGTTCCTCGAGGCGAAGCAGAAGGCTCACCGGGCGCATGCCGACATCCACGCCGAGCAGCAGAGCGAAAAGCGGGAGATTTGTGCACACAGGAATGCCGCGCAATCGATCGCACGCGGCGGGGTGCGGCTCTCGGAGGCTGAAGGAAAGGCGAAAAAGTTTTTTGCCGATCGTGCGCAGGCAACCTCCACGCGGCGGAAGCGAAGTGACGACAGGCGCCTAGAGGCACTCGAGGAGCGGGAGGTCCGTCGGCCCCGTTCCTACAGTTTGACGTTCCCACTGGCGCCCGCAAACCACGCCACTGGTCTCGCCCTTTCGGCGCGTGAAGCCGCCGTGCACGGGCGCTTAGCGCCGCTCACCCTCGATCTTTCGCGCGGGGAGCACCTACTCGTGACCGGCGGCAACGGCGCAGGGAAAACAACCTTCCTTAACTGGATTGCGTCGGGAGCCCCGCCCGAAGGAGCAGAGGCGAGCGGCAGTATTTCGAGCGATCGCCCCGTAGGGTTTGTGCCGCAGCGACTGCCGCGCGTCTTCGACCCCGGTTTCACGCGCGAGGTATGGACTGAGGGGGTAGGGGAGCGCGGCGCCGGAATGCTCCACCCCTCGATGTGGCACACACGAATCGAAGAGCTTTCGGCGGGCAATCAACGACGCGCCCAGCTTGCTCTCGCGCTTGCCGAGGCGCCGTCGTTCCTCGTGATCGATGAACCCACCAACTTCCTCGACCTCGCCACCGTTGAAGCGCTCGAGCGGGCCTTCAATGAATGGTCGGGGACCCTCATCATTGCGAGCCACGACCGCTGGCTCATCGAACATTGGGAGGGGCGGCGGCTCGAGCTTTAATTGAGGAGGTCGTTTTTCGAGGTCGGCGCCGCGCAGCTCGCTTTCGGATGCTGATGCATCTCATTCCATAAAGACCAGCCCTCATCGAGGCTAAGGTCTCCGTCGGCGATGGTTTCCTTGAGGATCTCTACAGTGTCAATCGAGCGTATGCCTTGGAACTCTGCGAATTCCCGCGATTCGCGATCGTCTGACACCCATGTGGCCTGCATGAATTCAGCGCGTTGGAGGAGTGTGAGAGTCATGGCTTCGCCGAGGTGTTGTTTCGGTTTGGCGCTGCTTCCACCGAAAACAGATACGCGAATTTTCAGGGCCTGAATTTCTTCATCGTTCGTGAGTTCAATTGGTGTTCCGAGCGCCTCGCGAAGCTGTGCAACTGAATCGAAGGTGCTCTCCCAGTCGCGAAGTTCCTTCTCGATACCTTCGCATTGCGCACCCCTATTGCGTAGCCACGTGACGAGGAGATCAGTGCGCCGGACGCAAGCAAACGTCACGGCCACCGTTGTGTCGGGAAATATCGTCCGAGCGCTCACGCGGCGATCGCAACTTTCGCGCGTGCAGCGTTGCGCGCCTCGTCCATGTCGGCGATACCGGCGAGATCAGCGAAAGGCCTAATGGTGGTGCGTTTTTCGCAGTAGGCGAGGGCGAGGTCGTGAAGGAGACGTCGCGGCTTTCTCTCTTGGCAGTTGCGTTCGCGCCACGCACTATAGGGCTCCATGCAGAGGGGCGGGTCCGGCCACGCCCCCGCGAGGGTGGGCAGCTGCTGAACGTGAAACCTGCTGTGAACTCTCGCCGCAAGCGCGATGGGTGCGACGCGGAAGCGGTAGGCCTCGTGCGAGAGCTGTTCGGGTGACCAGGAATCACGATCAACCAGCTTGTCGCGAGGCATGAGAATGGCACTCGCGATTTCATTTGCGACCCGTTCAATGGGGTCAGCGCTGTCGTAGTCGATGACGTCTCGATGGTGAGAGGTGTTGTGTTCGCATACCAAGTGTGCGAGCTCGTGCGCGATTGTGAAGCGAATCCGCTGTGGGCTGTTGGTCGAGTTCGCGATGATTGCGCCAACCTGTTCGCTTCGCGCTTGAATGCAGTAGCCATCGATTCCCTTCGGCAGCGACGTCACCCACACGTCGATGCCGAACGCTTCCTCGATCGCGTTTGCCAGTTCATCCACTTCGCCGAGAATTCTGTCGCCAACGAACTGACGAATATGTTGGACGACAATTCCGGCAATTCGTTCCGGGGATGATTGCGGCGGGATTACCGGAAAAGAAAGTACGCTGCCAACTCCCAGCTCTGCGAGCCCGAGCCGTCTCTCATAGAGTTTCAAGGCTTTCTCGCCCAGTTCGGGGTCGAGATGAGCGTTCACACTTCCCCCAGCGCGTGCGGCTGCGGCGAATGGCAGCGAGGTACGCCCAATAAGTGCGTCGATGCTGAGCCCGAGGAAATCTGCAATCCAGGCGAGTTCAACCGCCTTGAAAGTGCGTTCGCCTTGGATTGAGCGTGTGAGTGCCGAAGCCTGCATGTGTGCGGCTTCGGCAACCTTTTTGCGGCTATGCCCTGAGTCATCAATGCAAGCACCGACGGCGGCGCCGATCGTGGCATTATCCATGTCGTCACTCTATCGTTCAAAATTGCGCTGAGCGCAAGAACTGTGTGCTAGGCCTCGAGGCCTTCAGGGCCTCCAGAAGCTCGTTACGTTCTTCTTCGATTCGATCTGGTAGTCGATGAATTCCGTGAGCAGCTCGTAGTCGAAGGGTTTGCTCCAAGGCTGGCGGGCGAGCATCGCAGTGCGGTCGGTTCCTCTCTTCTCCATGTACTCCTCAAAGTGATCCATCGTGGCTTTTTCGGGAGATACCGACATGTGCATTTTTGCTGCCGAGAATCCCACGATGAACGTTCCGTGATGCGTGAACATGGGCGTGTTCCACGCGATTCGCCTCTCGAGCTCGGGGTAGGTGGCCGTCACCCAGTCGAGTACTTCGACCATGCGATCGCGCTTCGGGCCCTCGGGCACTGTCTTGAGGAATTCCGTCAAGGATTTGATCGTCATGTGTTCACCCTAAGAGAGTGCGTGCAATGCTCAAGGTGGGTCGATAGTTTGGAGCCAGACCCGTGACCCGAGCCCTCCCGCAGAACTGCCCGACCACGACCGCACCCCGAAGTAGCGCCTTCTTGCCAGGGTTTGCGCCGCGCATGTGCGCGGCATGGGGTCCGACGGTTCCTGACCTGCCTTGGCCTAAAGGCCCCGAAGTCTCGCTGACCTGGATGTACTGGGGTTACCCGCAAATCGTGGACACGT